>CAZAGN010000091.1:0-9258 GCA_964484905.1 uncultured bacterium | reverse complement strand
ATGTGTTGGTCATGGTTACCGACTGAGCATTGATAACTATTGGCGCCGACATTCTGAATCGTGGTGACAGTTGTCCAAGTCACGTGCTAAGGCTGCCATCTGCCATCAAAATGTTCTGATAATTTGTGTATTTTTAGACTGAAATTATATTTTAAGTCAATTCTTGCTGGGTCTACAGACGGGCTTTGGGCCAATCTCGGTCGTAAACCTCACGGGGTTTGTGGCTTAATTTAATTGGCAAGTGCAAAACGGAGAACCAGCCATGTTTGCGCAGGTGTATGCGGCAACGCTGCTGGGGCTCAAGGCACAGCGCATCACGGTGGAGGTCAATATTTCGGGTGGCTTACCTCAAATTGCGTTGGTGGGCTTGCCAGATACGGCGGTGCAGGAGTCGCGGGAGCGAGTGCGGGCGGCCTTGCAGAATGCCGGGTTTGCGCTACCCCAACGACGGGTGGTGATTAATCTGGCACCGGCAGATTTGCGTAAAGAGGGGCCGAGCTTTGATTTGCCGATCGCGATCGCGATTTTGGCGGCCTCGGGTCAAATTGCCACAGAAGTCCTCAGTTCAACCCTATTTCTGGGCGAGCTCTCTCTCGATGGCCATTTGCAACCTGTTGCCGGTGTCTTGCCTGTAGCCGCCGCCGCCCAAGCCCTGGGCTGTCAGCGTTTGGTGGTGCCAGTTGCCAACGCTGCCGAAGCTGCCCTGATCGAGACTGTGCAGGTCTGGGGCCTCCAGAGCCTCAGTGAGGTCGCAACTTGGTTGCAAAACCCAGCCGCATTTTTGCCAGCCCAATCCCAGCGCCCTGTCGTAGCAGCCCCAATCCATATCCATGCGCCCGATATGGCGGAGGTCAAAGGACAAACCCTTGCCCGTCGCGCCCTCGAAGTTGCCGCCGCTGGGGGGCATAATCTGTTGTTTGTCGGCAGTCCGGGTACCGGCAAAACAATGCTCGCCAAGCGCCTGCCGGGTATTCTGCCACCCATGAGCTGGCAAGAGGTACTGGAGCTGACACAGATTCATTCGGTCGCGGGGCTCCTCCGTCATGGCGGCCAGATTCAGCACGAACGCCCCTTTCGTGCCCCCCACCATTCGGCGTCTGGGGCAGCGTTAGTGGGCGGTGGCACCTATCCCAAGCCAGGTGAGATTTCACTGGCTACCCATGGTGTGTTGTTTTTGGATGAGCTGACGGAGTTTCGGCGCGAAGTCCTCGAAGAACTGCGTCAACCCCTTGAAGATGGCACGATCACAATTGCGAGGGCGCGTCATAGTATCGAGTATCCGGCCCGCCCGATGCTCATTGCTTCAACCAACCCCTGTCGCTGCGGCTATTTTGGTGATCCGGTGGTGGCCTGTAGCTGCAACCCCAACCAACGAGATCGCTACTGGGCAAGACTTTCGGGGCCACTGCTCGATCGTATTGATCTGCACGTGCGCGTTAACCGCCTCAAGCCCGAGGAGATTTTGCAAAGCCCCGTCAGTGAGAGCAGCGCCAGTATTCGTGATCGGGTACGGCTCGCTCGCGATCGGCAGCAGCAGCGCTTTGGCGGTGAACTGAGCTGCAATGCTCACATGCAAAGCCGCCATCTGCGCCAGTGGTGCCAGCTCGATAGCACCAGCGAGACTCTGCTTGCCAATGCGATTCGCAAACTGGGTCTGTCGGCACGTGGCACCGACCGGATGCTCAAGGTCGCCCGTAGCATTGCCGACTTGGCAGGGAGTGAGGCGATCCAAGCCATTCATGTTGCTGAGGCGATTCAGTACCGGGGCCTAGACCGTACGGGGTAGTGGGCTTGTTGGCTTATCACGGCTCCTGACCCATTTAAGGAGAACTACATTTTCAGTAGAGCGTTAGGCCAATTGTTTGAGGTCTTGATAGCGCGGTATATCCAGCAAATCATTACCCGAACGTCCTTCTAGTTTCGCCTCAGTGGGGCCTCACCAAGGGCAGGCGGGGCAAGCAGTACCAAGCGGGCAGCATTGACTGCCTTTGATAGACTGTAGGCAAGAATTTCAGGATAGCCTGCAAGCGATATGACTGTTGCGAAGCCCGAGTCTCTAACACTGGAAGAGTTTCTGAGGCTACCAGAAACAAAGCCTGCCAGCGAATATCTTGATGGTGAGGTCAGCCAAAAGCCAATGCCAAAAGCCCGCCATGCCAGACTTCAAGGCAAATTAATTGATGCGATCAATAGAATCACAGAAGTTGCTTATGCTTTTCCAGAGTTGCGTTGTACTTTTAGTGGTCGCTCATTAATTCCAGATATAGCAGTGCTTTGCTGGCAAACTATCGAACTTGATGAGAACGACGAACCCTTAGATAATGTGTTCGTGGCTCCCGATTGGACGCTTGAAATCCTTTCATCCGATCAAAGTTCCAATCGGGTTATGGGTAACATCTTGCATTGCTTAAAGCATGGCTGTCAGCTGGGTTGGTTAGTTGACCCCGATGATCACTCCATTATGATCTTTCAACCGCAGCAGCAGCCAGAATTGTACTGGCAAAACGATAAGTTAGTCGTGTTAAAGGGAATTGAGTTAGACCTGACAGCCCAACAGGTATTTGACTGGTTAAAGATGAGCGTAGGGTGAGTAGGGGACTGCACCAATATGCAGGCACCACCCAGCCAGCCAAATGCTGTGAGTAGCTGACAGACACCGATACTGAATTATTTGCTGCTGCACTTCACGGTCAGCGATAAGACTCAGTTCATGACTTCGGCAACTGATACTGCGCCACAATTCGTTTGGCAAACTCGGGCACATGAGACTCCAGCTTCTGAGGATAGTGGCGCTTCACAAACAGGTAATTGCGTGCAAAGTGCGAATCAATCGAAAAACGGGCGTATTCTAACCCCTTAGGGCCAAAGCGCTCGATAAAGATACCCATCGTCTGTGCCAGCCACATGGGCAGGGTCAGCGCCTGATCGTAGGCACCAATGCCCTGCTGCACTGCGGCTTTGCGGTTGCCTTGACTGCTGACGGGCTGGGTTTCCAGTTGGTCGGCAACTAAATCGAGCATCGCTTGCCCTGTGGCATTGCGGGGCATCACCCACTGCCAGGCATAGGGTGCCCCCATATAGCCCACAACCAAATCAGCGAGGGCGTTGGTGTAGTCGAAACAGCTCATGCACGAGGGCGCAAAGACATCCTTTAGTTCTTTGGTGTTGAGGCCAAAGAAGGGCACTTTCTCAATCGAGCCATCTTCGTGCTTGAAGTGAACCCGAAAATCCTGCATAAATTCATAATGGACAACGGTTTCGGGCGAGCGGCTGGTAGTCTCCAGAAACTTCTGCAAACCAGCTCGACTGACATTATCGACACAGGGCGTGCCCAGTACATAGAGCTTCTCTAGGCCCAATTCAGCTTGCACAGCCCGTAGCGCTTGAATTTGGCAGCCAACGCCAATTACAAGCAGCCGCTTGAGCCCGGATTCTTTAATCAAATCAAGGACTGAGAGGTTGGGTGACAGGGTGGGCTTATTCACCTTGGCTGCCAACACCGCCTCGGCAGTTCGGGCCAGCACCGGCACTGGCTGAAAGCGGTCAGTATCGCTGTTTTGGACACAAACCACGCCCTCGACCCACTGCTGCGCCAGCATCGCGATCGCGATCGAACTAACAATGCCTGTCCACTGTGCCCCTTCAATCGGTTGCGTCTTGCGGGCGGCGGTCATGCTGGTGTGGACACCAAAATACAGCTCGAGCTCATCGTCTAGGTTGCGGGGGCGACCGTGGGCGGCTGTTTCGAGATCATCAAACTGCTGATGCAGAAAAGCGCAGGCATCTTTGACATAGCGAATGTAGGTCGTATCGCAGAGGCCACACTGACTGCACAGCTCTTTGGCGGGGTAATGACCAGACTGAATGGGGCGAGCAACGTTTGGCATGAGCTGGAGGAATGCTACCGTTCATCATACGGTTAGGTCGCAGTTGGGCCCGAGCGCCGCAGGGATTGGCTCGGTTCCCCTGGTTCAAGTCTATTAGTAAAGTCCTACTCAAAAAGTCTTACGCACCGCTTTATCAGAAGCTTTACCAGCGAAGTTCTGCCTGGGACAGGCTGGACTGCGGCAGCTCAGGGCGCATCGGTCGTCGCCGCAGGCTGTACCCAAACAAGCTCTAGCCAGAAAAGCGACCTTGTCAGGAAAATAGGGGCCAACCAAAGCCCTGCCAGAGCCTGAAAGTCAGTTTTGGCAAGACTTTCAAGGCTTTTCGCTGTGGCTCGATTAAGGGCTCGCAAGCGCAAGCGAATCTGCCATGCGATGCTATAACATAAGTTAACGTTCTTGCCGCAGTAATGAATCCTAACTCTGAGTTCGACCGTCTGATTCAGTTCCTGCCCTACGAAATTCGGGCCGATGTCGAGATTGATCTGGGCACCGATGAGCAAGAGCGCGTCATTCAGCCCAAGTTTCGCTTTCCGTGGCAAGACCGCACCTGTTTCGCGATCGACCCGCTCCGTTGGCGTCGCCTCAACGCCGATCAGCAGCGCATTTATTTCTTGCGTGAAGCGGCCCTCGCGACTGAAGTTGCCCTGGGTAACAACTGGGCGGCTTTGATTGTCTATCCAGCCTTGCTGGGTATTGGCGCAACGGGATTCTTGGTTGAGATGCAGCTATCCGACGCCCTCGGTATTGGCTTGGCCTCAGGCTTGGCCGGTTTGGCCTTCTTGATGCTCCGCCGCTCGGAGAAAGGTCAAAAAGCCCAGATTGCCGCCGATGAGTATGCGATTCGCTATGCGGGCCAAAATGGTTACAGCGAGCAGCAGGCTGCTGGTATTCTGCTGAGCGCTTGGAAGCAGCTCATGCTGGTTGAGGGCAGCCCCAAGGAAAATTACGATACGGTCATTCGCCAGCGTAACCTCGAATATCTTGCTAACCGTGGCCTCTCCTCGACGGGGATTGCCCCTATTGGTAGCAAGCCCGATGCCTCGCGCAATCGCCCCGAACCGCCCCGGCGGGAGCCCTTTAACCCCGAGCAGCGGCAGCGTGATTTTGAGCGGCGGCGTGATGATTTTCCGCCACGTTACTAAGGCATGACGATCGCGAACAACATCACCGAGCTCATTGGTTATACACCCTTGGTGCGTCTCCAGCGACTGACGCGCGGCCTGCCTGCCGAGGTCGTACTCAAGCTGGAGAGTTTTAATCCCGCCGCCTCAATTAAAGATCGCATTGCGGTCAACATGATTCGGGTTGCCGAAGCAGCCGGCACCATTCGCCCAGGTCTGACGATTTTAGTTGAGCCCACTTCCGGGAATACGGGGGTCGGTCTGGCGATGGCCGCCGCCGCTTTAGGTTATCGCCTGATTATTACCATGCCCGAGTCGATGAGTGTCGAACGCCGCCTGCTTTTGGCGGCCTACGGTGCCGAGCTGGTACTGGTGGGTGATGGTCAGGGTATGGGTGCCGCGATTTGGAAGGCGGAGGAAATTGTCCGCAAAACGCCTAACGCTGTGATGTTGGGTCAGTTTACCAATCCGGCCAACCCTGAGATTCACTACACCACGACTGGCCCTGAAATTTGGCAAGCCACCGAAGGGCGAGTCGATATTTTTGTCGCTGGGGTAGGTACCGGTGGCACGATTACGGGGGTGGGGCGCTACCTCAAGGAGCAGAAGCCAAGCGTTCAGGTTGTTGCGGTCGAGCCCAGTCAAAGCCCTATTCTCAGCGGCGGCAAGCCGGGCTTTCATGATATTCAGGGTATTGGCGCCGGCTTTATCCCCGATATTTTGGATCGCAGCGTCATTGATGAGGTCTATCCCGTTGAAGACGCCGTTAGCTTTGACTATGGGCGACGCTTGGCCCGTGAAGAAGGGCTACTTTCGGGCATTTCGACCGGTGCCACGGTGGCCGCGGCGATCGCGATCGCGAAACGTCCCGAAAACGCTGGCAAGCTGATCGTTGCCATGCAGCCTAGCTTTGGCGAGCGCTACCTGAGTACGCCCCTCTTCCGCGATATGGCCTAGGCGAGTGCTAGTCGAGTTGATGTGGCGGTGTGGGCCTGAACCGCAGGCTTAAGCCACCAAAAACTACCAGAGCTGTGAGCTTGGTGGCCGCTAGTGTCAGAGGACTATGGCTAAGAAGGGCGTACAGGCCCTGATCGCTGAGGGTCGCGATCGCGATCGCAACTACACTCACCTCTGGCGACAGCATCGCCCCCAAGCCCGCCCCCCACAGCAGCGGCAACCATGACGCCGTATCACCTCCACAGCCCAGACCGACGATCGCGACCAGGGTAACCAGCCCCCAGCGGCCACCCCAGCGCCGATAGCCCACCAACCAACCGCCCAAAAGACTGACCAAGACCACAGGCTCAGCCAGGCTATACACAGCGGTACCATACCCCTGCCAAAGACTGCTCAGGAGAGCCGCCAAACCCACCAGCACCAGCGCCAGCAAGCGAGGTCGCGGGATTGCGAGAATTACCGTCGCGATCGCACTCAGCCCCGCCACAGCCAGCAGCGTGGTGATATCCGCCGCCGCCCATTGCAGCACTCTAAGCTAACCCCGCAAGGAGGGCTGCGAGGCGGCTGCGGGTTTCCGGTGGCATTGCGGCGGGCGGCGTCAGCAAGCCCATCTTCAAGGCTGTGTGAGCTATCGAAACTGGCGGATCCACCGCCAACTGCGCCACAGCCGCCGCAATCACCTGCTGCGCATGCACCGCATTACGATTGAGGTTATCGATCACCATCTCGACACTGACCGCCTCGCGATCGCGATTCCAGCAGTCATAATCTGTCACCAAAGCCAGTGTGGCATAGGCAATCTCTGCCTCCCGCGCCAACTTTGCCTCCGTCAGGTTGGTCATGCCAATCACCTGTGCGCCCCAACGGCGATACAGCTCCGACTCCGCCCGCGTCGAAAAAGCTGGCCCCTCCATACAGACATAGGTACCCTGAGGATGAATCGTCAGCCCCGGAAACTTTAGTGCCTGAGCCGCTCGAATCAACACCCTTGCCAAGGCCGGACAGACCGGATCGGCAAAACTGATATGCGCCACCGCCCCCGCCCCAAAAAAAGTTGCTTGGCGATGCTGAGTACGGTCAATAAACTGATCCGGCACCACAATATCCAGCGGGGCAATCGTCTCACTCAGCGAACCCACCGCCGAAGCCGAGATCAAATACCGCACACCCAATTGCTTAAAGCCATAGATATTGGCCCGATAGGGCACTTCGGTCGGTAGCAGACGGTGGCCCTGGCCATGACGAGCCAGAAAAGCGACCCGCACTCCTGCCAGTGTCCCGACTCGATAGCTGTCCGAAGGTTCACCCCAGGGTGTGGTCAGACTGATAGTCTCGACGTCTTGTAAGTCTGCCATCTGGTAAAGGCCACTGCCACCCAGGACACCAATGTGAATCGCGTTATCTGCCATGGATGTAACCAGTACGTTCAATCAATTACTCGTTTAATCAATTATTCAATGCGCTATTCGTGTGCCGAGGTGTCCTTAGAGCGCCGCCCGCGCTGCCAGAGCAATACTCCTGCTAACCCCACCAGTTGCACCGGGATACCCCACAAATAAATCGGCAACAAAAGTTTTGTATGACTAAACGACTGGGTCGCTTCCCAGGTACCCAGCGTCAGCAACACAACCAAAAGATACTTGCTACGCCACAGCGCCCGGACCAAAGCTTTATCCCGCAACACTCGATTCACAAATACTTGACCCACACTGCTTTTGCGATCACGCTGGCATTCTAGCTAATTCCCCACCCCCGTCAGCCAGGTCGTTAGCGGGGCCGCCCGGATTGCAGCGGCCAGCTCACCAGTGTGATACCAACCCTGTAAGCGCAGCCCATAGTAGACAACATTGGCTGTCAAGAGGCTCCAGCCCAAAGCAAGGCTGCCTTTGGGCAACGGTAGGCGTCGATTCTGGCGCAATTCTTGCAACCAATGCCCTGCAATAAAGCCAAAACCGACCGCCAGCACAGGGGCAAATGCATGGTGCTGCACGGCCCCTGCCAGATCACCACTGGCCAGCGCGACAAAGGCCCGCGTCATGCCACAGGTCGGGCACGGCACACCCGTCAAACTCCGTAACGGGCAAGCCCAAGGAATATGTGGCAGCCCCCGAGCATAGGCTACGGCACCAACAAGCGGCAGCAGCGCCAGCGAAAGCGCTAAACCACGGCTACGACGTTCATGGCCCAACAACATCAACTAGCGCCCCATCAATTTCACAAAGCCTGTACCCATTAAATACAGCACCGTGACTGCACCCGCCAGCAAACTTTGGGTCAGCGGATCGGTCGAAGGCGTCAAAATGGCCCCCGCAACCACCGCCCCCAAAACCACATAGCGCCAAGCCTGAAACATCTGTCCCGAGCTCACGACGCCAAAGGCACCAAGAATGGCTTGCAGCACCGGCACCTGGAAGGCAATACCCGTACTAAAAAGCAGCAGCAAGACAAACTCAAAATAGCGTTCGATCGACCACGACTGAGCCACTACGCCCTCGCCATAGCCAATAAAGAAATTCAGAGCTGCCGGAATCAACACCTGATGTGCAAAAACCAACCCCGCCAGGAACAAGATTCCCGACCCCAGCACCACAGGCCGGACAAAGCGCTTTTCGGAGACACTCAAACCGGGCAAAACAAAGCGCACAATTTGATAGACGATAATTGGTGTTGCCAACACAATGCCACTATAGGCCGCCACCTTCAGTGAGACAAAAAAGTATTCCCCCGGCGCCAACTGAAGGAACGTCACATCCCCTGCCGGTTGCTCCAGAATCCGCACAATCGGATTGACCACAAAAAAGCAGCCAACCACACAGGCAATCACCGCGAGAACACTGGCCCACAGGCGCGTCCGCAACTCGTCTAGATGCTCGAGGAGCGTCATCTCCACTTCATCAGGAAATTCTTCGGTCTCGGGGATGGGCTTTTCGGTCACAGCAGTCATGGCATTCGTTGGCACAGATCTTGGCTACCATTCTTACATTCTCTTCCCCAGGCAGCATGGTCTTGAATGATCAAAGCCGAGGGTGCTAGGCTAAAGAGCCCAAGGGGATATAGCTCAGTTGGTAGAGCACTTCAATGGCATTGAAGGGGTCAGCGGTTCGAATCCGCTTATCTCCATCGGTCGGAAGCCTAGGCACAGCAAGGGTTTTAGGGACTCGGTCACGAACTGAGCCTATTGATGTGAGTGTAGCTGATTACACTCCCTAACTTTCGCAAATACATTTATCTAGAGGTGAAACGTCTGACCCCGAAACGGTCGATCTGGTAGCGGGCGAGATGATCTCAACCCC
>CAZAGN010000090.1:0-9330 GCA_964484905.1 uncultured bacterium | reverse complement strand
GAGCGCCAGCGGAAGGTACCGATCGCGACCATGACCATAACGGCCACTAAAGCGCCCATGGGTATCTGGCGGACGAAGCCCTGCAAGAAAAGGATCGCCACCAGCAGAAACACCCCTGAGGCCAGTGTTGACAGACGTGTCCGCCCGCCGGACTGGACATTAATCACCGACTGACCAATCATGCCGCAGCCCGCCATGCCCCCAAAAAAGGCCGAGACAACATTGGCAATACCCTGACCTTTGGCCTCTTGGTTTTTGTCGCTCGGTGTATCGGTAATCTCATCGACGAGCGCTGCCGTCAGAAAAGACGCCAGCAGACCGACCACCGCCATCGTTAACGAAGTCGGCAGAATAATCTGGAGCGTTTCGAGGGTTAGGGGCACCTGAGGCAAGCTGAAGAAGGGCAGCGTCGTGGGCAGCTCACCCATATCGCCCACCGTGGGGACATCTAGACCAAGGCCAATCGTCGCGATCGTCATCACCGTCAGCGCCACCAAGGGCGAAGGCACGGCTTTGGTAAAGCGGGGCAAGATGTAAATAATTGCCAGCGATAATGCCGTAATGCCGTAGACCGCCAGAGGCACATTCGTCAGCTGCGGCAACTGCGCCAAGAAAATCAGCACAGCCAGGGCATTGATATAGCCAATCATCACCGCCCGGGGCACATATTTCATTTGCCGTGCCAGCTTCAGTACGCCAAAAAGAATTTGGAAGATGCCCGTGAGGCAGGTTGCAGCAAACAGAAAGGGCAAGCCATGATCACGCACCAAATCAATCATCAGCAAGGCCATCGCGCCTGTCGCCGCCGAGATCGAGCCGGGTCGCCCGCCCAAAAAGGCCGTAATCACCGCAATGATAAATGAGGCGTAGAGCCCAACCTTCGGATCGACACCAGCAATAATCGAAAAGGCAATCGCCTCGGGAATGAGGGCCAAGCCAACCACCGCCCCAGCCAGAATGTCTTGGCGTGGGTTAGCAAACCATTCGCGCCGGCTCCAGAGGCTGCTGTTCCAAATGCTGTTCAAAAGTACTCCCCACTGAATCGAGTCTGTAGAGTCATCGAAATCAGTTGTTTATCACGAGGGACTTGTGTTGCGCAAACGACACATAGCGCAGAGACACAGAAACATAGGTTTACATTACTATGATTGGTCACTCTTGATGCAACTGTGGTGCCTAATCCGAGCAGGCAAGCAAGACGATTTACAGGTATAGACTATTGACTTTTGATATTCAGACAAGTGATGCACTTATCTATGGTGCTAATGCTTGTTTTGACGACAAAAAGCACTGCGCAACATAGACGCTAGAAGTCTGAACGACTTACTCTGAACGACCTACACAGAGATGGTACGGCTAAGCTTTACCGGCAGAAACTTAACAGCCAGCTTGTGGATCACCTGCAACACAAAATGAGCAATGTTAATGATTGGTCATAGATTCGCTTCGATAAATGACTGGCCGAGCCAGGCTATCCGCCAAGGTCATAAACCTAGTCAAGGCCATGAACCTGGGTGTGAGTCTATTCCAAAATGATTTCGAGGGTGGGTAGCAAGCGCTTAAGATTTTTGAGGGAGCGCGTTTGCCACAGCACGGCTGATGTGCCTAAAAATGTCAGCCTGATGGTTTTTGATTCACGTACTCTAACGACCAGAATTGATAGCATACTAATACCCGAACTGTTGAGGAATTCCAGTTCTCTTAGATCAAGGGTGCAGTGATCGAGGGTTTCCAGGACTGAGAGCATGTAGTCCATAATCGGCTGGTACTCGCCCATACCGTTGAGCCGCAAAAAGCCACTCAGAATGACTGTGGCTGTTTCGGGTATGTAAACAATTCGATAATCAGATGTTTCTAAGGCCATACAATTTGCATCACTTACTCAATGTCAAGACGGGCAGCCACGTTAACTTCGATAATCTCAGGCTCAATGGTGCGGAAACGCCAGCCGAAGGTAATGCCATAGTCACACATCATCGTCAAAATACCCATACGAGAATCGCGGCCTGTTAGGGCAACATCCTCCATCTGAGCCAGCATTAGGGCTTCGAGGTCGTCAGCTTGATGAATGGGTTCAAGGAACTGCCGAAAACGCTCAGCACTTTGAGGATTGACATAGTTAGTTACCTTAAACACAAGCTGACTGGGGTGAAGCTGGAGTGAGATTTCAATGGGCTTGGTCGTTTCCTTAAGATTGAATTTGATTGCGTTTTCGATGAGCTCGTTGGCAACAAACGTAACCGTGCCCTTGATCACGTCACGTTTGGTCAAGCGCCGTCCCGGTAAGGTCTCGCCGGGAAAAAAGTTAGCAAAGTAGTCACCCAGGAACTCGGCAGACAGACCATAGTTTCGCCACCGTTCTTGGCGAGCATCGTCACCCGCCGAAAAATGAATGGTGAGATACTCTTGGGTCTCATCATTAAAGATTTCCGCCGAACCAAAGCTCTCTAGGGTAAGCATTCGCTCACTACATACAGCACTATTTATTGTAAAGCCTATGTCAAGACGTCAAACATAGACATTAGTAAATGGGTATTGATAGGATACCGCGTCTTGCTCGCAGTTATGGCGTAGGCGGTGACAACCCATCAGCGCTAACGACCGTGTTACGCCCACTCGCTTTGGCGCGATAAAGGGCGGCATCGGCCTGTTGAATGAGTTCGCCCACGTCGGTGGTTTCGGTGCTGGCAACGCCGCAACTGACCGTGATTTCGGTTTGGGTGGCAACCAGAGTACGGATTTGCTCGGCGATCGCGATCGCGACCGTCAGACCAGTACCAGGCAACAGACAGGTAAATTCCTCACCGCCATAACGGGCCACGAGGGCCTCTGTTTCGGGCAAACACTGCCCTAGGAGCGCGGCCACACGCTGAAGACAGGCATCACCCGCCGGATGACCATGGTGATCGTTATAGTATTTGAAATCATCAATATCCAGCAGGATGAGAGCCAGAGGGGTGGCGTGCTCGTGATGCCGACTAATTTCCTGCTGCAACCGGGCATCAAAGCGTCGCCGATTGGCAATGCCTGTCAGACTATCAAGATTCGCTTCTTGCTTAACCTGCTGAAAGCGCTCGTACCACTGAGCATCGAGGCTATCGCCATGCTCAGCTAAAATATCGCCCATAATCTCTAGATCTTGCTTTTGTTGCAGCACCACATCCAGGAGGGTTTTGAGGGAGACTTCGTGCTCGGCCACAGCAGTCAAAAGCTTCTGGCTGTAGAGGTAGAGCTCAGTGGCGGGTTTATCGGCCAGGGCTGCCTTAAGCAGAGCATTCTCACGCTCAAGGCGCTGATTATCCTGTCGCAGTAACAGTAGCTCGGTCAATTCAGGTGGCGAATACTCAAAGACCATGACCTTACTACGCTAGACGCTTAAAGATAACCAGGGTGATATCGTCATAGACCACGTGCTCGGCGATATGAGCTTTGAGGTCTATGATAATCTGCCGTCTCAACGTTGTCGCAGTGCTCGACCAACCTTGCTCGATTTGCTGAATTAGGCGTTCGAGGCCGTAGAGTTTGCGCCCGTTGTTTTCGGCCTCGGTAATGCCATCGGTATACAAAACAATACCGTCACCAATCTCTAACTGGACATGGTAGAGGCTGACAAATTGGGAAATGTCTTCAAGCATGCCGACATGGAAGCCCAGCTCGAGGGTATCGATCCGCTCGACATGGCCGGGGGCGCGCACCAGCAAAACTTCTTCGTGTTGACCGCAAATGGTCAGTTGGCCCTGGCGATAATCAAGCAAGGACAACGTCAGGTTACGGTATGAGCCCATACGCTGACGGTTGCGGTAAATCACCGTGTTAATCGCGTTAAGGCACTTCACCAGATCAGTTTCTTGGGCGGCCTGGAGGGTGCGGATGGCCGTTTGGGTCATCAGCATCAAGATCCCACTCTCCAGACCATGCCCTGTGACATCACCAATGCCAATGGTTGTAAAGCCACCTTCTTGGTGCAGCACGTCGTAATAATCACCACCAACCTCGTCGGCGGGCTGCATGAATCCGGCAATATCAAGATCGTGAATCTCAGCGAGTTCGGCAGCTTTGGGCAAAATCATCCGCTGTAATTGCCGCGCCACATCCAGCTCCGCAACCATGCGCTGATTGTCCTGGGTGAGTTGGGCATTTAGGGCTTCGATTTCGGCCTTGGCAGCAGCAAGGGCGGCTTCGGCAGCTTCGCGATCGCGAATTTCTTGCTTCAATTGCATCGAGGTTTGAATCCAGTCGGGCACCTCCGCCAGCAGATTGCGCAGGGTGATGGGGTTACGAAAGGTCGATTCTTCCACACCCAACCAGGGCAGAGGCCGGATCTGCTGCGGACTTTGCCAGATGATCCGGAGCTGGGGCAAACGCTCCGGCTGGGTATTGGGCTGAACCTGGGCAATGTAGCAATGGCGCTTGATGTGGTGGTTCGCTTCGATAGTGACATGCCCTGACGGTGCCGCCACCGTCTGACCAACAGCCGCTGCGCGGACAGCCATGGGGTCAAAACTGCCGGCGGCTTCGACAGCCTGCTGCCATAATTTCAGGTGGGTGTAGGTGGCTTCAAGAGGCGCAGTTGTCACCCGATCGCGACCATAGCGTGCTTGAAACGCCTCGACAAACGTCTGATTAGCAGGTTCACGCACGCACTGAAAATAGCTGTTGCAGAGCCAGTGCCCTGCCGCCGCCGCACCCATATCTGCCAGATCGGTCTCAGTGATGCTGACGGCCATCACGGGCACATCAGGCAGAGCTGCCGCTGCCAGTTGCTGATAAAAGCCTCGGTTACTATCGCCATTGAGGGTATTAAAAATGACTGTGGGTTGGGCCGTCGCGATCGCCTCAATGACGGCGCCAAAGTCCTGGCAGCCCAAGGGCACATAGACTTCCCCGACTAACTCGCCACCCTCGTACTGCAACTGCGAGGCCAGTAAACGGCCTGCCGTTAGCGGGAACACATACTCCGAGCCGACAATAAACAGCCGCCGCCGCCCTTGTTCGAGCAACCAGCCCAGCGCCCGCTCGAGTTGTTGGTTGGGGCAGGCACCACCATAAATAATGTGCGCATCTTCTTCCAGACCCTCGTACTGCACCGGATACCAGAGTAGAGCATTGTACTGCGCCAGGAGGGGTCGAATTGACTTACGGCTCGAGGATGTCCAACAGCCAAAGAGAGTCGTAATGCCAGCTTCAAGCAGGTGCTGGGCCGCGACGATAAAGTTGCGATCATAGGAACCCCCATCGGCAACCACAGCCTCGATGGGTTCACCCAAGACACCGCCCTGGGCATTCATTTCGGCGATCGCGAGCTGGGCCGCATCAATAATCGGTGCTTCGCTAGCGGCCATCGTGCCGGAGAGCGAATGCAACAATCCAACCTTGACCATATCGCCCGCCAGCTATGCCTACCCATCATAGAGGGGGAAAGCAATGACTAGTCTGTGTGATTAATTAGGCTTATCATCCTGCTGTAAGCGGCCTAGATGATACACTCCCGCGCCCACACAGGCTAAAAAAGCGAGGGATGCGGTCCAAGAGGGTTCAACCAGCCAATTCGTCAGCCGTACCGTCCCTACCGCCGCGATCGCGACGGGCAAGAGGCTGCATAACGAGGCAACAGCCGCACCCAAAGGCTGCTCTAGATCAGCCGTCAGGCGCTCCCAGGCGGGGCTAAAGGCCCAGTAGATGGCCAGGGCAGTCATGGCAAGCGCAAGCATAATTAGGCCGATTCGGGCTTAAAGAGGCTGGAGGGATGCAGCAGCAGTTCGCTGGTGTTGCGCTTTTCGACCATTTCTTTGGTGACAAAGCAACGCTTGATGTCTTTGCGGGAGGGCACTTCGTACATCAGATCCAGCATGATCTCCTCGACGATCGCGCGGAGGGCGCGGGCACCGGTTTTACGGCGGAAGGCTTCCTTCGCGATCGCGGTGACAGCGCCGGCTTCAAACTCCAGATCAACCCCATCCATGTGCAGATACTTTTGATACTGCTTGACAATAGCGTTGCGGGGCTGGGTGAGAATCGTCTCCAGGGTTTTCTCGTCTAACGACTCCAAGCTTGCGAGCACCGGCAGGCGGCCAATAAATTCGGGAATCATGCCGTATCTGACCAGATCTTCCGGCGTCAAGAACTTCAGCGCGTCATTCATGCGGTCTTCGCGACTGGGTTGACCTTCAGTTGCCTGGACAAAGCCCATCGACTTGCGACCGACCCGCTGATCGATCACCTTATCGAGGCCGACAAAGGCTCCACCGCAAATAAAGAGGATGTTGCTGGTATCGATCTGGATGCAGTCTTGGTAGGGATGCTTGCGACCACCCTGGGGCGGCACACTCGCGATCGTCCCTTCCAGCATTTTCAGCAGCGCTTGCTGCACGCCTTCCCCCGAGACATCGCGGGTAATTGAGGTGTTTTCGCTCTTGCGGGCAACTTTGTCAATTTCGTCAATGTAAATAATGCCGCGCTGCGCTTCTTCAACATCCAAATCGGCAACATGGAGCAGACGCAACAGAATATTCTCGACATCTTCGCCGACATAGCCCGCCTCGGTGAGGGTGGTTGCATCGGCGATCGCGAACGGGACATCCAGCATCCGCGCCAGGGTTTCGGCCAGGAGTGTCTTGCCCGAGCCTGTGGGGCCAATCAGCAGAATATTCGACTTTTGAATTTCGACACCGTCATCATCGGCAGCACCAGCACTGAGGCGCTTGTAGTGGTTATAGACCGCCACCGAGAGCACCTTTTTGGCGTCATCTTGGCCGATTACATACTGGTCGAGGTAGCGACGGATTTCTTTGGGTTTGGGCAACTGCGCTAGGCTAGGAATTGGCTTAGGTGTCCGCTTTTCACTGGCTTGCTCACGGCGGGCGGGTGCGGCTTGGGCCGGGGTGGCGTTGCCCTCGTACAGCTCCTCATCCAAAATTTCGTTGCACAGATCAACACATTCATCGCAGATATAGACCCCAGGGCCAGCGATAAGCTTCCGCACCTGCTCTTGAGACTTGCCGCAAAAGGAGCATTTGAGGTGCGAATCATACTTAGCCATAGGAGGCAGTCCCACAATGGTGTGATCTTTAGTCTAACAATAGCCTTGATCCCCGCCGCTGACCGACCCTTGACACAATGGGATTACACCCAAGCACCGAGATGACAGGGCGGGGTCACAGCCTAGGACTCATCCAACGGCGCAAAGCCTTGTCGCTGAATATTTTCGGTAATCGTGCGCGGCTCAAGGAATTGCAGCAGATAATCCGGCCCACCGGCTTTGGAGCCGACCCCCGATAGCTTGTAGCCGCCAAAGGGTTGCCGCTCGACAATCGCGCCGGTAATGCCCCGGTTGATATACAGATTGCCGACCTCAAACTCAGCCTGGGCTTGCTCGATATGGGCGGGGGTGCGGGAATAGAGGCCGCCAGTCAGGGCGTAGTCGGTGCCATTCGCGATCGCGATCGCCTCGGCAAAGTCCTTCGCCTTAATCACCGCCAACACCGGGCCAAACAACTCCTGCTGCGCCAGATCAGACTGCGGCTCGACATCCCGGAAAATCACCGGCCCGACAAAAAAGCCGTCACCAGGGGCGGGCATGGCCAGTGCCACCGGAAATTGCGCCCGCGCCGTCGCGATCGCCGTCTGCAGCCGCGCCTGGGATTCAGCGTCAATGACCGGGCCGACCTTGGTACCGGGCAAGCGGGGATCACCCACCGCCAGCGATTCCGTCGCCGCCACCAAGCGCTCAATGACGGTCTCGTAGATACTCTCTAGGACAATGACCCGCGCACAGGCCGAACACTTTTGACCACTAAAACCAAAAGCCGATTGCACAACACCTTGCACCGCCTGATCGAGGTCGGCGCTGCTGTCGATGATCACCGCATTCTTGCCGCCCATTTCGGCAATCACCCGCTTGAGGTGTTTTTGGCCCGGTTGGAGCTTAGCTGCTTGGGCATAAATATGACAGCCGACCGCCTGCGACCCCGTAAAGGCAATCAAATGCACATCAGGATGCTCGACGAGGGTTGCGCCCACCGTTTCGCCATAACCCGGCAGATACTGAAACACCCCCGCAGGCACACCCGCTTCGACCAAGATTCGGGCGATCTGATAGCCAATCACCGACGATTGTTCAGCGGGCTTGAGGATCGTGCAGTTGCCGGTTACGAGGGCCGCCACCGTCATACCCAAGGGAATCGCGAGGGGAAAGTTCCAGGGCGCAATGACAACAGCAATGCCCCGCCCCTGGTAGATATAGCGGTTGGTCTCACCGGCGACATCAAAGCTATGGCCCCGCGCCAGACGCTCCATCTCAGCGGCATAGTAGCGACAAAAATCAATCGCCTCCGAGATCTCCGGGTCGGCTTCGCGCAGGGTTTTGCCGGTCTCAAGCACCATCCAGGCCGCCAGCTCAGCGCGACGGGTTTCCAGCAGGTCGGCAGCTTTGCCTAAAACCGCCGCCCGCTCGGCAACCGGTATCCGTTGCCACATCTTGACCTGGGCCTTGGCCGCCGCCAAGGCTGCGAGAGCATCATCTTTGCTGGCCAGACTAATCTGACCGATCACTTCTGTTTTGCAGGCCGGATTCACCGATGTGAGGGTTTCGCTGCGGTCTTGCCACTGACCATTAATCAAAATCGGGTAGGTTTTGCCCAGCTCAACCTGCGGAATCGCTGCCAGAAACTGATCCCGAATCTGCACGACCGAGAAATCGGCATTGGCCGCAGGCTCAAAAGAGCCGCTGTGAGCCGGCACAGTCATCGCCCTGGCGGGTTGAGGCTCTGCCAGCAACACCTCCGGATCAGCCACTTGGCTCGATTGACGCAGGAAGGAGGTATTGGCGGTGTTCTCTAGCAGGCGTCGAATCAGGTAAGCCATACCCGGAATTAAATCGCCGTAGGGGCAGTAAACACGGACCCGGAAGCCTTCTTTGACAAGGGCATGCCCCAGCTTGTCGGCCATGCCATAGAGCACTTGCAGCTCGATATGCCGCGCTGGGACGTTGTGTTGCCGCGCCAGCGCGATCGTATGCGCCTGGGAGCGGACATTATGACTCGCGATCGCGACATAGAGATGGCGGTGGTTTTCGATTAGCAGCGAGGTAATCCGCTCAAAATTCAGATCAGTTTCAGCCTTATCGCTGTACACCGGCTGATCCCAGTGATTCTGGCGCGCCTTAATCGTCTCCTGATCCCAGTAGGCACCCTTCACGAGGCGAAGCGTCAGCGGTGTGCCCCGCTCTTTGACCCAGGCAATCATCGTCTCAGCATCGGCATAGCTATCGCGCAAATAGGCTTGCAGGGTCAGACCCACATCCGTACGCCCCCGAAACTCGGGCTCAAGCAA
>CAZAGN010000089.1:0-9355 GCA_964484905.1 uncultured bacterium | reverse complement strand
TTCGCAGATTCCCACTACGCTCCTAACCCTATCATTACTTCCGGTGCACTACCAAGGTTCTTTGTATAACACTAGTTTTCAACATGGCTCGCTGCCTGTTGCCAGTACGCTTGAGCCTATGTGGCTGTAGTGAGGTGGGGCACTAGGGTTCTTGGCTCCGTGCAGGTTTCCGTTGCATTACAGTCAGTAGCATATTGCTAAATCTTAATGAGGGCATGGAACATTCTGTTACAACCTGTGATGTTTCACCTGCGCTCAAGCGCCCCGTGATACAGATAAAACACTTGTCGTATGCCTATTTGCCTCGCATGACTTTGTTCGTTGGTAATCTCAACTACACAGCTTCACCGGAAGCGTTGCAAACCTTTTTTGGTGAGCGATGGACTGTGCGTTCGGTAAGTATTCCGACCGATCGCGAAACGGGCCGAACCCGTGGCTTTGCTTTTGTCGATCTGAGCTCCTCAGGCGAAGAAGAAGAAGCACTTGAACACGCCAATGGGGCTGACTTTATGGGGCGACCCCTGCGCATTGATTGGGCGAAACCCCGCAATGTCAGTCCTGCCTAAGGTCGGGATCGATCTCGTCTATCTACCGCGCATTGCCGCTATCCACGCTCGCTTTGGTCAACGCTTTTTAGACCGGGTCTTTACGCCAGTTGAACAGGCGTACTGTTTGCAGTCGGCACCCCACAGCTTGGCCCGTCTTGGGGGACGTTGGGCAGCCAAAGAAGCGGTTGTCAAAGCCCTCGGGACGGGCTGGCAGGGCTATGGCTATACGGAGATTGAGATCATTGCCTCACCCCAGGGCCCGCCCCAGGTTAGCCTGGCCGGAGACTGGAGCCTGAGCATTAGTCACGATGGCGACTATGCGATCGCGATCGCGACCTATCTGCCCCTCACCGAAGCGGGCGTAGGATAAGAAGAGCAAACACTTACGAGGTCACACAGCATGTCTGAGCCCATTCATGAAGCCATTGCGGCCCAAGTCCGTGACAACAAAGTCCTTATCTACATGAAAGGTACACGCGACATCCCGCAATGTGGTTTTTCTGCCGCCACCGTTCAAGTCTTCGAACGCTTGGGCTATCCCTTTGCCACTGTCAACGTCCTCGAAGATGCCGACATTCGCCAAGGCATCAAAGCTTTTTCTAATTGGCCAACCATCCCCCAAGTCTATCTAGACGGAGAATTTATTGGCGGCTGCGACATCGTCCTCGAGCTTTACAACCGGGGCGAACTTGAGCCCATGGTCAAAGCAGCCGTCGGCGCCACAGTTTAACGCGTCGAGTTAAACGAAAATAAAGCCGTATCACGCCAAAGTCTGCGGTATGGTGCAGTGCAAGGGACAGATGCCCTTTCTACAATGAGTTCATGACCTAAGGGCACCTTGGAAGCACACATTCGCTTTCTGCCTGTCGGTCTAGCTGTCCCTGCTTGAGGTTGCATGAGTGTAATGGCAAGAACCGGCCAGACGTTGCCGCGAGCAGAGCTGCTCCAAGGCGTAGAATGTCGTGACACACTCGCTCACATCCTCGATTTGGCAGAGCAAGCCCTGCGCACCTGGACCGTTGTCACCTCCGAATTTTTAGCACCGGCAGACTTGGCTGAAATCATACCCCGCCTGCAACGTCTCACCGAACTGAGTACCTTTGCCTGGGGTGGTTACCCCCAAGCTGAGCGCCAGCGCCTCGCCATTGGCCGTACCGACATTATGGAATCAACCGCTTCTGCCGAGGCTGTCCCCCTCGCGTTGCTGGAAGTACGTGGTAACTTCTTGTTTGATACTGCCAATCATCGCGACTTTCTGGGCGCTGTACTTGGTACCGGCATTGTGCGTGAAACCATCGGCGACATTGTGGTTTTAGGCGAGCAGGGTGCCCAGATTCTTGCCATACCTGAAATGGTGCCTCACCTTGAAATGAGTCTTGAGCAGGTGCGGACAGTACCGGTACAGACTAGGCTTGTTTCCCTCGACCAACTCAAAGTTCGCTCACCGCGAACCAAGACCATTACTACCGTCGAAGCCTCGTTACGACTCGATGCCGTGGCCTCGGCGGGTTTCAGCACGTCGCGTAGTAAGATGGCTGCCGATATCGAAACGGGTGACGTAAAGGTAAACTGGCGCACAGTTACCCAAGCTAGTCGTTCAGTCCAAAGTGGTGATCTGATTACGATTCGCGGTCGCGGTCGCGTAGAGGTAGGCTCAATTGCTGAGACGAAAAAGAGCCGTTATCGCATTGAACTGGTGCGCTACCTCTAGAGACTAGGTCAAGCCCATCGAGGGAACAGATCTAACAAAGATCACTCTTTAGCGCAGTAAGGCACACTGAAGACCGTTAACTAAGCTGCGTAGGGCTTCCTATCCCAATTTGGCGATAGCCCGTAAAATAGATGTGTAGCAAGTTTGAGCAGCGTCCCCGAATGGCTCGCTGTCACAACTCGTTATAGCTCATTCAGCGGTGAAGATAGGCTATGCCAGTAACACCTTACAACACAGAATTTGACTCTGACCAGATCGACGCTACAGAGCCCGATTTTGGTGAAGAAGAGACCGCAGCACCGGCCAAGGCGACTAATCGGCGCTCAACAGACTTGGTGCGCTTGTATCTCCAAGAGATCGGTCGTGTACCGCTGCTAGGCCGTGATGAAGAAGTAGCCCTCGCCCAGAAAGTACAGCGCTACATGGCCCTCGTTGAAAAGCGCCAAGCCCTAATTGAAGCGGCAGAGACACCGCCGACACTAGCCGATTGGGCTGCGGCTGTCAAAATGCCGGCGGCTGATCTCCAACGCCTGCAACGCACTGGCGAGCGGGCCAAAGAGCACATGATTAAGGCGAACCTGCGCCTAGTAGTTTCGGTTGCCAAAAAATATCAGAATCGGGGCTTAGAGCTTTTAGATCTAATCCAGGAAGGCACCCTTGGTCTTGAGCGAGCCGTCGAGAAGTTTGACCCAACCAAGGGCTATCGCTTTAGTACCTATGCTTACTGGTGGATTCGTCAGGGCATTACGCGGGCGATCGCGACCCAAAGTCGTACAATTCGGCTGCCGGTGCACATCACCGAAAAGCTAAACAAAATCAAGAAAGCGCAGCGCAAGATCTCTCAAGAACAGGGCCACACCGCCAGCATTGAGGACATCGCCCGCGAGCTAGAGATGACGCCGCCCCAGGTGCGTGATTTATTAGTACGGGTGCCGCGTTCGGTGTCCCTCGAAACCAAGGTCGGTAAAGACAAAGATACCGAGCTGGGTGATTTGCTCGAGGCGGAAGATATTTCGCCCGAAGAGATGATGATGCGCGAAGCACTCCATCGCGATCTGCAAAACCTCTTAGCTGACCTCACGACCCGCGAACGGGATGTGATCCAAATGCGCTTTGGCCTGGGTGATGGCCGTACCTACTCTCTGGCTGAGATTGGGCGCGCTTTAGATCTCTCGCGTGAGCGTGTGCGCCAAATTGAAGCAAAGGCGTTGCAAAAGCTGCGTCAACCCAAGCGTCGTAACCGTGTGCGCGACTATCTTGAGGTGCTCGACTAGGGCAGACTGTGATTAATGTAGGTTAACGTGAAGCAACTCGAAAACTTACCTTGATTCAGGGATCCCATCAGGGATCCTTTTTTGTCGTATTTGCCTTGCGGCCTGTAACGTTGCCCTGGCTGTGTGACTAGGTAGTCAAACCACCGATGCAACGTTCACTTATGTGACGTTACATAGCCTTCCTCAGGATTTGCTACGGTGAATCCAGCTCTCACTACCCCGCGCCGCTATGTATCGCGTCATGTTGTCCTATGGCCTCAAGCTGCATAAAGGGTTGCAGGTGGTTGTGAAGCCGCCGCCGGATTGGCGACACGTTCTTAAGCAGATACGGCAGTCGCAGGTGACGGTGGGGACGTTTGTACCCAAGGATGAAGTCTCGTTGTGGCAGCGGGTAACGGGGCTGAAGTTTTTTGTCGCGATCGAAGGGCCAGACCCTAATCTCAAGGCGCTGCCGGGCTCGAGTGCCATGGGTATCCAAGCCTACAATCACCAAGATGGGGCTTCACAATACAAGGCTGAGGTGATCCGGCTACGCTTGGGCAAGCAGCCCCGAAAACGACGTTGGGTGCAGCAAGAGCAGTGGCAGGGTGATACCTGGTCGGTACCGCGTCAGCAGGTTGAGGTCGAGCTAGAGCCACTGGACGCTGAGCCGCTGCCGCCCTCGGCGTTTCCGGATGTGGCAATTCCGAGTAACGGTTTTGTCCAGGGTGAGGTGGTTGATTTTGGTACTGCGCCCGAACGGGAAGAGGTTCGCCGCCGCCCCAGTGTCAAGCCTCAATCACCAGAGCCGTCGCGCCGGATTCAGGCTGCGTTTAATCGTTTTCGGCCTCAGGTACGCAGTAATGGTGTGATCCTCTCAGAAACAGAGCTTGAGGAAAATCGCTTGGCCGCAGAAGCCGAGCAAGCCGCCCGTGCCGCCGCCTACCGTGATCAACCGCGTGATGACGCTGACTATGCCGATGACGACTACCTACCGCCTAGTAATGCAGTACTGGGTTTTCGCGATCGCGAGACCGAAGTAGACGCTGGCTGGACAGATCGCCGTGACGCTGATAACCCGGCGCTGGCGGCTGATGAAGATAGTGATGCCGAAGATGACTACGGCGACGATTGGGACAACTCACTCGATCAACTAGCGGCTAGTTTGCCGAGCAATGCTGTCGTGGGCCGCCTGCGGGATGATGACAACTTTGCTGATGTGCTTGAAGACGAGGATGCGTGGGTTGATGATGATCGCACTAGCTTCGACCGCAATCGTGAACGAGATCGTGAGCCTGCTAGAGCCCGTGAAGCCGATGATTTTGTGGATGATGGACAGTACGACGACGATCTGGATGACTATGATGACAGCCTAGACGACTACGCCGAGCCACCGCGCCGCCGTCCTCGTGGTGAGTATGACTTGTCCAACCTTCCCAGCAATGGTGTAGTGATGACGTTCGATGACGATCCAGACATGGATCTCGCAGAAGAGGAGGATGACTGGGATGAAGAAGATTACTAACTAATTCAAGCTCGGGCGGTGCCGCTGGGGAAATTGGGTCAGCTCCGGATCGGCGGCGATCACTTGCTCAGCGGCTTGGCGGGCGAGCTCTAAAACATCTTGATCATGAATGATGTTCGCCAAAATAAAGTCGGGTTGACCCGATTGGCGTGTTCCTAAGACCTCGCCTGGCCCGCGCAGGCGCAGATCCATTTCGGCAATAAAAAAGCCATCCCGTGATTGCTCGAGCACACCCAAGCGTTGACTTGCATCGCCTGCCTTGGAGGGGGTCATCAAAATGCAGTAAGACTGGGCTGTACCCCGCCCGACCCGCCCCCGCAACTGGTGCAACTGTGAGAGGCCAAAGCGCTCGGCGTGCTCAATGACCATGACGCTGGCATTGGGCACATCAACGCCCACCTCGATAACAGTGGTCGAAACCAGAATGTCGTACTCGCGATCGCGAAAGGCGAGCAACACAGCCTCTTTATCGGCGGCGTTCATGCGGCCATGGAGTAGGGCCACCCGCAAATTGGGAAAGACCTTAGTTTGCAGATGCTCATGTTCCGCCATGGCCGAACGCAAATCGAGCTTTTCCGAATCCTCAATCAGCGGCAAAATCACATAGGCTTGGCGGCCTTGGGCAATCTCGCGCCGCATCAGGTCATAGACTTGGGTGCGCTCGCGCGGTGTATGCACAGCGGTATGAATCGGTTGGCGTCCCGGTGGCAGTTCATCAATTTGGCTGACATCGAGATCGCCATGAATCGTCAGTGTGAGCGTGCGCGGAATCGGCGTGGCCGTCATCGTCAGGACATCGGGATTGAGCCCCTTGGCGGCCAAGGCAGCCCGCTGATTGACGCCAAAACGGTGCTGCTCGTCGATAATAATCAGGCCCAAGCGCTGAAACTGCACCCGCTCTTGAATCAGGGCGTGGGTACCCACCAAAACCGGCAGCTCCCCCGTTTCCAGTTGCCGCCAAATCTCACGCCGCTTCGCGGTACTCGTCGAACCTGTGAGCAGCTCAACCGGGATATGCAACTGGGCCAACCAATCGACAAGCTTGCGGTAGTGCTGCTCGGCGAGAACCTCTGTCGGGGCCATGAAAGCGCCTTGCCAGCCCGACTGAATGGCTGCCAGCAAAGCCGCCACGCCAACAACCGTCTTGCCTGAGCCAACATCGCCCTGCACGAGGCGGTTCATGGGTGCGGCTGAGCGTAAATCCGCCAAAATCTCATCAATCACCCGCTGCTGAGCGCCCGTCAGACGAAAGGGCAGCAGGCCAAAAAACTGCTCGAGCAATGACCCCGCTTGAGGCTCGTAGCGGGGTGCGGTGGCAGCACGGGCACGGTACTGGTTGCGCCGTTGCAGTAGCCCCAACTGGACATCAAAAAATTCATCAAAGACTAAGCGCCGTCGGGCCAAGGCCAAGGTATCGGCATCGGGCGGCAGATGAATCGCTTGGATTGCGGCGGCGTAGGGCATCAGGTCAAACTGCTGGCGCAGACCCTCGGGCAAAGGCTCAGCCAAGGCCGGTGCATAGGGCAGGGCACTCGCGATCGCTCGGCGCACAAGATCGATCTCGATCCCGTCACTGAGGGCATATTTCGCCAAGATCTGACCGCCGCGATAGCTATCAGAATCGCTCAGCACCTCCAGCTCCGGGTCGCCAATCGTAATGCCATAGCGACTTTGACGTACCTGACCACTGATCGCGATCGTGGCCCCCCGCTGATACTGACGCTTAATTTTTTCTTGCCAGCCTCGATTCGTAAATTGCCGCCCCGCAAAAAAGCGACTAACCTTCAGCCAGCCGCTACGGTCACTAACCTTAAGGTCTAAAATCGTCAGACTCTGGTTTTTGGGGCTCGTAAAGCAATTACAAGCTTTGACCGTGGCAATCACTGTGGCCCGCTCGCCCACTTCCAGATCTTTAATCAGTACCTGCACAGCGGGGCTGATGTGCTCGTAGGGCAAATAGAGCAGCAGGTCACGCACCGTCAGCAAACCCAACTGTGCCAATTTTTCGGCAATAATCGGCCCCACCCCTTTCAGGTACTGAATGCCTTTATCAAGCTCGGTTGCGGGCGGAATACGTGGTTCCGGCGGTGACTCGAGTGAGCGTCGTAGTTGATACAACCAGCGCCGTGTGTCTTGCACCAGATGAGCGCGGGCACCAGCGGCAAGCTGGTCATAATCGCCATAGCGCGCCCCCAACTCCTGCCATTTACGCCGATTGTGCCCCTGGACTTTCTCGGGTGGGCTATCTTGCAGCACCTCACTAACAAACTCGGCAAAGCGCGCCTGGCGTCCTTGCAGATTGCAGAACCCATGTTCGGCTTCGAGTGCAAGCGCTTTTTGAAGTCGCTGCCAGTCCATCACAGAGTCCGAGTGCCATTAACTAAGGAGCTAATCGAAGGATCACAGCTCAGCCGCAAGGCGTTGCATCATCGTAAACATATTGTAGAAACCATTGGCCCGTGATGTCGTGAGGCTGACCTGCAAGCCCGTGCGCTTAATAAAATCAGGTTGGAGGGTGGCAACTTCAGCCGGTGCCAGACCATCAAAGCCTTCGACCAAGAGCGCCAATAGACCTTTGGTAAGCTGAGCATCCGAATCACCCTGGTAATGCACCTTGCCGTCAGGGTCTTGGGTGACCGTTACATAGACATTCGAGACACAACCCGGCACCTTGGTTTCGGGCACTTTGGCGGTTTCGGGGAAAGTGGGTAGGCGCTTGGCAAGGGTCAGCAGTTGCTCGTGGCGCAAGCGATTCGAGGAAGCGCGCTCAAAACGACTGACTAAACGCTCTAGGGTAGGTGGCAAATCAGACATAAGGTTAGACATAGGACGGCAATGATTCAAACACAAGTAAATATCCAGACTAACAAAGCTGGCCTAGAACACTTCAGCTCCAGGTACTCCAGCTAGGGCCGTCTTGGCGCTTTCGCCGCAGGTGCGAGGCGTCGGGAAAATCTTGCCAGGGTTTGCTAAGCCCTGCGCGTTAAACACTTCCCGGATCCAGATCATGGTTTCCAAGTCTGCCTCGCTAAACATATCGCTCATATAGCAGCGCTTATCGGCACCAATGCCATGCTCGCCTGAGATGCTGCCACCAACCTGCACACAGAGCCTGAGGATATCACCGCCGAGAGCTTCAACCTTTTCGAGTGCCTCCGGTTCGGCATCGTTATACAAAATCAGGGGGTGGAGGTTGCCATCACCGGCATGGAAGACATTCGCGACTGGATAGCCATGCTTTTCGCTCAGGTGTTGAATCGCCGTGAGGACTTCGGGCAAGCGCGTACGTGGAATCACACCATCCTGCACATAATAGTTGGGGCTGAGCTTACCCATTGCCGCAAAGGCGGCCTTACGCCCCTTCCAAAGACGCAGACGTTCTTGGGCTTCGCGGGCTTCGGTGACATTACGGGCACCCTGATCACGGCAAATTGCGGCTACTCGGGCGGCGGTTGCCTGAACCTCAGTAGCCGAACCATCAACCTCAACCAACAAAATGGCGGCGGCATCGCGGGGATAGCACTGGGTTTTGACAACATCTTCAACGGCGTTAATGCTGAAGTTATCCATCATCTCCATGCCAGCGGGGACAATGCCAGCGGCGATAATGCCCGATACGGCAGCGCCTGCCGCTTCGACAGAAGTGAAATCGGCGAGGAGTACAGCAATGGCCTTAGCCGTGGGCAGCAAACGCAATGTAATCTCGGTGGCCATGCCGAGGGTGCCTTCCGAGCCAACAAATAAGCCTGTAAGGTCGTAGCCAGGTCGCTCAGGGCCGCCACCAAGTTTGACGATTTGGCCATCGGGCAGCACCCAGGTCATGCCTAAGACGTGATTAGTTGTTACACCGTACTTAAGGCAATGAACACCACCAGAGTTTTCGGCAATGTTGCCACCAATCGAGCAAATTTGCTGGCTGGAGGGGTCAGGCGCATAGTAGTAGCCCGCGCCACAGACGGCTTGGGTCACGCTGTTGTTAATGACGCCGGGCTGCACAGTAATGCGCTGGTTTTCGAGGTCGATATCGATGATGCTGCGCATGCGGGTGGTCGCAATCACCACACAGTCGGGTGTCGGTAACGAGCCCCCCGATAAGCCAGTGCCGGAGCCCCGGGCAACAAACGGTAAGTTAAAGCGATCGCAGAGGGCGATAACGGCGGCGACTTCGCGGGTGGTGCGTGGCAGCACAACCAAGTCGGGAATTTGGCGGTAGCTGGCTAGGCCATCACATTCATAGACCAGCAGTTCTTCACGACGCTGGATAACACCCCGACGACCCACAACACTTTCAAAAAAGGGCGCAAAGCGGTGGGGCATA
>CAZAGN010000088.1:0-9360 GCA_964484905.1 uncultured bacterium | reverse complement strand
ACAACTTCCCGCTCGATTTGGCTGCTGGCGAAGCTGCACCTGTGGCTCTGGTTGCTCCGGCAATCAATGCCTAGTCAGCTGACCTAACGGTTAGTCTCTAGCACTTAGCCCTCCCCTCACCGGGAGGGCTTTTAATGTTTGAGTCACTACCGTATAGATGGTGGGCATCATGTTCTCTGCCGCCACAACCGGCTCGGCCAACTCCATAAACGATCTAGCGCTCGTCATCGAAAATAAGAGCGTACTGCCGTTGGCTACTCTGATTTCCAAGCGATATAACTGAAAAATGCTAACTGTACAGCTACTGTCATGACACCATTAGCGATTTCGGTAGAGAACCTGAGTAAAACCTACCGCACTGGTTTTTGGCTCAATCAACGGGTTCAGTCCTTACATGATTGTCATCTTGATGTTGCGACGGGTGAAACCTTTGGTCTTTTGGGGCCTAATGGCGCTGGGAAAACAACCACGATCAAATGCCTTCTTGGCATCATCACCCCCACAAGTGGCCGTGGTACTTTGCTGGGCAAAGCTTTGGGCGACCAAAATATCAAACAACAGGTCGGCTATTTGCCCGAAAACCCCTATTTTTACACCTACCTCACGGCCTGGGAGTTCCTTGAATTTGCTGGCAGGTTATTCCAGATTTCCAACACCGTCCTCAAAGAGCGCATCCCGGCTCTGCTCGAACTGGTTGGGCTACCGCTTGAGGCGGCGCGCAAGAAGCAGTTACGAACCTATTCCAAAGGCATGCTTCAGCGTACCGGTATGGCGCAGGCCCTGATTAACGACCCGGAGCTCGTGTTTCTTGATGAACCGATGTCCGGTCTTGATCCGATTGGACGGTATCAAATGCGTACCATTATCGAATCTTTGAAGCAACAGGGTAAAACAGTATTCTTTAACAGTCATATCTTGTCGGATGTCGAGGCCATTTGTGACCGTGTGGCCCTCCTCGTCAAAGGAACACTGATTTGCCAAGGTCGTCTTGACGAATTACTAAGTCCTTGCCAGACCTACCAACTGCGGGGTCGTAATGGCGATCGCGAAGCTTTGGGTCGCGCCCTCGATACCTTCGAAGTAGTTCATACCAATGACGAGGGTCAGCACTGGCAGGCCAGCGCCAAAGGTGAGCTGAGTGACTGCCTCAACGCCATTGTGACGGCCGGAGCAACCCTCGATGATTTAAGCTTTCGCCGTCAAAGTCTCGAAGAGTTTTTCCTCGAGCAAGTTCGCCAAGCAACACCGGCCTAGCGCAGTGACCCATAAATGCCAGGACTAGTCTTCGTCGACTTCGCGCTCAAGGAGGTAGGTATAGGGTTCCACCCATTCCGGCACTTGATAAGCGGCGGCTTGCAGCAGATGCCAGTCTTCGAGGCAATCAAACAGATTCGAGTAGGTATTTTGCTCAAGTCGCTGCGCAATACCTGCAACCTTTTCCGCTGTCCACTCGATCGTTTGTGTTGTCACCATGGCCAAGCCCTCTAGACGCCAGTTTTCTGTGCTCCAGTTTCCAGTGTACTGAGCTGATGTGGGGTAAACGCATAATCTGTTGAACAACGCAACACAAAAGCCGCGGGCAACCGTATAGCTAGAGAGCCTGAGACCAACTGACTAGACGCAGGCTTTGAGTGCAGCTGTTGCGGCCCGTAGGGCAATGCGGCCATGGGCAAGGTGGGTGCCACCCTGAAGATAGACAGTGAACGGCTCGCGCAAGGGGCCATCGGCAGATAGTTCGAGGGTACTGCCCTCAATAAAGGTACCCCCAGCCATAACAACGGCATCGGCATAGCCCGGAATCTGGTCAGGGATGGGTGCAAGATACGCGCCAATGGGCGACCAGGTCTGGATAGCCTGACAGAAGGCTTGTAGTTTCGCCGCTGAGCCCAGCTGAATTGCCTGTATGACATCCGTACGCGGCGTACCGGGTAGGGGCGAGACTGGGTAGCCCAACTCGGCAAAGGTCGCAGCAGCCAGGTGAGCAATCTTTACGGCTTCACCAACCATTTGAGGTGCCAGAAATAAACCTTGGTACAACAAACGGTTCTGATCGAGGGTTGCGCCCCCTTCGCGACCAATACCCGGCGCCGTCAGCCGGCAGGCAGCTTGTTCAACCAGATCAGCCCGACCCGCGACATAACCACCAGCAGGCGCAATCGTCCCTCCCGGATTTTTGATCAGTGAGCCCGCAATGAGATCGGCACCGACGTGACAGGGCTCTTGGGTCTCACAAAACTCGCCGTAGCAGTTATCGACAAAGCAAATCAGGTCAGGATTTTGGGCTTTGACGAGGGCAATAATCTGCTCAATATCGGCGATCGCGACACTGGGCCGCCAATCATAACCACAGGAGCGCTGAATATGCACCAGCTTGGTTTCGGGGCGAATGGCGCTAGCGAGTGCTGCCCAATCAATCTCCCCAGCTGCCGTAAGTTCAAGCTGGCGGTAGCGCACACCAAAATCCTTCAGAGAGCCTTGGCCTTCACCGCGTAGACCAATCACTTCTTCGAGGGTGTCGTAGGGAGCACCCACGACAGCTAGCATTTCATCCCCCGGACGCAGCACCCCAAAGAGCGCACTCGCGATCGCATGGGTACCCGAGACAAATTGAATCCGCACAGCGGCAGCCTCAGCACCCATCAATTCGGCAAAAACCCGATCCAGCACCTCACGCCCCAAATCGTCGTGGCCGTAACCACTGACCCCGGCAAAGTGGTGGGCACCCACATGGTGATGGCGAAAGGCAGCCAGCACACGCTCAAGATTATGCTCAACCACAGCATCAACTGCGGTAAATGTAGGGCGTAGATCCATAGACTTAGACTTTCAAACCTAAAACATGACCAACTGGGCCCAGCGCGCCTCTCTCGGTAAGCCTTTCTCGGCAGGTCTGGCTTAGAACATTTGAGCCAGAGAGCTCGGGGAGCTTGAGAGAAACTAGCCCAGCTAAAGGCTGTACCCAAAAGCAGGCGCTAAAAAAGCGGGAGACTTAGCATAGCATCCCAAGCCAGATCACCTCGCCCCGCCAAAATACCCAGGGCTGCCTGCACCTGCCGATCGCGATCGGTGGCCACATCATCCCGCTCGAGGGGTTCCTCCAGGGCAACGACAACATCCGGCGCAATCCCCAACTTATCGATATCGCGACCACTAGGCGTTGCATACTTGGCCACCGTCACCGCCACACCCGAGCCATCACTCAGCGAAAACAACGACTGAATCACGCCTTTACCAAAGGTCTGCGTACCGACCAACTGACCACGGTGATTGTCTTGCAAAGCACCGGCTAAGACTTCACTCGCACTCGCCGTTCCCTGATCAACCAAAACGACCAGTGGCTTAAACGTCAGAGCCGTGCCAGTCGCCGTCGCCGTCTCTTGAATGCCATTGCGATCCAGGGTGTGAACAATCTCGCCTTCATTAAGCCATTGCCGCGCAATATCAATGCCAGCCTGCAACAAACCACCTGGGTTACCCCGCAAATCAAAGACATAGCCTGCCACCTGATCGGCTTCAGCCTGGGTAATTGCTGTAGCCATTTCCTCACTGGCATTGGCATTAAATTGATTAAGTCGAATGTAGGCATAGGTTTTACCACTTCGACGTAGGCGATCTGTCCGCACAGGATGAATCGCCACAACATCACGGGCAATCACACGATCAAAGGCAGCGGCCTCACCGCGTTGGAGGGTTAAGCGTACAGGCGAGCCAATCGTACCCCGCAGGCGGTCAGCGACTTCATCGAGGTTCAAACCCGCCACAGGGTCATTATCGATCGCGACGATAATATCACCGGCTTTGACCCCGGCCCGATCTGCGGGCGACGCTTCAACCGGGGCAATGACCCGTACCTGTTGGGCATCATCGATCGCGATTTGCAGCCCCACACCCACCAACTCACCGGCTGTCGAAGTTTGTAAACTGCGATAGCGCTCCGGATCAAGAAAGCGCGTGAAGGGATCGCCCAAGCTGGACAACATCGTACTGATGGCCGTGTAGGTTGCCTCACGATTGGGCAAGGTCTCGCGGAGGTAGCGATCGCGAACGGCCCACCAGTTTTGGTCATTAAACGTCTCATCGACGTAGGCTCGATCCACCAATGTCCAAACCTGCGACAGCAGCTTTTGCTCATCACCCCACTGCAATCGTGGCTGACAGGCACTGCTGAAGAGCAATAACACTGCGCAGAGTCCTACACCGAGCGACCGCCACCACCGCTGCATACGTCTTCCTGTCCCTATGTATCTGTTTCATCATAGGCATATACAAAATGACATACATAGCCTCAACCCGCTCAGATACTACTTCTGGGGTTCTAGGTCGCTACCGTTCGCGGCAGTACCAGGGCTCTGCTTGCCAGCCTGTCGAACAGGCGTGATAAACTTGCGGCGAGAAACATCTAGCATCACTGGAATAGAAGCTTTATGTCAAAGGTCTACGATTGGCTAGACGAGCGGCTCGAATTAACTCCGTTTGTTGACGACGCCACAGGCAAATTCATTCCGCCCCACGTCAATATTTTCTACTGCCTTGGTGGTATTACCCTGGTCTGCTTTCTGATTCAGTTTGCAACGGGCTTTGCGATGACCTTCTACTATCGCCCCACTGTGGCTGAAGCCTTCAGCTCGGTAAATTACATCATGACGCAGGTCAACTTCGGTTGGCTGATTCGCTCCATTCACCGCTGGAGTGCCTCGATGATGGTGCTCGTCATGATTCTGCACGTCTTCCGTGTCTACCTCACGGGTGGTTTCAAAAAGCCGCGTGAACTGACTTGGGTTACCGGTGTTGTTTTGGCTGTAATCACCGTGTCCTTTGGTGTTACGGGCTACTCCTTGCCCTGGGACCAAGTGGGATACTGGGCTGTAAAGATTGTTTCAGGTGTGCCCAGTGCTATTCCTGTGGTCGGTGATACTTTGGTAGAGCTGATTCGCGGTGGTGAAGCGGTTGGCCAAGCAACCCTCACCCGCTTTTACAGTCTGCACACCTTTGTTTTGCCTTGGTTGATTGCGGTGTTCATGCTGATGCACTTCCTGATGATTCGTCGTCAAGGCATCTCTGGCCCCCTCTAATACATTTGAAGTCGCGCACTTGAGAGAAATTCGCTATGCCTGTCGTCAAAAAAGTTGATTTAAGCAATCCTAAAGTCCGTGCCAAGCTCGAAAAGAACATGGGTCACATGACCTATGGTGAGCCTGCTTGGCCCAATGACCTTTTGTTCATGTTTCCCGTTGTGATCCTGGGCACCATTGCGATGTGTGTTTCCCTGGCGGTGCTTGAGCCCTCGGGCCTGGGTGAAGCAGCCGACCCGTTTGCCACACCGCTCGAAATTTTGCCTGAGTGGTATCTGTACCCCGCCTTCCAAATGCTGCGGGTGGCCCCAAACAAATTGCTTGGTATTGCTCTGATGTCGGCGATTCCAGCCGGTCAACTCTTTGTGCCCTTCATCGAAAACGTCAACAAATTTCAAAACCCCCTGCGCCGCCCAGTGGCAACCACCGTGTTCCTGTTCGGTACCCTCTTTACCCTCTATCTGGGTATTGGCGCAACCTTGCCCCTCGATAAGTCCCTAACGTTGGGCTTATTCTAGTCAAAAGGTGTTCATTCCAATGGGAGAGGATCGCGCTGTCGGTCCTCTTTTTTGTTGAGGTAGTGTTTGACTCGACTCCTGGGCTTGGCAAGTAAACATATTTGAGGCCGGGCCAAGAACTGAGTAAGATAGCCGCGTAGAGAACCGGGTTATTATGTCAGAGTTTTTTAGTTCACCCCTCTTCAACACACTGATGAGTTACGCGCTGCAAGTATTGGGCGCTTTGCTAATTCTCCTGATCGGTTGGAATGTTGCCAATTGGACCAAGCGTCGGGTGCGTTCAGTCCTGGCCGTTAGCAAAACTGTTGACGAAACACTAGTGCCGCTTTTAGCAGAAGTTGCTCGCTATGCCATCCTAGTTATCGTTCTGATTGCCGTACTCTCACGGTTTGGCATCCAGACAGCAAGCATTATTGCGGTCCTTGGTGGTGCCACGATCGCGATCGGTCTCGCCCTTCAGGGCACCCTTTCTAACATTGCCTCAGGGATTATGCTGCTGTTCCTGCGACCTTTTAATGTTGGTGACTTTATCGATGCCGAGGGCATTATGGGCACCGTCGATGCAGTTAATCTCTTCACCACCCAAATGACGACCTTTGACGGTATCTACCAAGAGGTACCCAATGCCCAGCTTTGGAACCGCATGATCCGCAACCTGTCCCGCAATCCCCGTCGCCGGATCGATTTGTTTGTCGGTATTGGTTATGGCGATGATATTGCCAAGGCGAAAGCCGTCCTCTGGGACATCCTCAATGCCGACGAACGAATTCTCAAAGACCCAGCCGCTGAAGTTATGGTGGCGGCCCTAGGAGACAGCTCAGTAAACCTCAAAATGCACATTTGGGTGGAGAGCGCCAACTACTTTCCCGTCCTGTTTGACACCACTGAGCGGGCAAAAATCCACCTCGAAGCGGCAGGCATCACGATTCCTTTCCCGCAGCGCGATGTTCACCTAATTCAAGAAGGTAATACTCAAGAAGGTAATAATTAGCCCACATCACTACTTCTGCCCCAGCGCAAGGGGCAGTAAGCGTTAATCTTTGCTACTGCTCAAATGCTCCGTTACGACGCACTTACTTCACGACTTTAATTTCACCGCTGCGCACCATGGCATCAATTTTTTCAGCTAGCGCATATTCCTCTGGGCTTATCGTCTTATCGGCCATGATCGCATCAAGAATTTCGTCGATTTCAGCCTGTGTCAGCACACCATCTTCAAGGGCGCGTTCAGCCACGGCCTTAACTTGCTCCCATTCCATCGCTCACACCTTTTGAATTACCCAGATTGCTCTGATTGTGGCGAAAACTACCGAGTCTGTAAAGCGGCGTTGTACTGAAAAAGCTAGCTCGGTGACTTAGCTCGGCGGCGCACCCAGGCCGCCCCCCAAGTAGTACGCAACCAAAGAATTGTCACACCCAAAACAATAATCGCGAGGGTCAGCAACCTATGGCTCAACAGCAGCCGCGTCCCTCCCAAAAAACGCGTACTGATGAGGGTGGCATGGGTCAAGGCGAGCACAAGCGCCGGTACAGCGAATAGGTGCAGTCGCCGCCACCAACGTCCTAGTCTCTGCTGCGCCCCCGCAAAACTTGTACAGGCTGCCGGTAGCAGCAAGATCAGCGCCAGCAGCCCCAAACCGACAGCCACTTGGTGCTGCATGATTAAAAACCGCCAAGCCTGCCAGCGCCATTGCCAGTGATGCGCCACGCTTTGAAGGCTATGGGCGATTGCTAAACCAAAGCCCGCAAGGCCAAGGCCTCGCCGCCAGGGCAAGAGCTGGGGCCAAACTGGCTGCAATGGACGCGCCAGCAATGCAAGGCTCAGGGATACCAAAGCGGCATAGGCAAGGCCATCCCAGAGATGCCCCCCGGTACGCAGTAGAGTGGCTACCCCGGTCGCGATCGTCAGCCACCCCCCGAGCCGAAACAGCGCCTGTCGTTGCCCCAAGGGCACATGCTTCAGCGCCATACCGACCCCCAGCAACGTTGGGAGGGTACCCAAGCCAAAGGAGAACATGGCCAGGCCGCCCAACCAGACATTGCCCAAAGACAAAGCGCGGAGCTGAGCCGTATACAAAAAACCACAGGGCAGGAGTCCCCAGATTAGGCCAAGGACTAGGGCGGACTGACTGCGGCTCATCCAGCGTTCAATCGGCTGATGCCAACGCAAGAGTGGGTGCTGCACATGGGGTAACCACTGGATATGTCCGAGCCCGAGCCAAATTAAGGCAATACCCGAGCCTATAGCCACCCAGCGTCGGACATCACTGCCAATACCTGCCCACTGCGCCCCATCAATCAGTGCCGCGCTCAGGCCGCCCATCAGCAGCCCCACCAGGGTGTAGCTCAGCAGCCGCCCCACCTGAAGCCAGACTTGTGAGCGCCAGTCGCGATTGCGACCCACTGCGATCATCAAGGGGCCACACATCCCCACGCAATGACCAAAACTGCCCAAAAACCCTAGCGAAAACAAAAAGAGGCTATCGACCATAGCCCCTTCCCAATCTCAGAACACTCCGATAGTTCACTAAACCCGCAAACGATATCCCTATCTCAAGCTAGCGCGAAACCACCTCAATCAGCAGCGGCAACACATCCCGCAGAAAAGGAATCAGCACCGCCACCACTGCCGCCGTCGTTACGACATTGCGCGTAAAACCGAGGGTGTCACGCGAAAGTTGAAAGAACCGCTCATCCCAGTTCTGCACCTCTTGACGAAACTCAGAACGGTAGCTTTCTAGGTCGTGACTCAGAGAGCTGACATCAGTTTTTATTCCGTTAACCTCTATTTTGAGGCCGTTAACCTCGGTTTTGAGGCCGTTAACCTCAACCTTTAAGGTGTCAAAATCAGTACGCAAGCCATCCAGATCAGTGCGCATTGCGCGCAACTCAGTCAAAACATCGCCGATAGTGGGTTCAGTACTCATCGTTAGCACAGCAATCTAGGTAAGCCCATCCTAACGCTGGGGTGAATCGAGCAAAATGACTAGCCGCTCCTCCAGCACCTTCAGGTTAGCCAGTACCTGGTCGAAGGCTTCTTCCTGAGTCCAACCCATCAAATTCATGGCCTGGAAGACCAGCTCTTGTACTGCCACTGGACGCTCAAAGGCATTGATCAACCAACGGGATGAGAACGAATCAATGGCGATATTGCCCTCAGCCCCTGGCCAACCATTAAGGTTTACGGGGCCGTTGTCACGGATCGCATTTTCAAACGCCACCTTGGCATTAAGCTTAATCAGCAGCGGATGTGCCTGCACGGTGCCTTGCCACCACTCATCACGACTAAACGCGGGTGCTGTCGGTACATCGGGATGACCACACCAGAAGTCAATCAGGCGCGTCATATTCGGGAACACTAATTCAATAAAATGGAGCTTTTCTTCGAGACTCATTTTACTAATCAGGCGACCTGCGTAGGGTAATGGCTTGTTCAGCACCTGCTCCATGCGCCAATTCTGCCAATTCACCATATTGATGAAGCCCAAACCAGCCTGCCGAAGCATTTCAAAGACTTGGGGCACTGTAAAGCCTTTATCGCTACGCAGCAAGAAGTTGGCCAAAATCCCTGTAGTGGTTTTGATGTTGTCGCCCTGCCAATGACTCTTCACAAAGCTGCCATCGACTAGGGCATCCATCACCTCGCGTAAGATCGGCACTGCTTTGTTTGCAGGCTCATCCATTACGCCCAGCAGCTCCATGGCATCTTGCATGTGAAAAATAAACTGCCGCTGATAGAGGCTGTGAACATTGGTACGAATAATGCCTTC
>CAZAGN010000087.1:0-9497 GCA_964484905.1 uncultured bacterium | reverse complement strand
GTCTTTAACGACTTTATCGACATTATCAGGCGTAAGCGTAATATTTGTGGTTGCCGGAAAAATGACTTTCCCATGCTTACGGAAGAGCTGAATATTGTTGCCGTTGGTAATGAGTCCCCAATGGCAAAATTTCGCCTTCTCATCAAGAAGCTGCGACTTTAGCTGTTTTACTGTTGATAGATAGCCTGCACTATCACCTTCAAGATTTATATGTCTACCCTTTAATTCAATCAACAGAAAGGGATGAGTCTTTGTCTTCAAAAAGATATCACTATCGTTAAGATTTTTGCGTAGTGCGAAGTCCGTTATAACAGCGCCCGTTCTATACGCTGGAATAACTTCCTCACTAGAAAATCCTAGAGCTTCAGTAAGTTTAGGATAGGCGAAAACAGTACTAACAATAGGCTCACCAGCCCCTTCAGGCAGGCTTTCAAGGGCTGTTCGGAGTGAGGAAGTGGGTGGTTTTGGCATTTTGGGTGCAAGTATCAGGTACAGCAGATGCCATGCAGTCTAGCCTGAATATACACAAATGAAACACGTTTTAATGCGACTGACGACAGAAGTGGTCTAAATGTGATCTGCCGTACACAATCAAAAATCTAGCAATCAGCTATCAAAGGGTAAGCGACACTATCGCAGGTTACTGTAGAGGTAGCAGTTTAACTGCCCTGAGCTTTGGGGGCTTTGTCTATTGCATTGTGTCTGTGGCGTAGGCATCAAGGAAGATGTCCTTGGTGCCTACAGTCACTCTAGTCTTCGTGCATTTCGTAAGGATCATCAAGTTCCTTAGCGGGCGGGCCGAAGGCCGTGAAGATACCATACGCCGTCACAAGCGTCAGGAAGGCGGATACGCCGATGATAAGAGATGTTGCTGGTTCCATGGAGCACCTATGAAATTCTGGGTAGCTGCTTCTATGATATCGCTTATGATATTACGTAAGATTACAAACATCTTTTGCAGCCAATTGCTTCGTCGTTTCACCCCTTAACAGAGAAAACTATGGCTATTCGAACCCGTTTGGGCGAAATTCTCCGCCCACTCAACTCAGAATACGGAAAGGTCACACCAGGTTGGGGTACAACCCCCCTCATGGGCCTGTTTATGGGCTTGTTCGCTGTGTTCTTGCTTATTATTCTGCAAATTTACAACAAGTCTCTCATCCTTGAAGATATCAAAGTCACCTGGGAAGCTTTCAGCAGCTAGCCTTTATTGCTTGTGGGCTACCTATTGCGGCTCATTTACCTTGCTCTGAACACAACCCCAGAATCAGGACTGCTACACTGGGCTCAGCATTATCGTGCTGGGCTCTTTTCGTTGAGGAAACACTGTGAATCTTTTTGGTGTTGGTTTGCCGGAAATGGCGGTCATCTTGGTCGTTGGTCTGCTGATCTTTGGCCCCCGCAAGTTGCCAGAAATTGGTCGTACTGTCGCAAAGACCATCAAAAGTCTCCAATCAGCCTCCAAAGAGTTTGAGGCAGAGCTGCGCCGCGAAACCAGCAACCTCGACAAACCAGCACCCAAGCCAGTAGCAGCCATCGAAGCGACCTCCGGTACTAGCGCTGCGGCCAGCAATACTTCTGCCAACAGCGATGTGACAGATAATGCCCTATCTCCAGATGCGGCCACATCCGAGGCGACCGCAGAGATCATCACCGAAACCGAGGTCGTTGCTGATGCCGACAGCCTCACTGATGATGTCAGCATCACTGATGTCAGCATCGCTGAACCCCAAAAAGTCGCCTAGCTTGGGATTGGTGGACATCGTTTGCGGCCACATTTCAACGGCATCGCATTGCTAATGTCGCCCCATACAACCCGTTCCAAATAACCAGTCCCAAGCACTTACCCCCTTTGCTGTCTAGTGAGACGCCATGCTCGATACCAATAACCCCACTGTTTTTATTGGTGCGCTGATTCTGATCGCCAGTGCCGCCCTGTTTGGCGTCCGCTTCCTTCAGCCACGCATCGCCCGCGAGTACGACGTTGTCATCTCGATTGTCGGGCTCATTTATGGCGTAATTCTGGTCTGGGAAGGCTGGCGGTTAATTCCGTTGCTCTTTTTTGGCCAAGTGTTGCTGATTACAACCTGTGGCTTCTTTGCCTTCGAGACCTTGCGTTTGCGCTACCAGCTCTCCGAGAAGGCACGCCAGGCCGGTGGGCCGGTGGGTCGAACAACCACCCGACGCGGCAGCAGTAGTGTGCGGGGCGGTATTGCCGAGGCAGAACCCGAAGCCCGTAGCCTTAGTACTTCGCGACGCCAGCTCCGTTCGGCAGCGCCACGTCAGCTAGCCAGCAGCAACCCCGGCTCTGGCAGCCGTCGTCGGCCGAACCTGGATGACCCAGAACCACCAACCCGTCGCCGCCGTGATGATCGTCGGCCTGACGAACCCACCAACGAGCGTGATGGCAGCCGCGATACTGCTACTGATACCGAGCGTCCGCCTGAGCGCCGTCGGCGTCCGCGCCCCGAAGGAAGCCGCCGCCCCCGCCCCGACCGTGATCCGAATGCACCGCCGCCCAGTCGTCGCGATGGCCAAAGGCCGGTCGGCGACCAGCGCGAGACCCCACGCGCCGAGGATTCAGCTCCTCCCGCCGCCGAAGATGCGAGCCGTCGCCGGCCACCACGTTTGCCCGAAGACGATGTGCCACCGCCGGTAATCGATATCGATCAACTCGATGCTCTCGATGATGATGAGCTGGCTTAGGCTTGCTTGGCCGCTTTACAGGGGCATAGACCGCCATCAGTCTCTGCTTTTGCTGGCAATTGTGTTGCTCCTCGCGGCCCCTACCTGGGCTTCGCAAACCCTCGTCAAAGTCGGCGAGGCCCAGGCTTTGCCACCCTTGCAGACACGAGCCCAGCCACCGAACCAAGCCACCGAAATGTTATACATGGGCATGTGGCAAGAGCGTTTTTTTGGCTATGCCCGCAGCAATAATTGGTCAACCCTCAGCTCGCTACAGCAGGACAGTATCCGCTGGGACTTGATACCCGGTGGCGAGGCTGTCTATACGGTTGATAATCAGCAGGTTTATGCACGCGGCTTTACCGTACACGCCTATTTTGTGGATAATCGCCTTGCGGGCTTGCGGATGAGCCGGAACCCAACGGAGCCTGGCTTTACGCTCCGCAAGCTCCACACCCTTATTCGGGCCTGGTTTCCCGATAACCGCATTCTCCTGCGCTATCAAGTGCTACCCCAAGACACAACCCAGCAAGTCATTCATGCCTACTTGGGGGATGTGCCTGCTACCTTTATTGCCGATTTGGCCCAGCTATCAGTGCCCTTTTGTCAGTCGTTTTTGATACCCACCAACCCCCTCAGTCTGCCCCTGCCCAACCCCCCCGACCACTGCCGCGAATTGCAGCAGCTCGCCAGTACTGAAGGGTGGTTCGCCGCCCAGTAGGTTGTGTTTGCACGAGATCACGTCCGGATCATTCAGCATTCTGGGCTCGTTCGGTTGGGTTTCAACTGGGTTTCGACCGCCGCTGCCGGTCTCAGACAACAGATGGCTTCAGATGTACAGCCGCGCCAAGGCAAGGATGTTTTGGCATGTTGATGGGGCATGGGTGCCTAGCGCCAAAAAGCCAGACCATACGTTCGTGATTACGGGCTCGTATCGGCCTGTAGAGGCACGATCATACTTGTGCTTTACATCGCCTACATTTAACTCACTAAATTAACAACTAACCACAGTTCAACTGCTTGATGAGTTGCCCGACCGAGGTGGCCGAGGTATCAAAGGCAGCTTGTTCGTCAGCGGTCAAGCTAAGGCTGATGACCGATTCGAGGCCGTTGCGTCCCAGACAGACAGGTACGCCCATAGCAATATTGCTGTGGTTATATTCACCATTCAAAATCGCAGCGGCAGGTAAGTAGCGCTGCCGGTCGTTCACAATGGCATCAACCATTTCGGTGACGGCGGCAGCAGGTGCATAATAGGCACTGCCTGTTTGTAAAAGGCGACCAATTTCAGCGCCACCATCGCGGGTCCGGGCAACTAGCTGCTCAATTACAGAAGCAGACAAAAGTTCTGGTAAGGGGATGCCGCGCACCGTGGTGTAGCGGGGTAGGGGCACCATCAAATCGCCATGACCACCCAGAACCATAGCCCTGATATCAGCCATCGAGACGTTTAGCGCCATCGCAATAAAGGTGGCAAACCGAGCGGCATCCAGAACACCGGCCATGCCGATCACCCGTTGGCGCGGCCAACCACTAACCTGCCACGCAAGATAGGTCATGGCATCGAGAGGGTTGGTGACGATAATCGCGATCGCGAGGGGGGCAACCGCCACCACCTGTTGCATCACCTGCTGCACAATCAGCGCATTGGTGGCAGCGAGCGCATCACGACTCATACCCGGCTTGCGCGGCAAACCCGCCGTTACCACCACCACATCAGCCCCCACCAAATCGGCATAGTCTTGGGTGCCGATAATCTCGCGATCGTGGCCGAGTACACCCCGCGCCTCCATCAAATCTAGTGCTAGGCCCTGGGGTCGTCCTTCGACAATGTCCAACAGCACCACATCCGCTAGATTTTGCTCCGCAACCCGCTGCGCCACTGTACTGCCAACGGCACCTGCGCCAATCACTGCGACCTTGGCCATGTGCAACCCTTGAAACCTGTCATACTTTAACGCCTGTTGACCGCTGTCCCGAACCTTGGGCCGCCTCAAGGCGAGGTTTCTTAGCGTCACTGGCCAGGCCAACCATCGTTGTCAGCCCAGTGAACTTCTGTGCAATCAAAATCTCTGTGCGATCAAAACTTCTGTGCAACCAAAACTTCTAGACAGTCCAAACGTCTGTGCGATCAGGCCGCCTCTGGTGGTGTGGCAGACGACTGCTCGGGCAAAGTCGCAGGTGACTGCTGAGGCAAAAAGTAAAACAGAGCCATGAGCATCACGATCGCGATCGGTTGATAGCGATTGGGAAAGAGTAACCACGCCAGAATTGCCATAAAGGGCATGAGCACAGTCAAAAGATGTACACGGATTACACGTTGCCCAATTAAGGCAAGTCCTTGGGTTGGCGTGCCCTTAAATAAACTACCTATATTGGCGATCACGGTTCCCAGCAACATCGGCCAGAGACGATCACATAAATAGGCAACCGGTGTCCAAAAATCGGAGTTGATAAATCCATTGGGGCCAAACAGTGTCGCGGGTTCCATGGCCGCAAACACCGACAAAAGAATCCCGTAAAAGCCAAAGAGATACGTGTAGACGAAGAACAAACTGAAGCCCATGGCACAAGCGCCGCCACGCACGCATAATGTCTGTTGCCATTGGCTGAGAGATGCGACAATCGGCCACCTTGGTGGTGTCAACACCAGGCGAATGACGCTAATACCCATCGCCAGTAGCGAAAAACTATAGGCCGCCAACCAGGTACTCCAACAAAAGAGCGGTAGCGACCACGCTTGGGTAATCGCCGCCGTTGCACAGATCACAAAGCCCAGAATCGCTCCATAGCGCGCCATCATTTTGCCCAGTGGATGCTGCTACTGTAGCAAGCTGAATCTAATCACAACTGACCCCATTCTGAGGTGGTTTGGCGTTGTCTCTTTGGTAAGGGCCATCATTGCAGGTGGTGTTTGGGTGTAATTCTGAGGTAGTGAGGATTGGCCAGCCCCTCAAACCTGCTGCTGTACATACTGCCGCGCCAGTTCAATCGCTTCGGCTTGGGTTTGAATGTGACCTTCGGCCTGGGCATAGTTGATAGCGTGCAGCAGTTCACCAATGAGGGGGCTAGGCCGCAGCTTTAGGGTTTGTTGCAAGACTTGGCCATCCAGTAAGGGCTGCGGATGGGCCAGCGGATCGTGAGGATCCAGCCAGCGCTGTCGGTAGGGTTCGAGAGCCGCTTGAGGTAGGCCAGCCCCGATCGCGATCGCGACCAAAGAGCCAAAACAGGGTTGCACCGCCTGGAAAAACTGCCAGATTTCACCCCGACTAGGCGACTGCGCCAGTAACTGCTGCAAAAGGGGCCAGCTCCGGAGGGTTTTGCCGACCCACTGAATTTCGGCCCGACTGTAGCGCAGCTGTGTCAGGGTTGCCTCGGGTGCGGGATCATCCTGGAGCAGTAACGCCAGGGCGGTGGCTTCCCGTACCGTCCGCTCGGCCGCCAACACCCGGGTCATCTCGGGTTGCTGTGCCCACTGCCAAGGCAGCGCCAAGGCCGCCAGCGCCCGCTCACTGACATGGGGCAGCCAGTGCTGCCAAATCCCCGCCCGTACTGACTGAGTCAGCATCTCGGGGTAGGGCAGCAAATAGTGCAGCTCAGAGCGAACGCGCTCACCCGCAAGATCGGCCAAACCACTAGCTCGCGCGTGGAGGGCGGCAGCGGTCGCCGCTTCAATTGCAAAGCCCAACTGAGCCGCCTGGCGATAGCCCCGCATCACGCGCAGCCGGTCGGCATCAAAGTTGGCAGGGTTCACCATCCGCAGCTGTCGCCGCTCAATATCGACCAGACCACCCAGCGGATCGTGCCACTGTTGCTGCTGCAAGTTAATCGCGATCGCGTTACAGGTAAAGTCGCGCTGGTGCAGATCCGCCTCAATGCTGGCGCCCACCTGCTGGGCAATATCGAGGGTGAAATCGGTATGAACGAGGCGGACAATCTGGCGCTCGGCATCCAGCACAACAAACCCTGCCGGTAGTTGCTGCGCGAGTTGCCGCCCCAAGGCCATGACGCCAGTCTCAACGACCAAATCTAAATCTAGGGGCTGCCGAAAAAGGCCCAACAGCTTATCGCGCACCGCTCCCCCCACCAGATAAGTTGGCTGGGGCAGCCACGCCAGCGGCAAGGGCAGATCGATTACAGCAGCATTCACGTGGCCATGCTTCAACAGACAGCTGCTCTAGCCTGACATTTAACGAGGTGCAATTGAACGAGGTGAACGGTAACGGGGTGCAATGCTGCCAATCTCAGCACCCCCACCATGAAGCTGTCTAATTATCCAAACTAAAAGCCGCTTCGAGATAGGTCGCTACATGGAGCGTTGGCACCGCCAAAACCACCGCGACATCAAAGCGACAGTTAAACTCTGCCCACTGGGGATGCGCTTGCAGAAACAACTGGGCGGCGCGAATCAGGCGGCGTTGCTTGGTCGGGCTAACGGCCAGCAAGCCATCGAGGGTGCTGCTTTGGCGAGTTTTAACCTCAACAAAAATTAGCCAATCCTGCCGCTGGGCAACCAGATCCAGCTCCCCGCCCCGGCAGTGCCAGCCTTGGGCCACCACCTGCCAGCCGCGTTGCTGCACATAGCGAGCCGTGAGGGCTTCACCTTGAGCGCCCAGTTCGCGGTTTGTCACTGGTTTTGGGTCACTTCCAGATAAATATGTTCGAGGCGCACCGGTTGCCGCGCAATACCATCAACCTTTACACCCTCAAAACAAGCCAGTAGCTGCTTAAGCTCAAGCGCCTTGGGCACCCAAAAGGCCAAATCTGTACCGTACTGGCGATAGGTAAAGCCATGGGCTTCGCCCTTCGCGATCGCGAGCTGAGGCGCTGGTGTTTGTAAGGTCACAATCTCCGCTGCCGGTACATAGCGCCGCAGTTCTGGCATACTGCCCTCGGCTACCACGCGCCCATTTTTGAGAATGCCAATGCGGTTACAGAGCCGCTCCGCTTCTTCGAGGAGGTGGGTTGTCAGCAACACCGTGATCCCCTTTGCTTGCAGGGTTTGAATCAGAGACCAAATCTCGTAGCGAGCTTCAATATCGAGTCCGGTGGTCGGTTCATCCAAGATCACGACCTTAGGATTGTGTACCAGTGCCACCGCAATACTCAGACGCCGCTGCATACCGCCGCTGAGGGTTTCGACCACACTATCGGCTCGATCCTGCAAATTAACGGCAGCTAGGCAAGTCTTGATCTGATGCTGCCGTTTTTTGAGATCGAGGCCATAAATGCGGCCAAAGAAGTCGAGATTTTCAGCGCAGGTCAGGCTGCGATACAGCAGGTTCTCTTGGGGGGCAATGCCTAGCCAAGCCTTGGTCGCCCCCGAAACGGGCTGATTGCCCAAGCTCACCTGTCCCTGATCGGCATTCAGAAGTTGGCAGATAATATTAATCGTTGTTGTTTTGCCCGCCCCATTGGGCCCCAGCAAGCCATAAATTTCGCCCGGTTTGAGGCTAAACGATAACCCCTGCAGGACTGGCCGCTCGCCAAACTGCTTCACGAGCCCCTCAACCTTCAGCATCGCCACACCCTCACCTAAAGTTGCCGCTCGGTCTGAACCATCCGCCGATAGGCTAGCCAGCCGGTGATGGCCATCGCGATCGCGAAGCCCAGCAAAAACCAAAAATGTTCCGCTACCTGCTCCCAACTCGGCTCCGTCACCAACACCGCCGCCAACGCCTCCGTCATGTGAAAAATCGGATTAAAGCGGGCAATGCGCAACAAACTCTCCGGAAACAGTGATGTCGGCAAAAAAGCACCCCCCAAAATCAAGAGCGGCACGCCAAAGGCCGCCACTAGGGCGTTCACATCCTCCGTCCGCCGCGCTAACTGCGTCCCCAACAAAAAGCCCACACCCACATAGGCAACAATGCTCAGCACCACCAGCAGCAACGCTAACGGCAACCAACCCGCCAGCGTCCCTCCCATTGCCACTGTCAGGGCCGCGACAAGCAGTGTCTGCGCCAGACCAATCCAACAATGGGCAATAAAAATCCCCAAAAAATAGGTCAGACCGCGCAAAGGCGAGATAAACAGCCGCTTCAGCGTTCCCTGCTCCCGCTCGGCTACTACCGTCGCCACACTCCCACCCAAGCAACTAAAAAACAAAGCCGCCCCAACCAGGGTGGGCGGTGCCGCCAAACTAAAGGCTTCGGCGCGACTAATCTGGGCGCGCTCTTCGAGAATCAGGGCATTGAGCACCAAAATCGCGATCGGAAATACTGCCCAAAAAATGAGACTGCGCCGCCGCCGCAAGAGTTCAATCAGCAGCCGTTGCGCTACCGCCCACATTTCTCGCCAGTAGGTTTGCATTACGCCCCCGTAAACGCATCCAGTGTACTAGCAGACTCAGCCAAGGGCGCGTCGGGCAAAGCGAGCTGCCACCCAACACCCCTAAAGCAGGTGCAAAAATATAGATAGGGAACCATCAGCCAGCCTCCGCGAAACCCCGCCCAGTGCCCGTTGTCTTTAGATTAGGCAGGTGCGTAGATTATCATGGCAAGCAAAGCGCTCGTAGCTCAGTGGATTAGAGCAACCGCCTTCTAAGCGGTCGGTCGTTGGTTCGAGCCCAACCGGGCGCGCTTGCAAATTCTGGCTCGGCAGATAACCAACCCAGTCGCTGCCGTGGCCTAAACAGCCGCACTAACAGGTACCACTTGAAACGATTTACTAAAATCAGCCGCTGTTTGCAACACTTCGAAGGGAGCAAGGACATCGATCTAATCAAAGCCATCGAAGATAAGGATATGAGTGAAACAAGCGCCAATTCTAGAATGAAGTGCATCACCTAGAAGGGCTCCTGTAGAGGGGGC
>CAZAGN010000086.1:8237-9567 GCA_964484905.1 uncultured bacterium | reverse complement strand
CCTGGGCGGCATTGTGGCGACGACCTCGGCTGGGGCGCGACGACTGCGCTACGGCGGTGTGCGCGATATGCTGTTGGGCTTTACGCTGGTGCGAGCTGATGGCGAGATTGCCCATGCTGGTGGGCGTGTGGTTAAAAATGTTGCCGGTTACGACCTCATGAAGCTCTTTTGTGGGGCTTGGGGCAGCTTGGGCGTTATTACCGAAATGACTTGGCGTCTCTACCCCCAGCCCGCCGCCAGTGCCAGCCTACGGTTGACGGGTGATGCCGATCAATTGGCCCAAGCGTGGCCTGAACTGCGGGCCCTCGCGCCTGTGGCTGCCGATGTCTGTCTGCCCGCGACCAGTGAAGCGCTGGGGTGGGGGCGAGCGTTGAGTTTGGTGGTGCAGTTTCAGGGCATTCCTGAAGCGGTCACCGAGCGTGTCGCCCAGGCGCAGACTCTCGGTGCCCAGGTTCTTGACCCAGAACCCTGGCCCGCCCTCGATACGCAGCTTTGTCGTGATCAGCCTCGGGCTGATCTGTGGCGCTTGAAGCTGGGTGTACTACCCAACCAGGTACTGCCCCTCGCGGCTTGGCTACAAGCCCAGATGCCCACAGTCCAGGGCTGCTTACAAATCGGTACTGGCCTAGGCGAACTGGTGAGTGAGCAACGACTGGATTACCAAGCGCTGCGTCGTCACTGCGATTTTGTTAGTGTGCTGCAAGGGGCAGACCGCCACAATCCGGCGGAAATCTGGGGTTATTCTGAAGATACGCAGCAGCTCATGCAGCGGCTCAAGCAGCGCTTTGATCCTCAGGCGCGTCTTGTTTCGACTGTGATCTAGCCCTTTTGTGACCTCGCACCCTGCCTCACCCGATTTACCCCCCACAACCATGACAACAGGTTTTGATCCGACCCAGCCCCCCGAGCAAACCCTGATCGATGCCTGTGTTCACTGTGGTTTTTGCCTCTCAACTTGCCCCAGCTATCGCGTTTTGGGCACCGAGATGGACTCGCCTCGGGGACGAATTTATCAGATGGCGGCCATCAATGCTGGCGAAATTGACCTGAACCCAACCACAGTCGAGCATTTTGATAGCTGCTTGGGTTGTCTGGCTTGTGTCACGACTTGCCCCTCAGGCGTGCAATACGACAAGCTGATTGCGGCCACACGCGGCCAAGTGGCGCGAAACCATCCCCGTGGCCCCGCTGAGCAGACGGTACGGACGCTGCTCTTTACTCTGTTTCCTTACCCTGAGCGGCTGCGAGCCCTGCTTGCCCCCCTGTGGCTGTATCAAAAGGCGGGTTTGGCCAAGCTGGCGGCGCCGATTCTGCAACGCCTCAATCCTTC
>CAZAGN010000086.1:0-8137 GCA_964484905.1 uncultured bacterium | reverse complement strand
TACGGTCATATTTTGGCGACGGATACGGCCTATCACGAGCGGGCGGTGGCCTTTGCGGCCAAGGTCAAGGATGTCCATGAATGGCTGGCGAGTTTGGGCCTGGTGACACCACTCCAGCCCTTGCAAGAAGCTCCCCTCGCGATCGTCTATCAAGATGCCTGCCATCTGTTGCACGGCCAGCAAATTAGTGTGCAACCACGTCAGCTTTTGCGCCAAATTCCCGGCGTTACCCTCAAAGAACCGCTGGATGCCGCCCTCTGTTGTGGCAGTGCGGGTGTGTACAACATGTTGCAGCCTGAAATTGCCGCCGACCTGGGGCAGCAAAAGGTAGCAAACTTACGGGCAACAGGAGCGCAGGTGATTGCCTCACCCAACCCTGGCTGTGCCCTGCAAATTCAAAAGCATTTGGGTGAAGCGGCGATGCCAGTGCTTCATCCCATCGAGCTGCTAGATCGCTCCATTCGGGGTGAGGCAGTGGTGACATCTTGAGCGCAAAAACTAGAGCTATCAAGCCCGAAACATGGAGACTGCGAAAATTGACCCCGAAAACCATCGCCTGATAGCGTGACGGGGCTGCCTATAGGGGTCAGGTAACAACAATGAGCGCGGGCATGAACTGGGATACGGTGCTGGAGTTGGCGCAGCGCATGATGCAGCAGGTGGGTGCCAACCTGATGCAAGATTTTGAGCAGGTGTTGCAAGGGCGCTTTACCGCCACCAGCCTGAAAGACGATGGCAGTGTGGTGACACGAGCTGATAAGCAGGCCGATCGCGACTTGCGGGCTGCCATTGCGACCGTGTTTCCGGAGCATGGTGTGCTCTCGGAGGAGCTGGGGCAGACCTACGGCGGCGAGGAATGGTGCTGGGTGATTGATCCGCTGGATGGCACTAATAATTTTGCGCGGGGCGTGCCGATTTGGGATATTTCGGTGGGGTTACTCTATCGCGGTACGCCGGTGTTTGGTTGTGTGTATGTGCCAATGCTGCGGCAGCTTTTTTGGGGTTTTTGGCCAGGTGAGACGGGTCTGGCGATGCCCACAGGCGCGTTTTTGAATGGTCAACCCCTGACATTGCAAAGGGAGGCGACCAGTCGCACCCATTTTTACAGTTTTTGCTCGCGCAGTTGGCAGCTTTTGCCGCCCGATTGGCTGGGTAAGGGGCGGGCCTTGGGTGCGGCAGCCTACAACTTGGTTTTGGTGGCAGCGGGGGCGTATCTGGCGGCGGTGGAAGCGAGCCCAAAGGTATGGGATATTGCGGCGGCTTGGCCGATTTGTTTGGCGGCAGGCGTGACCTGGCACCCTCTGCATAGCTATGCGATCTTTCCGCTCGCGGCCCAGCGGGATTACAGCGATGTCGGCTGTCCGACGCTGGCGACGAATACAGCAGAGATCGCGATCGCGATGGCCCCGATTGTTGCTTCGTTGCGTTGCTAGTGCCTGTGGCTTGAATGCCCGCAACCTGAACGATTTTGCGATGACTGGACTGGGCGGGAAAAACTACACTAGGTGTGAACACTGTCGATCCTACAGTTATGGTTTGGCGTTCTCTGGGAGTCATGGTTGCCGCTGGTGTTGCGATCGTGGCCTTGCAACAACCGCAACTCGAACGGGTTGGGACTTCTGCCGATAGCAGTATTACCCAACGTCTGGCGACGGCCCAGGTGTTGGGGCAACTGGGGTTTGGCAGTGTGGCTGCCTCCCAGATTTGGCTTGACTTTATTCAGTACTTTGGCCACGAAGATCGCGATACGGTTGGTTATGACTGGGTACAGGCTTACCTCGAAACCATGACCCGCCTCGATCCACAGTTTATGGAGCCCTACAGTTATGCCTTGCCGGCGCTGGCAATGCAGGCAGCTCAACCTCAGGCAGCAGTCGAGCTACTCGATTTTGGGGCGATGCAGATGTCACCGGCCACCCATGCATCGGCCTTCCGGCTACCGTGGCAAGCGGCGATTATTAATTTTTTGTTTATTGGCGATTTGGCGTTGGCTCGCGATCGGTTTTACCTAGCGGCTGACTGGCTTGAGATGACTGGTCGTCCCGGTGATAGCTTACGGGGCTTGGCTGATCGGATTATCGAGAACCCCCGCAGCCGCTTGGTGCGTTTTAATACTTGGGCAGGCGTGTTTAACTCGACGGCTGACCCCGATATTCGCCAGATTGCCCTGGCTGAGATGACTGAGCTGGGTGAGGTACGCCAAAATCCTGATGGCACCTGGGATCTCATTCCGCCACCGGAGGACGCCCTAGTTGAGTCTGAGTAGCACCCAGGTGAGCAGACAACCGAGCGCTTGGCTCAATGTGCTGTCATCTCAAGATTTTCGCGATTGGGCGATCACTAACGGCAGGCCCGGGTATCGCGATCGCCTTACGTAGCCGCAAGGCAAAGGCTACAGTTGGTAGCTTCTCATTACGGGGGTGATCGCGCTCCGTAAATCCTCAGTGAATTACCCCAAAGCAAAGTGCTTTATAACCTATCAGGCTTAATCGCCTTTGCCTGTAGTGCCCAGCGCAACCAGCCCGGCGTGATACTCACGGTCAAAACAATCGCCAAAATTACGGCTGCACTCAACTCGGGTGCCATCTGGCCTGTGGCCACCCCTGTACCCGCAATTACCAGGGCGACTTCCCCTAGGGGCAGCATGCCGATGCCGATCGCGAGGCGGTTTAGGGGTTGTTTGGAGGGCACCAAAAACGCACCCCCTAGCCGGCCAATGACGACCAGTGTCGCCAAGAACATTCCCATCAGAAACACCGTTGCACCACCGGGTGCAAAGGGATTGAGAATGCGCAGATCGATGCGAGCCCCGGTCACGACAAAGAAAATCGGCACCAGCAAATCAACCACGGGCTGCAAATTGTCCTCAAGGGCGTGTTTAACCTCGGTTTGACTGAGAATTAACCCTGCCACAAACGCCCCCATCAGAGCCTCTAGGCGCAACGTATCGGACAAAAAGCCCAGGCCAAAACAAAAACTGAGAGAAAGCATCAGCAGACCGCCACGCACTTTCAGGGGCTTGAGCAAGCCAACAAACACCGAGCCCAGCAGGCGGCTGAGGACAACGGTGCCGACCAGAAACACCGCCGCCGTGATGATCAAACTTAAGACACCAACCAAGTTGACCCCTTCGCCAGCGGCGATACCGCTGATTACGGTGAGAATCAAGATGCCGGTAATGTCATCCAGTACCGCCGCGCCGATAATCAATTGGCCTTCGTGACTGGTCAGGGCGTCAAGATCTTCGAGAATGCTGGCTGAGATGCCAATACTGACGGCAGTTGTTGCTGCTGCTGCAAACAGGGCACCCTGCCAATCGGCACCAAACAAAAACAGCAGACCGGCCACACCGAAGGTTAGCGGTACGGTAATACCCGAAGCAACGGCTGTGGCGGCCTGGGGTGCGACCCGCACCAATTCACGCAAGTTGGATTCGAGGCCAACCTGAAACAGCAGAATAATGACGCCAATTTGCGAGAGGTTGGCGAGAATTTGCCCTTGGCCGACAAACACCTGAGCCAGGGCGGCTGTATCTAGTGTATCTAGGCTGGGGTTAAGTTGGGCGACCAGACGCAGCAGCAGGGCATCGCTCGGCTCGCCAACACCGGGCAAGACCACCAAGCGCAGGACGGAGATACCGACAATCGCCCCCCCTAACAGTTCGCCCAAAATCGTCGTGAGGCCAAGGCGATGGGTAATTTCGCCACCAACCTTGCTAGCCAGATAAATACAAAAAAGACTTAGCAAGACCATTTGGAGGGTCGGCTGATTAATTTCGGCAAGGGTAATGGCCAGCATGGTTAATTCCGCATAACAGCGCGACTGCTGAGATCGCAGTAGGGCAGTTTCGGCAAGAAGCGAAAGCCCAAGCTTGTGACCAAGGTAGTTGCAATGGAGACCAGTACCAAGGCTAGGCCCAACTGGGGACTGAGGATGCCTGTCGAGCGCCCCAGCTCCGCAAATACCAGCCCAACCTCCCCGCGCGGAATCATCCCCAAGCCAACAACGAGCGGATTGACGCCTTCATGGCGCGAAACGGCATAGCCGCTGGCGAGCTTGGCTGCGATCGCGACCAGCACCAAAAACACCACCAGCACCCCAGATTGCGGGGATTGGCCTAGCAGCCGCAGATTGGTACCAGCGCCCACATAGACAAAGAAAATCGGCACAAAGGCATCCACAACCGGGCGTAAACTCTCGGCAATGTGGCGCTTGCTACTGCCCTGCACCACCAAACCCGCCATAAAGGCACCGAAGATACCCGCGAGCTGCGCCGTTGTTGCCAACACCACAAACAAAAACATCAGCATGACCGCCGGGACGATCACGCGCCCCCGCGTCGTTAGTTGATTTTGCAGAGACAACAGAGCCGGACCTAGGCTGCGACCGAAGATAATCGCGATCGCGATCGCGACCGTAATCACCGTCAACAGTCTCAGAATCGCCAGACTGGAAAACTCACCTTCGCGGGCAAACCCCAAAATTAACGACAGCAGGATCACCCCCGCCACATCATCCAGCAACGCTGCCCCCAAGATCACCTGGGTTTCGGCATCGGCATAGCGCCCCTGCTGCCGCAGCAGTTGCACCGTAATACCCAAGCTCGTTGCACTCAGGGCGGCACCCATAAACAAAGCGGGTACGAGCGGCACCTGCCAAAAGGCATTGAGCCCCAGGGTGCCGCCCAACATCGACAGCAATACCCCCACCCCCGCTACGGCAATCGCCTGAGAACGATTGAGTAAAAGCTGATTAAGGGTCGAGCCCAGACCAATCTCAAATAGCAGCACCGTAATACCGACTGCGGCGAGGCTCTGGAAAAAGTCGCCCTGAAACTGAAAAACCTGACGAATCACCTCGGGCTCGGAGGTGCCATGCAGCCAACCCACCCAGTTCACCAAAACTGAGCTATCTTGGGTCGCGACGGGCAGGACAATCCAGCGTAGACCCGACACCCCAATCAAAATGCCCCCCAGCAACTCGCCTAAGAGCGAGGGAATGCGCAACCGCCGACAGCACTCGCCGCCCAGTAAAGCCGTGAGGTAGACCAAAGCCAACTGAGCAATGACAACCGCGAGGGCAAAGCGTTCTTCACTGAGGGTGGCGGCCAGGATCACTGTCGTCGCTCCCGTTGATCAAGACGCTCCACCAGTCGCTGATGCCGCTGACTTTCCCAACGCCACAAACCGCTCGCGATCGCGATCACCACCACCTGCACCCCCAAATTCGGCAGACTGTTAGGCTTACCCGCCAGCGCTTGCAAGGCAAAGATAAACGCCCCCAAACTACCCGAGCCCAACACCGCCAGATAAATAAAGCGCCTCAGAAACCGGAAGGGGGCAATCAGTTCTGCCTTGAGCTCTGCCTGTTCTCGGGGGGTACGCACCATGCCAAGCTACTCTCAAAGACACCCCAATTGTTGCATCTCTCCCCAGTACCTGACTGTGATGCACGGCTCAGATACGAGTTTTCGCGTACCGTACTCAGAGCAGCCTAAGCCAAAATCAGCCCATGCCACCTAAAGCAGACATCGGCAGCAAACGACTCATTAGTCTCGATCCTCAAGCCTGGATCCGCTGGGTTACTCAAAATCCCCAGATCCAATTCCAAGAAATGGTTACCTCTGAGTTTCAATGGCTGAGTCGTGAAGGTGATGTACTCATTCGCGCTCAGGATCCCGATCAGGGCGAGTTCTTGATTGCAACTGAGCTTCAGCTTCGTTACTCACCCGAAATGCCACGCCGGATGCGTGCGTATGCAGCCCTAGCCGAAGAAAAATTTAAGCTGCCCGTCTATCCGGTATTGGTCGTGATTTTGCCTGTGTCAGGCAATACGCCAGTGGCGACTGCGTATCAATCTGAAATTCAGGGCATCAAAGCCCAACAAGATTACCGCGTTATTCAACTCAGTGAAGCAGCCGTAGAGCCAGTCTTCTCAGAGCCCATTCCCACGCTATTACCCTTTGTGCCGATCATGAAAGGGGGTGACCAAGAGCCTGTGATTCGCCTAGCCCTGCAGCAGTTACAGAAAGACCCCATACTCAGCGAGCTTGAGCCCCTATTGGCCTTTTTTGCTAGGTTTGTGCTGGCAAGCGAAGTCGTCGCGCAGATTATGAGGTGGGATATGGCCGTGCTGCGAGAATCACCCTGGTACGAAGAAATTAAGCAAGAGGGAATCCAAATCGGTGAGCAGCGCGGGAAGTTGTCTGCAGTGCCTATTTTGGCCGAGTTAGGGCTATCTGCGGCTGAAATTGCCCAGCGGCTCGATCTGCCCCTTGATCGGGTGAACCACATTTTGAGTCAGCAAACTTAGCCAAGCTAAGACGGCGCTGCGCCAGCGATCCAGACAAAAAACGATCCAGACAAGGAAATTACGTCAACCTGTGAAGTGGTTTTGGCAAAAATAGGTGCTGCATCTCGATGTTGCTTCAGCCCGGGCAGACGAGAAAGTACGCCGATGACCCATCGCGATATGATGAGCAAGTTGTACCGTTGCTGACCATGGATGCCGAACTGAGTAGCCTTCGCCAAGAACTTGACACACTGCTGAGCGCGGCGACCAGCCTCGATGAACTGGAACGCATTCGCGTTGATTTTTTGGGCAAAAAAGGCAAGCTCTCAAAAATCCTTGCCAGTATGGGCAAGCTGCCAGCCGAAGACCGCCCCCGCTATGGTGCTTTGGCCAACGAGGTCAAGACCTACCTTCAAGACAGCCTCGATAACAAACGCACTGCCCTCGAAGCGGCGGCGCTCGAAGCCCAGCTTGCTGCCGAAACCCTCGATGTCTCGATGCCGGGCAGCTATAAACCCTTGGGGCGAATTCATCCCCTGCAGGCGACAATCGACCGGATGCTCGATATCTTTGTCAGCATGGGCTACACGGCAATTTCTGGGCCGGAAATCGAGACGGAATACTATAACTTTGAAGCGCTGAACACGCCCGCCGACCACCCAGCGCGGGATATGCAGGATACGCTTTATCTCCAAGATGGCTACCTGATTCGGACACAGACCTCATCGGTGCAAGTGCGCTATATGCAGGCGAACGAGCCACCCTTTCGGGTGGTTCATGCCGGTCGGGTTGTCCGTCGCGATACCGTCGATGCAACCCACTCGCCGGTGTTCCACCAAGTCGAGATCCTGGCGGTTGGCGAGAACCTGACCTTTGCCGACCTTAAAGGGACGATGCGCGAGTTTATCTACGCCTTTTTGGGCGATGTTGAAATTCGCTTTCGCCCCAGCTACTTCCCTTTTACCGAGCCCTCAGCCGAGATGGATGTCCGCTTTGGTGATCGCTGGCTAGAGATTTTTGGCTGCGGCATGGTCGATCCGAATGTCTTTAAAGCTGTGGGCTATGACCCCGAAACAGTGACGGGTTTTGCCGCTGGCTTGGGGGTCGAGCGCTTGGCGATGGTGTTGCACAACATCACTGATATTCGCTTGCTCTACAACAGTGATTTACGTTTTCTGCGTCAGTTCTGAGCTAGTTCTAACGTGCGAGAGTTCCTGCCAGAGTCTTGTAGTGATAGAGAGCAGGCAGGCTTAATTAGCTCCGGAGTAGCGACTTCGGTGTCAGCAGCTCGAGCAATAGTCCCTTACCGGCACGAATGAAACCATCAGGGAATTCAACACAGGCCATCCCAGCTTTTTTGAGTTGAATGGCGCCCTTAGCTTGTCCCCAGAGAGCCGTTTCGACCCAATGACTGAGATCGGGCTGATGACCAATGAGGGCGACTCGCCCCAGATCAGGGTGGGCTTGCTGCCACAACACCAGATCATTAAATTCACCCCCCGGCGCTAGGCTGGGCAGAATCTCGACGGTATCGCTGAGCCCTTGCTTGCAAAAAATCGTGGCGGTTTCTTCGGCGCGGCGTAAGGGGCTGGTGAGGATGACGGGCCAAGCGTAGTGATGCTGGCGCAGGGTTTTCGCGATCGCGACGGTACGTTCTAAGCCCCGTTCGGATAACGTACGCTCTGTGTCGTCTTGACCCGCTTCTGCAACGAGGGCAATACCGTGGCGAATAAAGTCAACCCGCATCAATGCGCCTGAGAATGTTTCGCTAGGGTATCACTTTTCCAAGAAGGTAGAGCTAAGGAAGTAATGAAGAGTTGTAGTGATGAACGAAGAACCAGATAGC
>CAZAGN010000085.1:0-10040 GCA_964484905.1 uncultured bacterium | reverse complement strand
CTCGGGGTTGATACCGACCAGGTTGCTGTGCCTCGAGGCCAAGTATTGCCTTTGCAAGATCATTGCAGGTGGATGCACTGCAAGTTGATGACAGCCAGGGTTGGGCGCCCCTCCCTTGACACCCCTTCCTTGACATCTGTGCAGAAGCACAGCGATAAACCGGGTTCAAACGTAACGGAGCGATTACAATAGCTTACAGAAGACTTGAATAAGAGCTCACGATTTGCCTACACCTGTCGTCTCCCATGCTGTCACGACCCATGTTTTGCCCAGTGGCCTGACCGTCCTACTTCATCCCATGGCTACTACCGATGTTGTAAGTGTGGATATTTGGGTACGCGCTGGCGGGCGTCATGAATCAGCCGATGGGCTCGGCATGTCTCATTTTCTCGAGCACATGGTCTTCAAGGGGACAGAGCGCTTGGCACCTGGCGTTCTTGATCGCGTGATTGAAGGCCGTGGCGGTATCACCAACGCCGCCACAGGGCACGATTTCACGCACTATTACATCACAGTGGCTGCCCCCGACCTCGCTGAAACCCTACCCTACCTCGCCGAAGTCGTGATGAATGCGACGATCCCGGATGCTGAGTTTGAGCGGGAGCGGCAGGTGGTGCTCGAAGAAATTCGCCGCGCCGAGGATAATCCTGATCACTGTGCCTTTCAGATGGTGATGCAGGCTGCCTATGCCACGCATCCCTACGGTCGGCCTGTCTTGGGTACTTGCGAAAGCCTCATGCAGCTCACACCAGCCCAAATGCGGCAGTACCACAGTCGCTGGTATCGCCCCGACAATATGACCGTGGTGGTCGTGGGTCAGTTTGAGCCTGAAGCACTATTCACACAGCTAGAGGCGCTCTTTCTCGCAACCCCTTCAGAGTGTGACGTGCCGGCGTTGCCGTTGCACCCACTGCCCACCTTCAAGTCTGTGCAACGCCTTGATACGGTACAGCCACGCCTGGAGCACACCCGTCTGATCATGGCCTGGCCAGGGGCGAGTGTACAGCAGTGGGAAGATGCCTGCGCCCTAGAAATGCTGGCTACAACCCTCGGTGAAGGGCGCTCATCACGCCTGGTCAGTCAACTGCGTGAATCTCTGGGCTGGGTGCTGGGTGTCAGCAGCTCCTCGTCCGTCCACCAAGATCCCGGTCTGTTTTACGTCAGTGTCTACCTCCACGAACACCACCTTGAGCGCGTCGAAGCAGCCATTGTCGCTGAGATCGAGCGTCTGGGTACAGAGTGGGTGACAGAGGCCGAGCTGTACCGGGCTAAGCGACTCCTAACCAACGAATTTATCTTTGCAACCGAATCACCCAGCCAACTGGCCCGGGTTTACGGCTTCTATCACCTCAGCGGTGGTTTAGATCTGGCTGATCGCTATCTGGCCTTGGTTGAGACGATGACGGTTGAGCAACTGCGAGCGGTTGCCGCCCGCTACCTTGTCAGTGATCGCTATATCATTACAGTGCTTCGCCCTGAGGCGATGGCGATGGTGGCATGAGTTCAGCGCTGGCAGAGGCCGAATGTGTTGAGGTTCACACCTGCGCCGGTGTTACCCTAGTTACCCTCGAAAATCGGGCTGCCGACACTGTTGCCGCCCGCTGGTTTTGGCCAGGGGGCAGCAGTATTGATCCGAAACCGGGGATTGCTAACCTGACAGCTTCGGTTTTGACCCGTGGCACCGCCGGGCTAGATGCGATCGCGATCGCGAGCCAAGTTGAATCTTTGGGGGCTGGGTTAGCCGCCGAAACAACCCCCGACTATTTTGAAGTCAGCCTCAAAGCCGTAGCCGCTGACTTTGTTGCCCTTTGGCACTTGGCCACTCAGATTGTGCGCTCACCAACTTTTCCTGAGGCCGAAGTCGAGCGCGAAAAAAAGCAAATGCAGCAGATTATTCGTTCGCAGCAGGAACGTCCCCTTGCTGTCTGTTTCGAGCAGCAGCGACAGCATTTATTTGCGGCTCACCCCTACGCCCAACCCTTGTATGGCAACTGCGAATCGGTTGCCGCCATCACCCAAGCCGATCTCATGGCTTACCACCAGCAGCACCTAACTCCAGCCGGTCTTATCATTGTCGTTGTCGGTCATTTTGAAACTGAGGCCATTTACCGCCTCGTTGAGGACACGTTCAGTGCTTGGCCCCGGCCCCACACCTCGCCCCCACTACTCTCGACAGCCGCTCCACCCCTTGGGCAATCAACCTGGGTGACGCTGCCCCAAGAGACCCAGCAAATTATCCTCAGCCTGGGCTGCCAGGCGGCAGCTCTAACAGCGCCTGACTATGCCGCCTTTAAGGTGTTGCATACCTATCTCGGTGGTGGTCTTTCCAGCCGTCTGTTTGTCGAATTGCGCGAAAAGCAGGGTCTTGCCTACGAAGTTTCAGCCGTCTACGGGGCCCGACGCCAAGCCGGTCAGTTTATTGCCTACCTTGGTACAGCACCCAGCAATGGTATCGCTGCCTGGCAACAACTTCAGGCCGAGCTTGATCGCCTGGTTGAGCGACCCCTCTCAGAGGCTGAAATCGAGCGCGTACAGCGCAAGCTCCTGGGCCAATACGCCTTGGGCAAGCAAACCAACAGCCAAGTCGCTCACCTGCTCGGGTGGTACATGGTCATGGGTTTGGGTGTCGAGTTCGACCAACGCTATGGCGAACTGATTCAGGCTGTGACGCCCGCAACCGTTCAGGCCGCCGTAGAACAGTACTGGCAGTACCGTATCGGTGTCTGTGCCGGCCCAGAGGCGATCCTGGCGCAGTTATCCCTGAATTAGGGAGCGCGTAATTGAGAAATCACCCTGTCAGACCATCACGTCGCTGCCAGGTTGTAAAGCGGTAGCCAGGGTGAGCTTCCTGCTCGGTACAGACAAACTGCGGATAGGCGGTGTAATCGGGAAAGTAGGTATCGCCTGCGTACGGCTCGTCAATGAGGGTGAGCTCCCAGCGGGTTGAAACCGCGATCAGTTGCGCATACACCTGCGCACCCCCAGCAATAAACAGCCGCTCGGCTGGCCAGCGCAACAGTTGCCGCCAATCGGCACAGTACTGCACGGTTTCGGGTAATACCCGATCCGCAGGCGGCTGCCGCGAAAGAATCACCATCTGCCGCCCCGGCAACACGCGACACTGCAAATCGAGCTCCCAAGTACGCCGCCCCAGCACCACCGTATGCCCCCAGGTCAGCGCCTTAAAACGAGCCAGATCAGCCGGAATCGACCAGGGCAAACGCCCCTGGTTGCCAATAACCCGATCGCGATCGGTGAGGGCGGCAATAATCACAATTTCGGGCTGATCCATGAACGGCACTACACCCCAATCACGACCAACACACACGGTATGCTAGAAAAGCTTTCCAGGTGCTTATGTCTGTCATTCAAGCTCTGCACGCTCAACTGCGCAACGGTGAGCGCACCGCCGTCGAGATCACCCAAGCTTACCTGGATCGCCTGACGGCCCTTGAGCCACAGTTGCATAGCTTTTTAACCATTACCGCCACCCAAGCTCTCGAACAGGCGGCGGCTGTTGATGCTGACCTAGCGGCGGGCAAAGCGCTGGGCTTGCTCACGGGTATTCCGATCGCCATCAAAGACAATATGTGTACGCGGGGCATTGCCACCACCTGCGCTTCGCGGATCCTCGAAGGCTTTATTCCGCCCTACGAATCAACGGTAACTGCGCGCCTACGGGCAGCCGGGGCGATTATGGTCGGCAAAACCAACCTCGATGAGTTTGCCATGGGCAGCTCCACCGAGAATTCGGCCTTTCAAGCCACCGCCAACCCCTGGAACACAGGCTGCGTGCCCGGCGGCTCCTCGGGGGGTTCGGCGGCCGCTGTTGCTGCCAATCAGGCGGTCGTCTCCATTGGTTCGGATACGGGTGGTTCCATTCGTCAGCCAGCCGCCTTCTGCGGTGTCGTGGGCCTGAAACCCACCTACGGCCTTGTCTCCCGCTATGGCCTGGTTGCCTTTGCCTCCTCCCTCGACCAAGTTGGCCCCTTTGGCCGCACTGTCACCGACACAGCGATCGTGCTGCAAGCAATGGCGGGTCACGATCCCAAGGATGCCACAAGCCTTAACCTCCCCGTTCCTGACTACACCGCCAGCCTCAAAACTGATCTCACAGGGCTGCGGGTGGGTGTGATTCGTGATCTTCTGGGTGAAGGCTGCGATGCGGCTGTCCGGGATGTCGTCGAAGTCGCGATCGCGAAACTCAAAGATCTCGGTGCTGTGATCGTTGATGTCGCCTGCCCCAGCTTCCAGTACGGCCTCGCTACCTACTACATCATTGCCCCCTCCGAAGCCTCGGCAAACCTGGCCCGTTATGACGGGGTCAAATATGGCAAGCGGGTACCCGGCGAGACCCTCCTCGAGATGTATGCCCGCACTCGTGATGAGGGCTTTGGCAACGAAGTTAAGCGGCGAATCATGATCGGCACCTATGCCCTGTCGGCCGGCTACTACGACGCCTACTACCTCAAAGCTCAGCAAGTCCGTACCCTCATCAAACGCGACTTTGAAGCTGCCTTTAGCCAAGCGGATGTCTTGGTTTCGCCGACCACCCCCAGCCCAGCCTTTGCCTTTGGGGCCAAGACCAACGACCCTCTCAGCATGTACCTCTCCGATCTGATGACGATTCCGGTCAACCTGGCGGGTCTGCCGGGCCTGAGCTTACCCTGCGGTTTTGTCGATCACTTGCCTGTGGGATTACAGATTATCGGCCCAGCCCTTGGTGAAGCGGCTGTTTTACATACTGCCTATGCCTACGAGCAAGCCACCCCCTGGCATCAACAATCCCCCAGCCTCTAAAGGGTGGCATCGCCGCGCTCTCTTCAAAACACGGTATCGTGGGGTAGAGATTGCGAGGACATTATGGACATCATCACCACAGGTTGGGCAGCTGTACTGAGCTTTTTCATGCTGTCGATTGCCTTTGTTGTCTGGGGCCGTGGCGGGATGTAGATGGACACCATAGCACTAGCCCAGCAGGTTGTTTTTTATGGTGTGATTGTGCTGTTGGTGGGGGTAACAGGCGGCATTGCCTACCTCACCTGGGCCGAATGGCGGGATCGACGGCGGCGGGATCGCGTTAAGCGTAAGCCCTAAGAGCCGCTATCTGATAAACTTTGGGTGATTTTGGTTCACCAAATTCACGTGCAGCGTCGGTGAGGATACATTTGTGCGCATTGCTGTAGATGCGATGGGGGGCGATTATGCGCCAGCCGAAATCGTCAAAGGTGCCCTAGCCGCGCATCAAAAATTTGGTATCGAAATCTTGCTTGTGGGTCGCCCCGAAGCCATCCGCCTTTACTTACCTGAGCCGATTCCTGCCGGCATCGACATTGTCGAAGCCGAAGAAGATATCGGCATGGATGAAGAGCCTCTCGGGGCGTTGCGACGCAAGCCCAAAGCGTCAATTCGGGTGGCCATGGAGGTTGTGCGCCAAAAGCGAGCGGATGCTGTGGTAGCAGCGGGTAATACAGGTGCTGCCATGGCGGCAGCCCTGCTCAATTTAGGTCGCTTGCCGGGTATTGACCGGCCTGCGATTGCGGCCTTCTTGCCCACTGTGCAACAAAAGCCGGTAATGGTTCTTGATATGGGAGCCAATGTTGATTGTCGGCCCCGCTTTCTAGAGCAATTTGCAATCATGGGCTCAATCTACAGTCAGTATGTGCTGCACATTCCTGAGCCCCGTATTGGTCTCGTCAACATCGGCGAAGAACCTAACAAGGGTAACGAGCTCGCCCTCAGAACCCACGAGCGTCTCGAAGCGCACCCCCACCTGAACTTTGTTGGTAATGCCGAGGGGCGCGATATTCTCAGCGGCAACTTTGATGTTGTTGTCTGCGATGGTTTTGTCGGTAATGTCATGCTTAAGTTTGCCGAAAGTGTCGGCCAGATGTGTACGCAAGTCATGCGTGACGAGCTACCCAGGCACTGGTATGGCAAGGTCGGCAGTTGGCTGCTAAAGCCAAACCTACGCCGTATCAAGCGTCGTCTTGATTACGTGGAGTACGGGGGCGGCTTGCTGTTGGGTGTCAACGGCGTGTGTGTTATTACCCATGGCAGTTCGCGTGAGGCCATGGTGGTTAACGCCATTCGCCTAGCGCAAGAGGCAGTATCCGAAAATGTACTCGACCGCATTCAAGCCGAGATTTCGACGGTGGCACGATCTGCCAACGCCGATCCGTCCGGAGCAAATTTGTGAGTCAAGTACAGCTAACGGGTGTGGGCGCGTCGGTACCCTCGGTTGTGGTGACCAATGATGATTTAGCCGCGATCTTAGAGACCTCAGATGAGTGGATTCGTACCCGCACAGGTATTCGCGAGCGGCGGATTCTGCCCCCCGACCAGTCACTGGTTGATTTGGCTTTGCCTGCCGCCCAGCAGGCCCTCGCCATGGCGGCTGTTGAAGCCTGTGATCTCGATTTGATTATTCTTGCGACCTCCACCGGTGCCGATCGTTTTGGCAGTGCGCCTCAGATCCAGGCCCGCCTGGGAGCCACACGCGCCCTCGCCTTTGACCTGGGTGCCGCCTGCTCGGGTTTTGTCTATGGGATTGCTACAGCAGCTCAGTTTATTCAGGCGGGTACCTATCGGCGCGTTTTGGTGATCGCGGCGGATGTTTTGTCCCGCACGGTCGATTGGTCAGATCGCTCGACCTGTGTACTCTTTGGTGATGGCGCTGGGGCCATGGTGCTGGAGGCTGCCGAAACACCAGGTTTGTTGGCGCTAGAGCTACGGGCCGATGGCGCGGGTTCTGGGCTGCTCACGCTGGCGAATACCGTTGAGGCGACACCCCTCACCGATACGGTACAGGTCGGCAACTATCTGCCGCAACCGATCCGGATGAATGGCCGCGAGGTCTATAAGTTCGCGGTCAAGTCGGTACCCGAAGTCATCGAAAAAGTGCTTTTCCGTTGCGATCTGGTGCCCCACGCCATTGATGCCTATTTCTTGCACCAGGCGAACCAGCGCATTATCGAAGCGATTGCCGACCGACTTCAGGTACCACTCGCACATTTTGCCTCGGTGCTTGATCGTTATGGCAATACCTCAGGCGCCTCGGTCGCAATCGCGATCGCCGATTGGGTCGAATCAGGTCAACTGCACAACGGCCAGCACGGTGTCATGGCCGGTTTCGGTGCGGGCCTCACCTGGGGTGCGATTGTCTTTCGTTGGGGTCGCCTAAATTAGGCCACCAAATTAGGCCAAGAGAGGACACATGCCAAGTCTGAGCCCGCTGTATGACCAAGCTATCGTTTATGCCGCCCAGCTGCACCGCAGCCAAGCCCGCAAACGTAGCCAAGATAGTGATCCCTATATCCCCTACGTGGCTCACCTCTTGGGTGTCAGTAGTTTGGTCTTAGGGTTTTGCGGTTCCGAAACCGCTGCCATTGCCGCCCTTCTCCACGACGCCCTCGAGGACGGCCCAACCTATACTCAAAAATCACGCGCAGACATTGAAGCCGAGATTCAGCAGCAGTTTGGTGAGCGCGTTCTCGACATTGTCACAGCCTGTACTGACCAAGCAGCGGCAGCAACCACCAAAGAACCCTGGGAAGTGCGCAAGCAACGCTATATCGACCACATGGCACATTCAACGGATGCCGAGTATTTACTCGTAACAGGTTGCGATAAGCTGCATAACCTGACAGCAATTCGTCAAGACTACCAAACCCTAGGCGAGTCGTTATGGGCAAAGTTTTCCGGTAAAAAGAGCCAAACCCTTTGGTATTACCAATCTCTTGGCGATGTCTTGGCCGCTCAGCAACAGCATCTAGCCATAGGGCTCGTGCGCGAGTATCAGCAGCAGCTAGCTTGGTTGTTGCAATTGGTTGAGGCAGCCAAAGCCTAGAGGAACGCAATAAGGCAGCATCACGATCTCTCTGCCTGACCTACACAGCCAAGGAAACCGCCGTAATCTTTTGGCGTTGGGCACGACTGAGCTGCTTCAAAAACAGCGGCAGTAATTGGTCTTCGATGTAGCGAAAAGCGGCTTCTAGACCTTGTTCTTCGTAGACAACGCCAATACGCGCCTCGATGAGCGTAGGCCGTCCCAGTCCTGATAAAAATTGATTGGAGGTAAGGTGACGGAACAGTTCGGTTCGAACCGGAGAATCAGTTAGTGTCGTCTGCTGCAAAAGCCACTGCCGCGCATACAACGCCAGCACCGCATCACCAATCCACGCCTGATTCCGTAGCTCTGCTTCGCTCACGCTGTCACACCCTGTTCAATTCAACAAACCAAGCGTAGATCAAAAAAGTCAGCCGCCCAAACGCTGACAACGGATTAGCCGATCACGCTGGCTAGCCACGGATCACAAGATGACGGCTGCTATCGAGTACTAGCCAGCCTTCACTGCGAAACTCACTGAGCAAACGGGTCACCGTTACCCGCGTTGCGCCGATGGCATTGGCCAAATGTTGATGGGTAAGACGCACACTCAAGCGAGTGCCCTGGGACGTCTGCTGGCCAAAGTCTTGCCCCAGCAATAGCAGCAGCTGCTTAAGACGCTCGGCTACAGGTCGTCGACCGGCCAGAGCCAGCCAAGCTTCAGTTTGGCGTAGTCGCAGAACGAGGTGTGGCAAGAGGCGTGAGGAAAGTTCTGGTGAAGCTTCGACTTCGGCCCAAGGCAGGCGTAGGACATCAACCTGGGTGAGGGCAACAGCTTGGTAAGGATTGATCAGCGAAATAGGCAACCCAAGGGGCATTGAGGGGCCTGCTAGACCCAGCAATGTTTCATCGCCATTCGGATGAATCGTGAATAACTGAACAACACCACGATAGACAATAAGCAGTTCCGAATCCGCCAGGGGAATGGACGTACCCAAGGCATAGGGCGTCAGGGCGTAATCTTGATAGAGTTGCTCGAGCCATGCCCATGACTGTACTGGGGTTCCTAGCATCGCTGCACCTGGATGTATTCAGGCTTACACTAACGTGTCAACGTAAACGTCACATCAAGGCAAGGTTGGCTTTTGTTTAAGGCTGGCTAGTATGTCTGCTAGCGCCAGACATGATCGGCAGCCTGCTCTAAGCCTGAAGCAGGATTCAGCAAAACTGTTCGCTGAGTGATGTCGGGGAGGCGGCGTGCAACTCGGGCCGGGATGCCATAGCCATAGACAACATGACCCTGGCCGACCAAAACAATAACACGGTGGTCGGGGCTCAGTTGCAGGTATCTCGCGATCGTCTCGGCCATTGTTTCATCCCACAAAACCTGGGCTTCAAAAAAGCGCTCAAACTGGTCGCTACCGCCCAAGCCCTGATGGAAACTGTCGTAAACCGCCCGCATCAAGTCGCGATAGGCCGGATCCTCCAGATCCATATCGGCAGGGATACCTTGCAAACCAGGCGAAATAACATTCGCTAGGCCCATCTGTGATACTTGCCGCGTCAGCTCAAGCGGTGCGTTGAGTGCCAACAGGGGTAATGCTTCTGTTTGGGCAAAGCCTAAAATCGGCTCATACCCCTGCCAGGGATGACCCCAGCGCATGTCGTACTCCGTTGCCGCCCGCAGTTCGGCAGGTGTGAGACGACCCCGACTGAATAGATCGAGCATGGATTGAAAGGGGCGCTGAAACATCTCCCAGCCGAGGGCCCAGGGTTGCTCGGGAGTATGGAGCGCTTGAATAATCGCCAGTTGAGCCGCGTGATCAGCCGCTTCACCGTGGGTTTCACCGAGATAGACAACGCGAGCAGTTGCCAGGTCCTGCAGAATTGCCCCTTGGCTGGGTGTAGTGGCTGAAACTGCTCCTGCGGTGCTACCCAGGGCTATGCCCATTAACAGACTGATAAACCATCGCCGTTGCACCCATACACCTCACAGGGATCGCTCTCCGCTAGTGTGACATCCTGACTCGGGGATCTCACGCCAGATACCGCAATGTTGGAGTGGGTGAGTACCTAAGTGAGTGCTTACTATGAAGCAAATCTCAGGCCATCACCAGACTATGGCCAACGCAAGCCGAAAACCAGGCAAAACAGGCTCACCCGACAATTCCAGCGGCTCACTCAGGGTCTGTACAGGCTGATTGGGTTGATA
>CAZAGN010000084.1:0-10443 GCA_964484905.1 uncultured bacterium | reverse complement strand
CAAGGCTCGTATTGCTGGCTTTGTCAAGCGCACCATTGCACCTGGCGCCTAGACCCATACCCTGAGCTGGTCTCAAACCTAGACACATCAACACTCACTTGGCGGTGCTGCGTTTGGCCAAATGCTAGGGTCAAGCCACAACAGTACAGTTCGTGATGACTATGCCCGTGTGAGCGTGCAACCTGCTGGAAGATCCTGAAGCTGAGTGTATCGACCACACGCTGGCATTTCGGGCTTATGAGGTGAAAACCCTGCGCCTGAGCTTGTAATCGCTCTCTATAATTGCTTTACGGTGTAATCGCAGCCCGTACCTGGGCAAAACAATGCCGCCGCCATTGGGCTTCTGTTTCGCGATCAGTCTGAATTTCGAGCAGGCGCAAGCCTGGTGGAATCGTTGCCAGCGCTGTTTTGAGATCGGTAATTGTCGCGATCGGCACATGGGTGATGTTGTGGGCTTGGCAAAGGGCGGCAATATCAACGTCTTGGGGTGTCGCGAAATAGTCCTGATAGGGCGGCTCGAACTGGGCCACGGGCAAGAGGGCAAAAATCCCACCGCCCTGATTGTCGAGCAGAATGATTGTCAGTGAGCCACGGGGCCGAATCAGCAGGGCGCTGCTGTCGTACAAAAAGGCCAGATCGCCAGTCAGCAAAACCGTGGGTGTGCCGGTGGCAGCGACACCGAGAGCCGTCGCGATCGTGCCATCAATGCCGTTCGCACCCCGATTGCTGAGAAACCAGCGCTCCGCCTCAGCCTGAGGCCAAAACCATTCCAAATCCCGTACTGGGGTGCTGCTGGCCACACAGACGGCTGTATCTGCGGGCAAACAGGCCGCTAAAACCGCAGACACACTCGCTTCGTGCAAATTAGCCCAGAGTAGCGGCGTCAAGATGGCGCTGGCTTGTTTTTGCCATTGCTGCCACTGCTGGGCATAGGTGGTCTGGCGCGGCAGCAAGTCCGGAAAGGCCCAGTTCGCGATCGAGCCCGGCACCGGAACACTGGGGTTATGCAAGGGATCGCTGTGGAGGCGGCCCGCATCCGTAACCCAAGTTTGAGGTCGCGCCTTCGCGAGCCACTGGCGCAGATTTTTGCTGGTGGGCAGAGGGCCAACTTGAATGACGATCTCGGGTGGTGGTATGGCTGCTGCCAGAATGAGGTCGTAAGCGGCAATGGCTGATTGGGTACGCTGGCCCGAGAGTGTATCAGCCAAGAGGGGCCAGCCCGTAATCGCAGCTAGATCATGAACAGCGGCGGGTGCATTCTGCAAACCGACCACAATCAGACCCCGTTCGCAGGCCAGCCAATCCGCCCAAGGCAGTACCGGACTTGCAGACGACATCGCAACAGGTGGCGGTGGCCAATCAAGACTGGGCCGAGTCATTTCCGGATCAGCCAAGGGCACCAGCGGATTATCAAAGGGGATATTGAGATGGACGGGGCCAGCATGATCACTTGTGGCCTTGTGCCAGGCTTGGGCGAGCATTTGTTGCAGATAGGGCAGTTGCCCGGTTGTCGGTAGGGCCAGTTCTGCCTGCCAGAGGGGATAGGTTCCGTAGAGCTTGGTTTGATCAATCGTTTGGCCCGCAAAGCAGTGGCGGAGATGAGGCGGGCGGTCTGCTGTCAGGACAAGCAGCGGCACTTGGCTGTAGTAGGCTTCGATGATCGCCGGATAGTAGTTGGCGGCGGCAGTACCAGAGGTACAGACCAAAGCGACCGGCTGAGCCAGACGGCGAGCGAGCCCGAGGGCAAAAAAGGCGGCGGCGCGTTCATCAAGAATGACAGCTTTTTGGATCGTCGGTTCGGCGGCAAAGGCGAAGGTGAGGGGGGCCGATCGCGAACCCGGTGAAATCACCGCCCAAGTCAGGCCCAAGCGCCGCAAACTTTCGACCAAAACGCTGGCCCAGAGCGTATTAGCGTTACGCGGATCAATGGCCATGGAAGAGCAAACTCAGGAGCGGTACACCCAGCGCCAGACTGACACCCCAGCCCAGAGTGGGTTCCGGTTTAGGAGGAGCTGGGATCGGGGCAAGCAGAGCCTCAACCCGGGTACTGAGGCGGGCACCATCAAAGGCAACAGCACTCTGAAAGGCAATGGCACCGTGAGGCGAGGCCACCTCTAAAGGGGCGCGGACAACCGTAACCAGCGTTTCGGCCAGTAGCAACGGATCAACATACTGAGCGGCCCAGCGATCAGCGCGCAGTTCTCGCCACAGCAGCAACGCTTGCCAGAGGGCTTCGGTATGGGGCAGCCACAGCGTCCACCAGCGCAGCCAACCGAGGGCAAAGAAGAGGAGTGAGTCGCGATAGTGGCGATGCGCCCGTTCATGCCAGATCACGGCGGCTTGCTGTTCTGGGCTAAGCAGCTGCTGCAAACCAGTAGTCAGCATCAAGCGTGGCGAGATGATACCGATCTGGGCCGCAAAAACGGCTGGATTAGTGACCACATACACAGGCTCGGCGGCGACGGTTTCAAGAGTCGCGATTGCGACCAGCTGCCGTACGGCCCACCAACCCGCCAGCCACTGCCAAAGCGCCGAGAGGAGCGCAACACCCATCACCGCTAACGCCGGAACATAGCCGGCCCAGCCTGTGGGCCAACCCCACATCTGCCCTGAGCTGCCCATGAGGACGATCGCGAGCACTGTGCTCAGCAGCAACAGCGGCGGCGCGACAAACACCGTCAACGGCGAACGCCCCGGCTGCCAAGTAAGCCGCCAGAGCCCAGCGATCAGCACGGCCCCCAGCAACAAACTACTGTGCATCGCGCACCGCCTTAATGCGTGCCAAGATTGCGTCGAGCTGCTCAACACTGGCAACATCTAAACTATCGGCAAAGGCGGCGACCACATCCGGATTACCGATCGCGAGAAACTGCTGCAGCTGGGCATGGGAACGGAGCTGCACCGCCTCCGAGGCAGACACCAAAGGCCGCCAACGGTGCGCCCGTGCCTCTGAGTCACAACTGAGCCAGCCTTTTTTGCGCAGACGCTGCAAGACTGTGGTGATCGTCGCGATCGCGAGTTCGCGGTCAGGATCTTGGAGGATGTGCTCATGCAACTGGCGTACGGTCGCCTCGCCCCACTGCCAGATCAGAGTCATCAGCTCTTGTTCGAGCGGCCCTAACGATAACTGCTGTGGCCGGTAAGGGGGCAGGGGTGGCATCGGCACTGAGTCTAATAATGCCGCTCTAAGGTAGCACGACACTTACCTGAGATTCCCCTGTCGGGGTTAGCATTCGCATTACTTTCGGTCATCAGTCGTTATATCGGCTCGGCTTAACAACAACTCAGCCCTGATAGGTGTAGTTTTGGCGAGCTGGCTAACCGACATGATGGCAAAGCCTAAGAGGTTTCCATCAGCGTCAACGCGTTCCATCACAGCCTCGTTATCTGTCTCCCGCAGATAACCTGGCGCATTGTTAAAAAGAACCTCCAGGAAATCAGCTTCGGGATCGAACCAAACCTTTACGGGTTCTGCCATAAGGTTTCTCCTTTTTTAGGTTTATCAGTGAAATAAGCCGTCACAATGAAAGCATCCTCAGGCAAGTACTTCACGACAACACAAAGCCACTTATCACCAATTATGAGCTGAGTGTAAAATCGATAGAGTAGAGCTACGCTAACATCACTGCGAGACTGGCGTACCAATTGCGGCTGCTTTAGGGTTTTGGCAATTTGAGCCTCCATATCAATCATCTCAGGATGAGACAGGATATGAGTCAAACGCTCTTCACTCAGACGCACCTCTCGATTTTGGTAGTCAGGCAGGGTGATCATTACAACGCAATCTTTACAAAAGTTTAGCAATTAAACTGAAATTGCTGGCAACAATAGCACAAGCCAAGCCTACATGAAATCTGTATCACTAATGACTTCAATTTCGAAGATCCCTGACGATTGGTTCAGTTATAAGCAATCGAACATCAAAGTAGATGAGTCCTCGTAAGCGCTGTGATGGATTGCATTGAGCGCAATCTGATGCTGGAAGGTACAATCCTAAACACAAGTCGATCTCTCCTATGACTTTAACCTTTTGCAATCTTTGACAGTCTGTCTTTTGACGCCCCCTCCCTCGCTCAGTTCTACTAACAGTGTTTGACTCAGATCTCACTATGTTGATTCGCCTTGCGCTTGCTGTTCTTGTTTTATTCATGGGCATCTTGCCTGTTCAAGCTGCCGATCTGGCTGAGGGGGCAAAATTATTTGGTACCAACTGCGCCGCTTGCCACGCAGGTGGACTTAATCGAGTCGCTGCCGCAAAAACGTTGCGGCTTGATGCTCTCGAAAAGTACGAGATGAATTCCGTTGAGGCCATCACGTACCAAATCGTTAAGGGCAAGAATGCGATGCCTGCTTTCGGTAAAAAACTCAGTGCCGAGCAAATTGACAATATCACCTACTATGTTCTCGACCAAGCCGAGCACGGATGGAAATAGCTCGTCTGCTTTGCCTCATTGCCGTGCTGGTGCTGACGTGGGCTTACCCAGGCTGGGCGAGTTCGGGCCTGCTCCAGTGCCGTACAGCCTTATCCGCTGAAGCTTATCCAGACGCCATCGAAGCCTGTACTGCGGTGTTACCGGCTAGTGATGCCTACCTGCACCGAGGCGTTGCTTACTTGCGCAGCAATCAACCCGCTCTGGCTCTCGCCGATTTCCAGGCAGCAATTGCCCAGACAGCGCCCGATTTTCGGTTGTATTACAACGAAGGTCTAGCACTCAGCTTTTTAGGGGAGGCTCAGCAGGCCTTGGCCGCCTTTGATAAGGCCTTGGCACTGACCGCAGAGCCCACAGCACAGGCGGAAATTTGGACTGATCGGGGTATTGCGCTGCATCAACGGGCGCGGGCGTTGCCGCAACCTGAGCGAGCCGCAGAGATGCAAGTCGCGGTCGCGAACCTGAGTACGGCCCTGACACTGAATCCGGTAAATGAGCGCACCTACTACAACCGGGGCTGCCTGCATTTGGCGCAACATCAACCCAAGGCTGCCGAAGTTGATTTTGATCACGCCATTGCCCTCGGTGCTACCGATGCTGATACCTATCGCGATCGAGCGCTCAGTCGCTATGCCCAGGGTAAGCGCCGGGGTGCCCAGGCCGATCTGTTGCTGGCGGCTAGCCATAGCCTTAACGCCCACGACTACGAGACCTATCACGAGATTGCCGTACTGCTGCTCGCACTACCCCTCGATGTGGTGGCCTAGGCTGCCGCCATAATTCTCGATCGCGACAACACTGTCAATTCAACCTTTCTTTTGCCTTGAGGACGATCATGAACCGAGTTTTTGCTGCTCTAATTCCTTTGTCTTTGCTGGCCAGTAGCCCCAGTTTTGCCCACGAAACTGGCCATAGCCATGATCAGGGCCAGCACGATCACCACAGCCACGGTGAAGGCCAGGCCCACGATCACCACCATGCAGAAATTGAAGTACCTGCCGGGGCAGCGGTACCCAGTCTCGAAGTGATGCTACATCAAGACAGCCTACGGGGCTGGAACCTCGAAGTGATGACCGAAAACTTTGCTTTTGCCCCCGAGCGCGTCAACGAACCCGGCGAAGATGTCAACGAAGGTCACGCTCATTTGTACATTAACGACCAGCGCCAGACCCGCCTCTATAGCAACTGGTATTTTTTGGGCGAGCTCGAACCGGGTGATACTGTGCGCGTCACCCTCAACACCAACGATCATGCTGATATCATGCACAACGGCCAACGTCTTGAAGCCAGTGCAACGGTGCCAACGCCCTAGCCTGGGTTCGGGCAAGCCTGCGGCCTGAATCTCGGTGATGCGTCGTACGCTCTCCCACAGTCATCGCGGGCTCAAGCTGTGTCAGGCTGAAGGGCAGTGATATGTCGTGTGCATGACCGCTACTGCTCGCCCCCGCTACAGCGATACCCGTTTGCTCAAGCTGCTTTGGCCCTACGCCAAGCGGCATCGACGGCTGTTGATTCTGGCGCTGCTGTTGTTGCCACCTCTCGCGATCGCGGATGCAGTGCAACCACTGATTTTGCAGCAGGCTCTGGATGGCCCAATTGCGACGGGTGAATTAGACACGCTCTGGGTTTATGTGGCGCTGTTGGTGGTCACAATTCTGGTGCGGTCAGTCTTTCAGGCCATTGAGGGCTTTATCAGTCAAAAGCTCGGCCAGCTGATGACAACCGACATTCGTAATGATTTGTTTGCCCATGTCTTGGCACTATCGACATCATTTTTTGACCGGACGCCCGTAGGCAAACTGATTACGCGCATCACCAGCGATGTTGAGGCCTTGGGTGATGTCTTCTCGACCGGTGCCATTGGCATTGTCAGCGACATTTTTACACTGGTAGTGATCGGCGGTGTGATGCTCTCGCAGCGCTGGGATCTGGGCTTGATGCTGATCGCCCTGGTCATTCCGATGGCGTTTTTGGTGGTGTGGTTGCAGCAGCGTTTTCGGGATGCCAACTACCGCGTGCGTGAGGAGCTGTCGTCACTCAATTCCCTCTTGCAAGAGAACATTCTCGGCATGAGTATTGTCCAACTCTTCCGACGCGAGCAGGTGAACTACGACCAATTTCTCGATACCAACCAGCGCTATATCGATGCTGTGGATGTGACGATCTGGTATGACTCGGTGCTATCGGCGATTTTGGAGTGGGTCGCCTGGCTCGGTATTGCCGGTCTGCTGTGGCTGGGTGGCAGCGATATTTTGGCGGGTAGCGACCTGACCTTTGGCAGCCTTTATGCCTTTATTTTGTTTTCGCAGCGCTTTTTTAACCCCCTGCGACAACTAGCGGAGAAGTTTACCTCGCTGCAGTCGGGCTTTACAGCCGTCGAACGCATCAACGATATTATGTCGCTGCCGATCGCGATTAGCGATCCAGCCCAGCCGCGTACCTTACCGCCCTCCATTCCGGGCGAGGTGCGCTTCGAGAATGTCTCGTTTGGCTACAAAACCGACGATCTCGTGCTCAAAAACCTCAGCTTTACGATTAAACCCGGTGAAAAAATCGCGATTGTCGGGCCGACCGGCGCCGGTAAGAGCTCTGTAATCCGCCTTTTGGCACGGCTCTACGATGTCACCGAAGGCCGCATTTTGATTGATGGCGTTGATATTCGTGATCTGCCTCAGCAAGAACTGCGGCGCGCCCTCGGGATTATTTTGCAAGATAGCTTTCTCTTTTCGGGTAGTGTCAGTGACAACATTACCCTCGGCGAGTCGCGATCGCGAGACACCATCGAAGCGGCGGCCATTGCCATGGGTATCGATCCCTACATTCGCGCTTTACCCCAGGGCTATGACACACCGGTGCGAGAGCGGGGCAATAACCTCTCGGGTGGTCAAAAGCAACTGCTGGCCTTTGCGCGGGCGTTAATTCGCGACCCCCATGTCTTGGTGCTCGATGAAGCCACCGCCAGCCTTGATGTTGGCACCGAGGCGATTGTGCAACAAGCCCTTGATCAACTGCTGCAAAACCGCACGGCAATTATCATTGCGCACCGTCTGGCAACGATTCGGGGTGTGGATCGGATTTTTGTCTTGCAGCGGGGCGAACTCAAAGAATCCGGCAGCCATGCCGAGCTAATGGCTCAAAACGGCATCTACGCCAGCTTGTACAACCTGCAAGATCTAGGCGTGCCAGTGGGTTAGGGTCAGTTAGGTGTTCAACTAGCGGCACCCTGATTGGTGCCTTGCTGGAGTTGTTGCAAAAGCCACGCGGCGGCGGCTATGTTAGTTTCAGTGCTCAAGCGCTCGAGGGTTTGCTCAAGCAGGGCAATCGGCAAGCCGCTGAGTACCTGCGACTGCTCGATGTGGGTATAGCGACCGTCAGCCTCAAGGCCAAAGGCGAAAATCTGCCGTCCTTTGACATCAATCACCCAATATTCAGCAATACCCAGACTGGCATAGAGTTGCTTTTGCTCATCGAGATCGAGGCTGAGGGTTGTATCGGCAATTTCACCCACCAAATCGGGTAGGCGGTGCCGCCGTAAATCCAGACGACGCGGTTCGCCGGGCTGCCAACGCGGGATCGGCTCACCTTTGTAGAGCAGCAAATCGGGGGCACAGGCATGGGTGTCGGGGCGCTCAATAAGGCAGCGACCGTAGGATTGCAGCACCACATCAGGATGCAGCAACGCCCAAAACCCAAAAATCATGGTCATCAAGTCGCTAAAGGAAGCATGACCTGGCCCTTCAAATCCCATATCTACCCACAACCAACCGCAATGAAAGGCAATTTTGCGCCAATCAAGAGTATCCCGCAGCGTTTCATATTCTTGCCACGTCGCTGTGTGGCGTTCGAGGATCGTGGGCTGATCGAGAGAAAGGGTCATGAGGGGCGGCACAAATCCATATTTCATAGTCTAGACGACCCCACCTACACTAAAAAAAGCGGCATGAGTTTGGTGTGGTGCTTGAGACGTATCTAGCAGAAGGGCAGTATTTGATTGAGCGGGGGGAGTATGCCGCTGCCGTGGCTTACCTCGAAGCGGCCCTAGTCGAATATCCCGAGGCGGCGAGTATCCATCTCTGGCTCGCGATCGCGATGGATGCCAACGGCGATACCGAAGCCGCCCTTGTTTGTTTGCAGCCCTGGCTCGAGCATCCTCAGGAAGGCGAAAAGGCGCGCAAATTGCAGCGGATCTGGCAAGCACCCAAACTAGTGGCCACCCCTGATCGCTTTCAGTTTGAGGTGCCCGAGATGGCGAATGCGCGGGTCGTTAAAGCGGCGGCAGCACCTCAGCCCAAAGCCTCTAACGATCCCCCGGCTGCGACTGGCACCACCTTTCCCTGGCGCTGGTGGTTGCTCGCGCTCATCGTCAGTGCCGCCCTCCTCTGGAGCCGCCGCTGATGATTGCGGCCAGCCTAGGTGAGATCGCCGCTGTCTTGGGGGTCACAACCGCCTGGCCTGACCTGAAGTTTCGGGGCATTAGTACCGACAGCCGCACGGTGCAGGCGGGTGAGCTTTTTTTGGCGCTGCGGGGTGAGCATTTTGAGGGGCATCGTTTTGTGGAGGTCGCGATCGCGAAAGGAGCCGTAGCGGTCATTGTCGATTGCGCCACAGATCAACCTCATCTCCAGGTGGCCGATACCCTGGTTGCCTATCAAGCCCTAGCGTGCTGGTGGCGATCGCGATTTGCCATTCCCGTTATCGGGATCACCGGCTCGGTCGGTAAAACCAGCACCAAAGACATGCTCGCAGCGGCGCTGGGTTGCTATGGCCCGGTGCTGAAATCCGCCGCCAACTACAACAACGACATTGGCGTGCCCCAAACCCTGCTCAAACTCAACGCCCAGCACCAGTTCGCCGTCCTTGAAATGGCGATGCGGGGCCCCGGCGAGATCGCCCGCCTGGCGGCGACGGCGCAACCCACTCATGGCCTGATCACCGGCATTGGTCGTGCTCATATGGGTCGTTTGGGCTCTCAGGTCGCGATCGCGAAGGCCAAGTGTGAACTGCTCGCGGGCCTAGATTCAGGCGTCGCGATCCTCAATGGTGAAGATGCCCTGCTGCTGCGCACCGCCGCCCAGACACCTGCCTGGGCAGGCAAGACCTACCGTTTCGGTCTTCAGCCTGGCACCAGCGATCTGAGCGCCCAGTGGCACGATCAGGCGTTGATGATTAATCACGATGGCCTTCGGCCAACCCGCTATCCGGTGCCCCTACCCGGCCGCCACCAAGCCATGAACTACCTTGCCGCCCTCACAACTCTGCACAGCTTGGGTCTCGACCTAACGCCCTTACAAGCGGGGGTAAAGCTCGACCCTGAGGGTACAGGCCGTAACCAAACCCTGACGACCCCAGATGGGATCACAATTTTAGATGAAACCTATAACGCTGCGCCCGAAGCGATGCAGGCGGCGTTAGCCTTATTGGTGAGTGAACCCGCACCAGCGTATTGGGCAGTTTTGGGGCCGATGCGCGAACTGGGTGAGGCGGCAGCCGCTATCTATCAAGAACTGGGTGAGTATGCCGCAACCTTACCCCTCAGCGGACTGCTACTTTACGACCCCGAGCAAGAGTTACACAACCTTGGTCTAGACAAAGCCGAAACCTTTGGTGATCTAACTGCCCTTGTCCAACGCCTAGAGACTCTGGCCAAGCCCGGCGATCGGATCTTGTGCAAAGCGGCGCGTTCGATTCAGCTCGAGCGAGTGATTCAGCAGTTTCTGGCCCTGCCGAGTCGAGCCGGTTGAATCTCTCCGGGTTCATTGAAGTCGATTGAATGGCTGCATTGTCAGCTCAAGAATTTCTGTTCGAGAATTGTAGATCTAGCGCGTGGCAGTCGAGTCAATGAATCCTACAACCTGGGCGGGGCGCACACTCTGGCTGGCAACCATGCACCACAAGGAGCAGGTAATTGCACCGGTGCTTGAGCCGCTGGGGTTGAGAGTCAAGGTGCCGCCCAACCTCGATACCGATCAATTTGGCACGTTTAGTCGCGATCGCGATCGACCCGGTGATCGAT
>CAZAGN010000083.1:0-10624 GCA_964484905.1 uncultured bacterium | reverse complement strand
AACAGCGACTGCAAGGCACTTTGACCGGGTAAAAAGCCGAGGGGGTTGCGGCGTTTGGGAATCAGGTCAAAACAGTCGGTATCTGCTGGAAAACCCGCCAACTCGGCGGCCCATAGGCGGGCGACTTCTTCGCTGCCTAGGCGGTCAACAACACCCAGGGCGAGGGCTTGTTCACCACTGAAGATGCGGCCATCAGCAAAGCTTTTAACGGTTGTGACGCTGAGGTTGCGGGCGATCGCGATCGCCTGGACAAACTGGTTGTAGGTGGTGTCGATCAGGTCTTGGAGGATTTGTTGCTCGGGGGCACTCAGCTCGCGATCGAAGGCCAAAATGTCTTTGTAGGGGCCAGATTTGATGACCTTAAAGGAAACGCCCACTTTTTCGAGGAGGCGCTCGAAGTTGTTGCCGCGCAAGATAACGCCGACGCTGCCAGTGATCGTACCCGGATTGGCGACGATGTGCTGGGCACCCATGGCGATGTAGACGCCGCCAGAGGCCGCAATATTGCCGAAGCTGGCAATGATAATTACACCGGCTTGGCGCAGCTTTTGGAGAGCTTCGTAGATTTCCTGGGAGTCACCGACGGTGCCGCCGGGGCTATCAATGCGCAGCAGCAGGACAGGGCATTTGAGGCTTTCGAAGCGTTTGAGGGCTTTGAGGACTTTTTCACGGGTTTTGCCGTCAATAGCACCAGAAACTTCAAGACGGGCGATGCGCCGCCCCCAGAGTCGTTTGAACATTACGTAATCATCCATTCAAGGGGCAGTTGAGCCGCGCAGGCTTGCGGAGCAATCTTAGGGCCAGCAGTGCAGGTTTGACTGACCCACTCGCAAGCACAAGGGCTAGAGCGGTATATCGGAAAAGAGGAGTGGGGCAAGACCAGCCGCTTCATCGAGGCGGGTTTCGGCATTGATATCAAAGCTATAGAACAGGTCTAGGCGCTGACAGAGCTTATCGGGGTTCATATCCTGCACATTGGCGCTAATGATGTAGCTGGATGAGGGTGCCGAACGGAAGGCGTTGTAAGCACGTTCGCAATAGACTCGCTTGGTGGCGGCGTCGGTCGCAAGCCATTCATCACCGTAGCTTTTGCCAGAAATCGCCCAGCTCGGCGTCGCGATCGCGACCACTGCCAACAGGATCAAGCAGATTCGCAGTAGCCAGTGCCGGAAGCCTTGAGCCATGCCACACTCACAGTAGGGGTTATCTATATAGTGTAGTGCGCCGTAAAGCGAAATTTCCGCATTTGCTCGGTTCCCGCTGGACTGCGATCCAGCCCGTCATGGGGTGGCGACATTTTCAGGTGCGTACCCGCCAAGACCAAAAAGGTGGTGTGGTTTTTGCCGAGCTCGAGGCCGTCTGCGATGTGACCATACGGGTTTGGGTCAATGCCAAAGTGTTACGAAATAAGCGCCTTTGGCAGGCGGGTTGGCTATCGTTACAGCCCGATGATGAGCTGATTGATGGGGCACTCTTTCGGCCAGGGCAGACCGAGCCCGAAGCAACGGCAGCATTAACCCGTGATGCGGAGATTGAGTCCGATCACTGAGTGGGGCTCAAGGAACAGTGACTCTGAGTTTTGCCTCCAGTTGGTTTTATCTCTAGTTGCTGTCAGCCTACTCAGACCACATGTCGTTAGTCGATGCTGTGTAAGTGTCGCGTGAGGGGAGTGGTAAAGGATGTGCTTTTTGTGAAGTTTTCGCTAGGCTGGTGAAGGATCTGGCACCCACATACCCATGGCTGAGGCCCTTTCAGATATTGTCATCTTGGCGAATGGGCCGGGGGAGTTAGCCACCTGGGTACGGCCTGTGGTGACGGAACTGCGGCGTACGTTGCCTGAAGCACGTTTGAGTTTAATTTTAGTGCCCTGCAACCATGCTTCGGGGGCCGAAGCTGAGATTGCCCGCAACCACCTCGGCATCAAACGGGTGTTACCGCCGACGGCATTTTGGCAGTTTATCCGGACTGGCCAAACGCCCGAAAACTGGGACTGGCAGCCGCGTGGTGTCGTTATCTTTTTGGGGGGCGATCAGTTTTTTACGGTGTGGCTTTCGCGGCGGTTGGGTTATCGCTCGCTCATTTATGCTGAGCGATCAGCCCGCTGGGTCGCCTTTGTCGATGCGATCGCGATGCGGACAGAAAACCTTAAAAAAGGGCATCTGCTGGGGCGACGCAAGATGCGCGTCGTCGGCGATTTGATGGCCGATAGTGTCGCCACGGCGATCCAGGCTGTGGAGGTGGATGATAGTACGGCCGCCGATTTGATTGAATCACCGACGGAGCCGAGCCAGCAGCGCACTACCTCCCAAGTGCTGGCGGTACGACCCGCAACCCTACCGCCGGGCTGGCAAGACCGGGCACCCCATGCCCAGTATCAAATAGGGCTGCTGCCTGGCTCAAAACCAGCAAAGCTCGCGCTCCTGCTGCCCTTTTTTCTGGCGACGGCAGACCTGCTGAAGCAACGCTATCCGAAAACCCGCTTTGCCCTAGCCCTAGCACCCTCGCTAACCCCGGCGACACTGGCGGCCTACGCCCAGGTAGCCGAAAACCCTGATATCAGCAAGATGTTTGGCACCTCAGCCAAGCTCGAAAAGCATGGCAATGCCCACTATTTGGTGACGCCCTACGGCACAACGATCGCGATCTGGACCGAGTTTCCGGCCTACAGTCTGCTGCGGCATTGCGATCTGTGCCTGACGACCGTAGGGGCCAATACAGCCGAGTTGGCACGGCTGGGGGTGCCGATGGTGGTGGCGCTACCCTTAAACAAGTTGGAGGCGATGCGGGCCTGGGATGGTGTGCTGGGGCTGTTGGTTAATTTGCCTGTTGTGGGTACCGTTTTAGCCCGCTTGATTAATGGCGCTCTTCAGTATTGTATTGGTCTGGTGGCCTGGCCGAATATCTGGGCCAAACGCGAGATTGTGCCGGAGGTGCGGGGACGCTTGCGCCCCGACGATCTGGCGGAGGTCGTTTTGGATTTGCTGCGGCACCCCAGTCGCCTCAGTGAGATGCAGCAGCGCTTGGTGCCCTTTCGCAGTGAGCCGGGGGCGGCGATCGCGATCGCGAACTGGGTTGCTGAGTTGTTGGCGGCTGAGTGGCTGGGATGAATGCTCCAGGCGTCGTGACCACAACGCTGGCACTGTTGCTCACCGGCGGTGCGGCGCTGCAAGTGCTCTGGGATTTTGCCGAGCTGCAACAGGTACAGGCTGCTGATGCCGCTGTCAGTGCCGCCCTTGACAGTGATGATCTGACCCCGATTGGCGCTGTGTTGGCAGACAGTGAAAGTTTAGATGATCGCCTACGCACCCCCGTAGCACGGCAGGCATTGGCCAACCATTCACAGAGGCATTGGCAAGAAGTTGCTTTGTTGCTGCACAGTGCCGTTCCCCTCGACCAAGCCACAGTGTTTATTGAAGAGCGTCAGTATGCCCGCGCCCGCCAGTTGGCCGAAACTGTGCGCTGGCTGGTTGAGACCATCCCCCTGGGTAGCGACGACCGAATCGCCTTTGGCCAGGATGCTAATTTACGCTATTTCGAAGACATTGAAGGCTATATTCTGCTGCGCCAGTTTCGGGCTGCCCTCGATAACCGCAGCCTGATTAGTCTCGCGGAGCAGCTCCGCGACCGCTATCCCAGTCTGTATGCCAATAACCTTGAGGTGTTTCTTAATCGGGCTGAGCAAAAGTATCGCAATGGTGTGGCTCTCGAAGCCAGTGGCGATCGCGAGGGTGCCCGCCAGAGTTATGCGGTTGCTACGCATCTGGTGCCGACGAATGCTCAGTATGCTCAGAGTCTGGCTCAGGTCGAGGCGAGTCCCGCAGAGACTGACCCAGAGCCGTCACAGTGAGCGCTAGCAGTTGCTGCGGACTGTGGTTCGCGATCGCGATGCAGACATCCGCCTGAGCATACAAAGAGCGGCGCTCTTGATCGAGGCGTTGCAACGTTGCGAGCCTATCTCCCTGGGCTAAAAGAGGCCGGGTCTGATCCTGGCGTAGACGCTGGGCGAGCTGCTCGGGCTCAGCCGCCAGCCAAACCACCAGGCCATGGCGCAAGTAACCCCAGTTGGCCGAGCGCAGAACCACACCGCCGCCCGTAGCGACGACCATGTGCGTGTAGCTGGCTACCTCAGCCAAGACCTGACTTTCAAGATCGCGGAAGGCGGTTTCACCGTCGCTGGCAAACATCTCGGCAATCGGTTTGTCAGCAATGCGCTCGATCAGGCTATCGGTGTCGCAAAAGCGGTAGTTGAGGGCATCAGCCAGTAACGGGCCAAGGGTGCTTTTGCCCACACCCATGGGGCCAATCAAAAAAATGTTGACCCCCTTGAGGCGGGGTTGCAGATCAGACCCAATCACGGCGGCTCCTAGAGCATTATCCTCACACGTCCGGACAGCTTAATCGGCAAAGCGCTCGATAATGCCACCGCCCAAAACGCGATCGCCATCGTACCAGACCGCCGCTTGGCCAGGGGTCACGCCAAACTGGGGCTCAGTAAACTGTAAATGCACCCGCGTATCGGTCAGGGGTGTGACCCGCACCGGTACCGCTTCACTGCGGTAGCGCACCTGCACCGTGCAGTCAAAGGGTACGCCGGGGTTCGCGATCGAGACCCAGTTCACCTGTTGCACCCAGGCTTCAGGCTTGACGGCGGTTTCGCGATCGCCAACAATAACCCGGTTCATCACCCGATCCAGCTTCACCACATACAACGGCTGGGCGGCTGCCACCCCCAAGCCCTTGCGCTGACCAATCGTGTAGTGGTGAATGCCGTCGTGGTAACCCAACACCTTGCCACTCAGGTCAACGATCTCGCCTTTTTGGGGCGCCAGGTATTGATCCAAAAAGTCGCGCATGGTGCCATGGGCTTCGACCAGACACAGATCTTGACTTTCGGGCTTATCGGCCGTTGCCAGGTTGTAGGCGGCAGCGAGTTTACGGGTTTCTGTCTTTGACCATTCACCGAGCGGAAACACGACCCGCGCCAACACGGCTTGCTCGAGGTCATACAAAAAGTAGGACTGGTCTTTGTGGCGATCTACCGCCCGCAAAAGCTGTGTTCGTCCGGTTTCGGGGTCGGTTTGTACCCGCGCGTAGTGGCCCGTCGCAATGCGATCAATGCCAAATTGGGTTTTGGCCCAGTAGATCAGAGGGCTAAACTTGACCGCTTTGTTACAGCGGGAGCAGGGCAGCGGCGTCGTGCCATCGGCATAGCCCGCCACCAAAAAATCAACAATCTCGTGACTAAAAACATCACGCGAATCGACAACATGATGCTCAATACCCAACTGATCGCACAGACGCACGGCATCAACGAGCCCCTCAGAGCAGCATTGGCCTTTGCCTTGCATTAGCCAAAGCGTCACCCCAACTACGTCATAGCCCTGTTGTTTAAGGACAGCCGCCGCTGTAGAACTATCGACCCCACCCGAAAGCCCAACCACCACACGGTTGTCGGTAGCATTGTCGGCGGGATTAAGGTTGGGCGCGGCAAGCGTATCCAGCATGGTGGCTGCGGTGCAAAGAGCTTTTCTAGGCTGTCTTAGTTCGCGAAGTACTGTCAAGGTGAGGGGTAGTGAATCTCCAGATCAAGGCGCTTGATTCGTGCCAAAAACAGATTCAGGCCGAAAAGCTGATTTAGACAAAGAGCAGCCAGGCTAAAAAGGACAGCCTCCCCAAAAAATAGCCAGTCTAAAAGGCGGTTCATCTGAAAAATCATCGGCAAAAACAGCTAGCGGCAAAAGCCGCCGCACCGAAGCTGGGCTGTTACGCCTACACTAGGCAAAGACACTGGCAGTAGCGTGCATGAATTTGCGTCTGTTCCCAATCGCGATCGCGACCAGTTCGGTCCTGGTGGCGGCAACGGGGCTCTTAGGCTGGCGCTACTTTGGTAATGAAATTATTGTCGATAACCAATCGGGCCTGGATTTAGCGGGGCTCGAAATCCGCCTCGCCCACGCCGATTACCTTTTCCGTGACCTCAAGCCGGGGCAACAACAGCGGCAGCGGTTTTCGATTGAGTCAGACGATCACTTTCGCGTACGCGGCCACCTGGCTAATGGCATTCGTTTTCACGGTGAATTTGGTTACATCACCAACGGTATGTATGGCGAGCGGGTACAGGTGATCGTGATGCCCGATGGCTATCTGGAGTTTCAGCAATCAAGCGGCTATTGACGCTCTGAACCTAGCCAGTCTGTATACCTTGGGGTACCCTCACCCAGTCAAACCCCGATGCCAAAGGGAGTTTGGCTGAAGGCGTTTATGACTCCACGCATACCCATAACTATCGCCCCACCTAGTGAGCACCAGCCGCCAAGGCGGGGTTAGCAATACCAATAACCTGAGTTTGGGCACCGCGTGCTTGGGTCACACCCAACATTCGGGCGGCCCGATCTAGCATCGGTCGCCGCAGGCTAATAACAATAAACTGGGCCTGCTCGGCCTGTTGCCGCAGCATGATCGCTAGCTTCTCGACATTCGCCCCATCCAGGAACATATCGACCTCATCGAGGGCGTAGAAGGACGAGGGGCGGTAGCGCTGGAGAGCAAAAATAAAGCTGAGGGCTGTCAGTGACTTTTCACCACCCGACATCGAGCTGAGGCGGCGGACGGGTTTACCTTTGGGGTGGGCGACAAGCATCAGGCCACCGGAGAGGGGATCATCGGTGTTTTCGAGTTGCAGGTAGCCATCACCATCGGAGAGTTGGGCAAAGATGGCCTGGAACTGGGTGTTGACGGCATCGAAGGCGGTCATAAAGGCTTGGGTGCGCAGGGTCGTGAAGTTTTCGATGCGGAGCAGGAGCTCGGTGCGCTCTTGGGCGAGGGTTTTGAGCTTAGTTTCGAGATCAACGAGGCGGCCTTGGGTAGCGTTGAATTCTTCGAGGGCGAGCATGTTCACGGGCTCGAGGGCGCGCAGTTTATCTTCGGTGCGCCGGATCTGCCGCTGGACATCGTCCAGGCTGAGATTTGCCGGTACGGGTGCCAGTTCAGCGGGTGGTGCCGGGAGCTCGCTCAGTTGCTGCTGTAAGTGCTCGATCAGTTCTTGTTTTTCTTGCTGCTGCATGACGGCGGTGTGACGCTCCCACTCAAGGCGCTGCGCCTGTTGCTGGAGGTTGCGCACGGCCAAATCCTGTTGATCGCGAAGGTGACGCAGCTCTGATAACTGACCATCGAGGGCGCTGAGGGACTGTTGCACCGTCGCGATCGCGAGGCTGAGCCGCTCCTGCTGCGCCTGGAAGGTTGTCTGGTTTTGCTGGGCTTGTTGCAAGCGCTGCTGCCATTCGTGCTGGCGCAGGTGCTGTTGCTCTTGGCTGAGCTGAGCTTGATTGAGGCTTTGCCGCAGGTCTTGGAGGGTTTTGAGGTGGGCTTGGTGCTGGGTTTGGGCGGTTTTGAGGGCGGCTTCTTGGGCATCGAGGTGGGTTTGCAGGTGTCGCCACTCATCCGGCAGGCTCGAGGCTTCGAGGGCGGCCAGTTGCTGGGCCAACTGCTGATCCTCGGCTTGGCGGGGCGCCAGTTCTTGGCTTAGGTCTGTGGCTTGCTGGCTAAGGGTTTGCAGTTCAGCCTGAAGTTGACTTTGTTGTTGCTGGCGCTGCTGCTGCCGTTCGGCGGCATTTTGCTGCTGGCTGAGGTATTGCTGTTGGGCGATCGCGAGCTGGCGGGCCTGCTGTTGCTGCTCACTAAAGTGGCGTTGGTATTGCTGCAAATCCTGATCATGCTGCTCGATGCGGGGTGCCAGCGCCAGTAAGAGCGTTTCGATTTCGCTGGCGCGCTGGCGCGCCTGAATCAGCTCGGGTGGTTCTGAGGCTTGAAACTTAAGGCCACCTCGGTCACGTAAACTGCCACCGGTCATCGCCCCCGAGGGTTCGAGTAATTCACCATCCAGGGTCACCATGCGGAAGCGCCCCAGTTGCCGCCGCGCATTTTCGAGGGTGTCGACCACCACCGTTTGCCCCAAAACAAAGGCAAACACCGCCGCATACTGCGGTTCAAAATCAATTAATCGCAGGGCATAGTCTACCGCCCCCGCCCAATTAAGGGGCGCTAACGACCGCGCGGGCTGGAGCTTGGTCAGGGGCAAGAAGGTCGCCCGACCCGCATTTTGGCGCTTGAGAATCGCGATCGCTCCTGAGGCAACTTCGTCGTCATCAACCACCAAATACTGCAAGCGCCCCCCAGCAGCAATTTCGAGGGCTTGTTGATAGCGCGGCTCGACATTGGCCAGATTTGCCACCAAGCCGTGCACCCCCGGCAATTGGGCTTTGATAATCACCTGTGCTGCCCGTGAACCCTCAAACAAAACCTGTTGCCGTGTTTCGTAGCGATCAATGTGGCGTTGCAGGGTCTGACTTTCTTGCTGCAGGCGTTGCAGGGTCGCCCGATCAAGATTAAGCGCCTCTTGCAGACGGCTAATGTGGGCAGCGGTAGTTTGGGCGGCGGTTTCGGCAGTGGCGAGGGCTTCGGCCTGATCGCTCAAGTTCTGAGCCGCTGGTGTTTCTGCCTCAAGCTGGCTTAACTGCTGCTGCAGTTGTTCGCGGCGTGTCTGTAGCCGCACCTGGGTTTGCAGCAAGGTATTCAGTTTGGCTTGGCTCGTGCGCTTGGCCTGACTGAGGTGGCGTTGTTGGGTTTGCCAGTCGGCATTGGCGTTGGCGACGGCTTGGACGGCTTGGCGGGCAGTATCAACTTCGGCTTGAGCTTGGCTCATGGCCGTTTGCGTTGCCTGATCGGCTTCCAGACTGCGCAGACGCTGGGCCGCCGTGGTGCGTTGGTGCTCAAGGTCAGCTAGGGTTTTCGCGATCGCGACCAGGGTTTGCTCGGCCTGCTGCCTGTCCTTGCGGGTTGCTTGTTGCTGCTGCTGCCCTTGTTGCTGTTGCGCGTGCAGTTGCGCCAGTTGCCCTTGTTGCTGCACATAGTCGGCCTCGCCCAGTTGCCGCACCTGCTGCTGGAGCGTCTCCAGCTTGGTGGTGGCCGCTTCCAGATCAACCTGCAAGCTGTACAGCTCGGCACCCTTGGCTGCTTCGGTTTCGCTGGCCGTCGCGATCGCGAGCGCCGCCTGGGTAATCTGCTGCTGCACATGCCGCCGCGCCAGCACTTTCTGCCACCCCTGCAATTGCTCAACCTCGGTGCGCAAGCGCTGATACTGGGTAGCCTTTTGGCTTTCGCGGGTTAATCGCTCCGCTTGGTCATGCAACTCCTGCCGCACGAGCTGTGATCGCTCCTCCTGCTCTCGCACCGCCTCCAACTTGTCGCGGGCTTGCTCAATCTTGCGGTCAAAATTCGCTACCCCCGCCAGCTCATCAATAATCTGCCGCCGCTCACGCGGATTCATCGAAATAATGCCGGTCACATCCCCCTGCAAGACAACGTTATAGCCATCCGGATAGATACACATTTCGGCGAGCTGGTTATGCAGCTCTGCGAGGGTGCAGGGCACATCGTTGATGTAATAGGTACTTGTGTAACTGTCGTTTTCGGGGTTCACCCGCAGCCGCCGCGTCACCTTCCAATCCTGGGCGTCGCTGAGGGCGAACGTTACCGACACCCGCGTTTCGGTCTTACGCGTACTTTTCTTCAGGCTGGCGGCATGAACTAAATCCGAGAGCTTCTCCGCCCGTAGACCTCGCGATGACGACAAGCCCAAAGCAAACAAAATGGCATCGAGAATATTCGACTTACCCGAACCATTTGGCCCTGACACTACCGTCAAGCCCGGCAATAGCGGAATTGTCGTTGCTTGGTTAAACGACTTAAACCGGGTTAGCTCTAGTTGACGAACATACATGACTGACTCGCAGTGTTGACGCGGGTTTTGCTAGCGATAGCATAGCCGTTGAGCCGCCTTGCGAGCGATCATGCCAAAATCCGCCGACTTGGGCAGTAAACACCTCGCCAGCCCCAGGCAGGGGCGTAATGGATCACCTACAAACCCGATCTGCGAGATGCCGAAATACTCAACGCTAAGGTTCAGTGGCTGGGCCGCGATGGTGATGTTGTACGGCAAGCCTGGGAGCCAAATCTGGGTGAGTTTTTGATCGCCAAGAAAATCCAGCTTCGTTACATACCGGCAATGACCCGGCGCATGTGCCTCTATACTGCTCTCGCCGAAGCGAAATACCGTCTGCCTGTGTATCCCGTGCCGGTAGCGATTGTGCCCCATGCCGGCGCTAGACCCACCCAGTACCGTTCAAGCCTAGATAGCCCAAAGCACAGCAAGATTACAAAGTGATTCAGCTCAGTGAGGCTGCCGCAGCCGCAGTTCTCGAGCAGCCCCTGCTGACTTTGCCATGTAGTGAGTTTATAGTCAAATCTTTAATTACCGAGACACTTTTTGTTTCCAAGAAGTCTACCCAGAAGGCATTCAATCTCTAAAAGTGTCTTGTTATTTCCTGGTCTCACTATGCAGCAGATGCCATGAAGCCCACGCGCTTTAGATGTGGGAGTATGTTACTTGACCTCTTGCGTGAATCAGGAGAGAGCTAGAGAGGGAAGGGAGAGTTCGAAATTGTGAATAGCGGCGATGACAGAGAGCCTGATCCTAAAGCGTCGTCGCCGATTGCGATCGCGAGAATATCTGTATCCGCCGCTGTCAAAATCACAATCGGGGCCGGATCTTGCTCGATAAATCCCA
>CAZAGN010000082.1:0-10649 GCA_964484905.1 uncultured bacterium | reverse complement strand
TAGGCAAAACCTCACACCATCAACAGAATCTGCACACCATCGACTTTTACGCGTGGACACAAGTTCAAGCGCAGTATATTCGGGCCGGTTGTTGGGCGCAGCTTGATCGCCAGCACGTGGCAGGAGATCGAAGCCTTGGGCAAGCAGCAGCACCAGGCACGCCGCAACCGCTTGGGCGTGTTGATCGGGCAGCTTCTCAAGGGGGACTATCCACAACAAAAGCGCAGTAAACGTTGGCGGGTAACTATCCGCAGTCAACGGCGCGAGATTACTGACCTTCTCAGCAAAAACCCCAGCCTCGAAGCCCATTGGCTCGAAGCCATGGTGAAAGGTTGTTACGCGGCAGGTATGGATGAAGTTTGCCTGGAGACATCACTGGACGAAGCAGTCTTGCCTCTGATCTGCCCCTACCCTACCGAGCAGTTGTTAGATGCCGCATTTCTGCGTGATCTCAAGCCCAGACCCTGACAGATTAGGCCCTACTGGATTGGAATACCGCTGACCTGCAAACGGAAATTTTGACTGGGATAATCCGGTAAGTTAAGCGAGACCGTGCTCGAACCCTGTAAGAAAATAGCTGGAATTGTGACCGTTCCCTGATACGACTGACCATTGGGCGGCAACTCACCCGGCAAACCCTGGGTACTGGCACTTACAGGGCGGCCTCGGTCGTCAGTGACATTCATAAAGCTGTAAAGAAACCGCACAACGCGGTCACTGCTATTGCTAAGGCTGACCGTCAGCACCACCTGATCACCTTGGCGATTGGCAGACATTACCTGCATCGACACATTACCCGTCGCACCAGTATCGTTAAACGCTGGCGGTGGCACCGCTGCAATTTCAGGTACAGGCGTGGGGAACGGGATGGGTGTCAACTCACCACTATCAAGGGGCGGTGGTGGCACCAGGGTTGGGCTTGCCATTGGGGTGGGTGTCGCCTCCGGTAACGGCGTCGCGATCGCGACCAAGGGCGCATTGCTAACCAAACGGTCACTCGGAGGCTCAACCAGCGTCCGGGCGGCTGACAACACCAACGTCTCTTCCACTAAGGGGATGCTTTGCCGCAATGTCGCCATCTGCGGCGTATCACCTGCGGCCGTATCATCCCCCTCCGGTTGACTCACTCCCCTTAACGCCGTCTGACCAAACTCGTAGCCTAACAAGAGGCTACCGAGGGCTGTCATAACCAGCGTTAGCAACGCCATGAGGACGAATGCACCACGCATGCCTTTGGCCATAGAAGGGATCGCTTCCGAGACTCTACCTACGCTAGCAATGTGTGGGCTGTCGCCAACACGTTCTCAAGCGTATATCCGAACTTCTCAAGGCAAACATTACCTGGTGCCGAAGCGCCAAAGCTCTCAATCGAGAGAATCTTGCCCGCATCACCCGCATACTTATGCCAGCCGAAGCTCACACCCGCCTCGATCACGATACGTTTGGTCACACTCGGCGGCAACACGCTGGCGCGGTACTCCGGTGTTTGCGCTTCAAAGAGCTCAACCGAAGGCATCGACACAACTCGTACCGCTTTGCCTTCTTCGGCCAACTTAGCCGCAGCATCAACCGCAAGGCTCAGCTCCGAACCCGTAGCAATCAAGATCAGTTCGGGATTAGGCGCATCAATGACGGTGTAACCACCTTTGAGGGTGCCTTCAATAGAAGTGCCCACTTGGTTCTTCACACCCTGACGGGTAAACACCAGCAGAGTCGGTGCTTTACGGGACAACAGCGCCGCGTGATAAGCACCCACAGTCTCCTTAGCATCCGCCGGACGCATAACTGTCAGGTTGGGAATCAGACGCAGTGACGCAATCGTCTCGACAGGCTGGTGGGTAGGGCCATCTTCACCCAGGGCTACCGAGTCATGGGTCATGACATAAATCACACCCGCTTCCGAGAGTGCCGAGAGGCGAATGGCCGCCCGCATATAGTCCGTAAAGATCAAGAAGGTTGCCCCATAGGGAATCAAGCCCCCGTGGAGATACATGCCATTGAGGACAGCGCCCATACCGTGCTCACGCACACCAAAGCGGAAGTTACGCCCTTCGTAGGAACCCGGCTGGAAATCAGCCAGACCCTTCATATAGGTCATGTTGGAGTGGGCCAAATCAGCCGAACCACCCAATAATTCAGGCACTACGGGTGCCAAAGCATTCAAACAGGCTTCCGAAAGCTTCCGGGTCGAGTTGCTCAGCTCAGCCACAGGCGCAAGCGCGTCCTGCCAGCCCGTGGGCAGCTCACCGGCCATCATCCGTGTGAACTCAGCCGCTTCTGTCGGATAGGCCGCTGCATAGGCTGCAAAGCGCTCATTCCACTCGGCTTCAGCCGTAGCACCTTTGTCTACCGCCTGGCGGAAATGAGCTGACACATCATCGGGCACATAGAAGGTCGGCTCAGTGGGCCAGCCTAGGGCATTTTTGGTGAGGGTAATTTCATCGGTACCCAAAGGTGCGCCGTGGGCACTCTCTTTGCCTCCTTTGTTCGGTGAGCCGTAGCCAATGGTTGTTGTCACAATAATTAGCGAGGGCTTGTCAGTAACTTTTTTGGCAGCGGCAATGGCGTTTTCAATCGAAGCCAAATCGGTATCACCATCCGCGACATAGCTCACATCCCAGCCATAGGCTTCGTAGCGCTTACCGACATCTTCGGTAAAGGCCAGGTCAGTGCTGCCATCAATTGAGATGCTGTTGCTGTCATACAGCATGATCATCTTGCCCAGCTTCAAGTGGCCAGCCATCGAAGCCGCTTCACTGGCAACCCCTTCCATGTTGCAGCCATCACCCAAAATGACATAGGTGTAGTGGTCAACAATCGTATGACCAGGCTTATTGAACCGAGCTGCCAAATTGGCTTCGGCGATCGCGAGACCGACAGCATTGCCGACACCCTGACCGAGGGGGCCCGTTGTCACCTCAACACCAGGGGTCTCAAAGTTCTCGGGGTGACCAGGGGTTTTGCTGCCCCATTGGCGGAATTGCTTCAAATCATCGATCGAAAGGTCATAGCCCGTCAGATGCAGCAGCGCGTACTGCAACATGCAGCCGTGACCGGCCGAGAGGACAAACCGATCGCGATCGGCCCACTTGGGTGATTGGGGGTTGAACTTCATGAACTTTTGAAAGATCACATAGGCCATCGGTGCAGCGCCCATGGGCAGACCGGGGTGACCCGAGTTCGCTTTCTGCACAGCATCCACAGCGAGAAAACGAATGGTATTAACGGCTAATTCTTGAAGTGATTGTGCAGCAACAGTCATGAGTCCCCTCAATTCGTGGTGATCTGATGCAGGGTACTGACCCGCATTAGGCAGCCCCATTTTAGTACGATGTGGCTGCGACATTGCCACAAATCCTAAACTCGGCTGTATCTAAGGCTACGAAAGTGGAATAATGTATCCGCCCGATCTATTCTGACCCGAGCCTGCGTATTTTTCGGGATGTCTTGACCCATAAAGCTGTCTTACAGCCATGAATCTTGGCCTACTCGTGTGGCTAATGCCTGACCTTCGATCCGGCATCGACATAACCAAGGTAGCTGCTTCAGCCAGCGATATGAGTGACCCACCTAGCCCAAGCGATCTTCCAGACTGCGGACTTGCCGCTCTAGGCGGTCTAAACGTCCTCGCAACTCATCCATTTCCGCTTGGCGGGGCACCCCCAAATCTTGCATCGTATTGCGAACGAGGCGCTGCATCTGCGCCTCGACATTCCCCTGCTCAGTTTTTACCTGTTCTAAAACGCTATCAATCATGCGCCGGGCTTCATCCGGGTTGAGGCTGCCTTTCTGGACCAGCTCATCCATCAGGCGACTGACTTGCTCAATCACCAACGAGGTGGTGCCGATACCAACTAACAACAACTGACGCAAAAGATCGGTGGTGTTCATGGCTTCTCGGGAAGGTTTCATCTATTCTGGCAGACGAAGGCTTCAGAGGCGTACGGTGCGCCCGCAACTCACCCTTGCGCAGGGCAACTGCAGTGCAACATTCCCACTGCGTACCAGCCTCGGCAGACCTGGAATACTTGTCGCATTCCAGCCCCGAAGCAGCGACAAGCAAAGCTTGACTGTCAGCAGCACAAGTTCTTGTTTATTTGCCCGAACTATTTCGCGTAGATGTGGGTGTTTTGCAACCCCAATGTTTGATTAACACCCTTTTGTTCAAGATAGTTGCAAAGTATTACACGGGTGTCACGTAATTCTACGGAGTATTGGTGGGCGGGGTTGTGTTGCAGTGGCGATACTACGCTCCCTCACATCAAGCGCATCAGCGATGATTTTTGTATAGTTGGTGGGGCTAGTCACTGACTGAGCTGTAGAAAACCCTGAATCAAAGTAGGTAGCATCATGGCTGTTGAAAAAGTAAACTCCTCCTCAAGTCTGGCTGAAGTTGTTGATCGTATTTTGGACAAAGGCATCGTCATTGACGCTTGGGTACGCGTGTCGTTGGTGGGTATCGAACTGCTCGCGATCGAAGCTCGGGTCGTTATTGCCTCGGTTGAGACCTATCTCAAGTATGCCGAAGCTGTTGGTCTGACCGCTCAAGCTGCTGTACCCGCTGCTTAACCTAAACTCGTGAAACTCCCCCACTGGGGGGAGTTCTTAACTCTAAGCCTGATGATCTATGGCCTGACTCGTTCCGCCTTTCTCAGGCTTATTATTCTCTACTCAGAGGAGTTCTATGCCGCACGTCAACCTGTATGCCCTTGCTGCTGAGCGTCTTGCTCGACGTGACACACTCCGGCAAGAGCTCGATACGTTTACAGCTACATTACGGCAAACCGCCGCTCGCGATCGCGAGGCCCGTCAAGCGCAGCAGGCCCAAATGTGTGCGGCGCAGCAGCAGCGCCTCAGCGAATTCGTCCAAACCCTCAGCGCCGAGGTTCAAACCTTCTTGCAGACAACCCAGCACGAGCGCTTCGCCAGCAGTGCGGCTCAACGAGCAGCCCTTGATACCTTTGTCGCGACGCTCCGGCGAACCGTGGCGGATCTACGCGCCCAAGAATTTGCCAGCCTGCGTCAAGACATCCAAGCGTGGTACAGCACTTTACAAACTGATGTTGCCACCCTGCTACAGAGCAACCAAACCGAGCGGCTGGCTAACGCCCAGGTCATGGCACGTAACCTCCAAGCCTTTTGCGTCGCCCTTCGCACCAACACTCAAGCCCAAGCCGCCGCGACCCAAGCCCAACTGAGCAATCTTCGGGCCGATCTTGCCGCCGCCGCCGTCGCTTGGCAAGCCCAGCAACAAACCCTGGCCCAAAACCGCCAGGCTAGCGAAGTTGAGCGCCAACAGCAGGCTTATACAGAAATTGCGGCCCGACAAGCCGACCAAGCCGCCCGGAGCCGCGACCTGCAAAGTCACCTTGTGAACTTGCGCCAAGCTCGCCAAGAACGCGCCGCCGCAGAAGCAGCAGCCCGTCGTGACTATCGCCTTGCCCTACAGGAAGAAGTGCGTCCTGGCAGTCGCGCCCTGTTCGAAGCCTTTCAAGCTCAAAGTGCCACCACCAGCACAACGCCCCCCGAAACCACGGCCACCCCAGCACCAGCCGCCACGGGCACTGATCTTGAAGCTGTTTTCGAGTATCTCCAAAACAATCCGGGCGCCACCCTACGGGATATTGAGGCTACCATTGGCATCAGTCGGACTGAAGCGGTGGGTGCAATTCGCGCCCTGGCTGACCAAGGTCGGATTGCAAAGCCTTAGGTTGTCAGTATCCTTTGAGGTTGCTAGGCGCTTACAGGCTGCCAAGTCCCTACGGTGATCGAATTCTTACGACTGTTAAATTCTTACGGCTGTTGAATTCCTAATCTTTGGCCCCTTTTCTGTTGAGGTAGTGCTGTGACCACTGTTTTGCACGCCCGTCCTACACAATTCATCCAAACGCCCTCCGTACAACGCCTCGCTGTCAGGGCGTTGCGTTACCTGCAATCGGGTTACTCCATCCATCTCCGAGGTCCCGCAGGCAGTGGCAAGACAACCATGGCCATGCATCTTGCTAGCCTCATGGCACGGCCCATGATGCTCATTTTTGGTGATGACCAACTCAACAGCGGCGATATGGTCGGTAACCAATCTGGCTTCAGCCGCAAAAAAGTCGTCGATAACTACATCCACAGCGTCTACAAGCTCGAAGATGAGTTTCGCCAAGTATGGGTCGATTCCCGCCTGACCCTGGCCTGCCAAGAAGGCTTCACCCTCATCTACGACGAGTTCAACCGATCGCGACCGGAGGTTAACAACGTCCTCCTCTCCGCCCTCGAAGAAAAGCTCCTGATTTTGCCCCCTTCGGCCAACCGCGTCGAGTATGTGCGCGTCAACCCTAATTTTCGGGCGATCTTCACCTCCAACCCAGCCGAATATGCCGGTGTCCACGATACCCAGGATGCTCTACTGGACCGGCTCGTCACCATTGTGATGCCTGAACCCGACGCCGAGACCCAGCAGCAAATTTTGGTGCAGAAAATGGGGCTGGGTGCCACCGATGCCCTAACCATCGTCTCCCTTGTACACCAGTTTCGCAAGCAAGCCTGCCCGCCCAAATCCTCCGGCTTACGCGCCGCGATGATGATTGGCCGCATCTGCAACGAGCACGACATTCCTGTTGTGGCCCAACATCCCGACTTTGCGGATGTCTGCGCTGATGTCCTCTTATCCCGTGCCAGCCTTGCCTACGACGAAGCCGTAGTACTATTGCGACAACTGCTTGGTGCCGCCAGGAGTGCTGCTTGAGTCTGACTACTTCAACCCAAGGCTCGACCCTCGCGGACATCCTCGAGCGGGTTCTTGACAAGGGAATTGTGATTGCGGGTGATATCTCCGTCTCCGTAGGCTCGACAGAGTTACTTAATATCCGCATTCGTTTGCTCATTTCTTCTGTCGATAAAGCTAAAGAAATTGGCATTAACTGGTGGGAAACAGACCCCTATCTCAATAGCCAAAGTCGTCAAATGCTTGCTGCCAACCAGCAGCTTCTTGAGCGTGTCCAGCAGCTCGAAACGGAGCTAGCGTCACTGCGAGCACTCCCCAACCCATGACTACTGAGGCCGGTCTAGCCTCTCTCTTGCTGTCTGTGGTGGAGCTCATCCGCCAGCTTATGGAGGCTCAAGTCATTCGGCGCATGGATGCCGAGCAGCTCAGCGATGCCGAGCTCGAACGCGCCTCAACCAGCTTGCAAAGTCTTGAGCAAGAGATTCAACGCTTGTGTACCATTTTTGACATTGACCCAGCCGATTTGAACTGGAACTTAGGTGAACTGGGTACTCTCCTGCCCAACCAGTACTACCCCGGCATGACCACAGACAGCGGCTCAGTCCTCGAACTCTTGGATCGTCTCCTCAACAAGGGCATTGTTGTCGAAGGAGAAGTTGATGTCGGGCTTGCTGATTTGACACTTATTCACGCTAAGCTGCGTCTCGTGCTCACCTCGCAGTACCTGCTCAAGGAGGGTTAAGTGCTCTATCTCTATGGCATTGTGCCGCACCACGCCGAACTACCTACCCTAGAGACACCGGGCATGGAAGGCACCGTTGTCCAGTTCATGGCTCTACCGCCGTTTACCGTTATCTATTCTGAGGTTAGCGGTGAACGGTTTTTAGCGAGCCGCCGTAACCTCCTTTGCCACGAAACTGTTCTTGAAACCCTCATGCAGCAGGGCTACCCAACTTTACTACCTTTGCAATTTGGCGTTATGGTCAACGATTGGGCCCAAGTGCATACTGAGCTATTGCAACCCCGTCAGGCCAAGTTAACAGCACTTCTCAGCTCCCTAGCCGGCTATCGCGAAGTCGGGGTTAAGATCTTTTGGGATGAAAACACCGAGCTGCAACTGCTACTGGCCGCCAACTCGGGCCTAGCGGCAATGCGTGATCGTCTAGAGGGCCGCCAACTGGGCATGGACGAGGTCATCGCCTTTGGCCAGCGCGTCGAAAAAGGCTTACAGGCACGGCAATATGAAATCACAACAACATTTCAAGCCGACCTCAATCCCTTAGCCCGTGAGGTAGTCGAGAATCCCCCACTTACTGATGCCATGATCTACAACGCCGCTTATCTCATTGCCTGGGACTCCGAGCCAGAGTTTGCGGCGGCTGTTGAAGCACTTGACCATCGCTTTAGTCAGCGTCTTCGAATCCGTTACAACAACTTTACAGCTCCCTATAATTTCACCAAACTCGAAGACTGAAGTAAGCCTAATAAGTAAGTTGTACACGCCTACTTCAGTCTTGAGCCAGCTTTGATCAAGGATCAGGTGCAAGTTCAATAACTTACACTAAAGGCACTGCACAGCAGCTCAGTCAAAGCCATGTGCTCGTTCCCAGCTCTTTTTTCTGACGCAAGTGTATGCTTCTTGCCTTCTGGCACGGTATTCTCGGTGCATCTAGCCTTCTACTCGGTGCTCTCCTGGGTGTCTTTTGGCAGCCTCGTCGCACCCTCTCAGCCGCGATCATGGCCTTCGGTAGCGGTGCCCTGCTCTCGGCGCTTGCCTTCGACATCACCCTTTCGGCCTATAGCGAAGGCGGGATATGGCCACTCATGCTCGGTTTCGCGATCGGTTGTGGTCTTTTCGCCACCCTTACCCATATTGTGGATCGTTTGGGCGGCTTTCTCCGTAAACCTGCCTCCCAACGCCGCTTTCTCTTCCAAACGCGTCAGGCCCAAACATGCGCCATCCTCGACGATATTGCCCACGTTGATGTCGTTCAGCAAATCCCACCCGGTGAGGCACAAGCCCTTGTCTCTTTGCTGCAGCCATTCACAATTGAGGCACAGGAAACCCTATTTCATGAAGGGGATGTCGGTGACTGGTTTGGTCTCATTGTGCGGGGTGAGGCTGATGTCATCAAGAATAATCACCCCATTGCTCTCCTAAAGGACGGTGATGTTTTCGGTGAAATGGCACTCCTGACTGGCGATCCTCGTTCCGCGAGTATTGTCGCTCGCACAGATATGGATATCTATCGCCTCAACCGCGAGCACTTCGACGATCTCATGCTGCGTTCACCCCATCTCTCAGCCGCCCTTAGCCGTGTCCTGGCTCGCCGTCTTCAGTCAGCCAACGATAGTCGCACAGCCGCCAACTACGCGGCCTGGCGGCGGCAGGCCATCGACAGTGTTGAACTCGATCTCTCCCCTGCCGAAGAAGCCCGCATGGTTGCCTCACTCTCACCCCGCTCGGCACCAGTTGCAATTATGGTTGGTACAATGCTTGACAATATCCCTGAGGCTATTGTTATCGGTATGGGCTCCGTAGGTGCTGGTCTGAGTAGCTCTTTTCTCTTAGCTGTTTTTATCGCCAATTTTCCCGAAGCCCTGAGCAGTGCAACGGGTATGCGCCAGAACGGTACATCTGTTCGACGGATTCTGAGCTTATGGACTGGGCAAGTTGTCCTCTGTGGTTTCTGCGCCATTGGCGGCAGTATTCTCCAGACCTATGGCAATAACCTAGCTATCGCAACTACCCATGCGATTGCTGGCGGTGCCATTCTCTCTATGCTTTCCAGCACCATGATGCCCGAAGCCTACGAGTTAGGTGGGGCTACGGTCTCGATTTCAACTATTCTTGGCTTCCTCGTAGGCTTTCTAATCGCGGCGCCTGGTCTTTTTAGTCATGTTCTATAGTCATCAGTACTGGATGCAAATAGCTATCGAGGCAGCTCAAGCCGCTGGTGCGGCTGGAGAAGTACCTGTCGGTGCAGTGATTGTCAATGCTAGTGATACTATTCTCGCGATCGCTGGTAATCGGCGTGAACGGGATCATGACCCCACAGCCCACGCTGAAATTCTGGCTCTCAGGCAAGCCGGTTTAAAGAGCCAGACTTGGAAACTCCCTAACTGTCGCCTCTATGTCACTCTTGAACCTTGCTCAATGTGCGCAGCAGCACTTTCACAGGCTCGTATCGAACAGATTATATATGGTGCTGACGACCCTAAAGCTGGCGCACTGCGAAGCGTCCTCAATCTCCCAACGCTTGCGGGACACTTTCATCAACCTAAAGTCATTGGTGGCATCAAGCAGAAACATTGCCAAATTATTTTAAATAAGTGGTTTCAGGTCTTAAAACAGAAAAGCTCCACATGACTGCGGAGCTTCTGAATTCTATAAATCAAGTCCCAAGTTATCTAGACTTCACCCTGATCCTGACGTCGAGCGGGGTGAGTATCTTCAGAGCTATCCAAACGAGCAGAAATTTCAATCTCGTTCACTGCTGATTCATTAGACAATTGCTCAGCAACAGGACAATCCTCAGTTACATTAAGCTCACTGGGCAGCAAGTGCCCTTTAGGAACACTAGATAAGCGTTGTGTGACAGCACCGATACTCTCGAGTCGGATCATCTCCTCCCAGGAACAGATTTCATCATCATCTTCAGTCTCATAGCGTACCAGTACTAGATCACCTTCAATATCTAAAATCCGGGCATGCTCCAGCCAACGGCCCTGATCCCTAAGATAAATCCAAACTTCTTTACCCTCACGAGACAGTTGGTAAATTTTTCGGTGTAGCATGTCTCCTCCTCGAGGTTGTAAGCCTACCGCTGACCTCTCCCCAGCGGAGAGATTAGGGAGGCTATAGTGACCACTATAGCTTCAAAAAGGTAAACCCCCTCTTTGTGGGAGGGGGTTTAGGTAGAGATGAGCCTGG
>CAZAGN010000081.1:0-10783 GCA_964484905.1 uncultured bacterium | reverse complement strand
TGCTGAATGGCGTCCAGGTCAGTCACCACGCTTCACCCACGCCCCAGGGTTTTGTAGGTTCGCTGGATTCAGGTACCTTACCTGAAAGTCAAACCAAGACAGCGCAGAAACAAGCAGAACTGGCCTTGGCGGAAAGTGAGACTCGCCTCCTTAGGCTCGCCCAAAACTTACCCGGTGCTGTGCTTCAATACTGCTGGCATCCCGATGGACGGGATTCGATGGTTTATGTAAGCGAGGGCTGCGAACATCTGTGGGGACTCACTTCGGCTCAGATTGGCAGCAACACCGAGCAACTCTGGCAGGCTGTTCACATAGATGATCGCGAAGGCATCCGGCACTCTCTAGCCTGCTCAGCCGCTGATCTTTCGCTTTGGCAACACAGCTGGCGGATCACGACCACTGGCGGACAGCTTAAGTGGGTTGAAGCCTCTGGGATGCCGCGTCGTTTGGCGGATGGTGCAGTGCTTTGGGACGCAGTAATTCTGGATGTTTCCCAACGGCGACAACTGGAGGAAGAATTACAGGCCAGTGTGAGCCGCTTTGAGCAGCTGAATCGTAATGTACCGGCGGTCGTCTATCGCTTTGTAACTGAACCTGCGACGCAGGCAGAAGTTATCTACATCAGTGATCGTGCCAGCGAGTTGTTTGACCTGCCGTTGGCCCAATGCTGGGATATTCACGCGATTTGGAATTTGATTGAGCCATATGATCGCGATCAGTTGGAAATGACTCGGCAGAATGCGCAGCCGCTTTGTCAGTCATGGCAACTGTCGATTCAGATTACAACACCTAAGGGACGCCGCAAGTGGCTGGAGATTAGCGCTCAGCCGTCAGCCCTTGCTGATGGTCGCTATCTTTGTGATGGCGTCATTCTCGACATTACCGATCGCAAACAGGCTGAACTGGCACTCCAGGCAGCCCAGCAACATTTTCAGACCCTTGCCGAAAACTCGCCCGATATTATTGAGCGCTTTGATCGCGATCTGCGCCATCTTTACGTCAGTCCTGCCCTAGAGCACCTCACCGGCATTGCGGCAGCAGCATTTTTGGGCAAAACCTGCCGCGAATTAGACATGGATCCGGCAATGGTGGCAGCCTTTGAAGCCGCCGCAAACCAAGCTCTAACAACAGCTGCACCTCAACGTATCGAGTTTGAAACGCCAACCCGAATGGGTCACTGCACCTTTGAAATGGTGATTGTGCCTGAGCTAGCCTTGAATCCGGCCACAGATCAAAGCGAAGTGGTATCGCTGCTCTGTATTTCGCGAAACGTTACTCGCTACCGTGAGGCACTGCGGGCACTTCAGGCCAGTGAAAGCCGTCTTGCGACGTTGATTGGTAACTTGCCCGGATTTGTCTACACCTTTTTGCATACCCCCGACTACCCTGCAACCTATCTCAGTAAAGGTGTTGAAGCTATTACAGGTCATTCGGTAAATCAGTTCATTAGTCAGACTCTGCATTTTGGCCAGATCATGCACCCTGATGATCGCGAGTTTGTCTGGCAGGCCATTAACAATGCCACCGCGACGCATTCACCCTACGAGTTTGAGTACCGCATCATTGCCGCTACAGGCGCAATACGTTGGGTCTGGGAGCGGGGGCAGGGGATTTTTGACGATCGCGACCAGCTACTTTACATTGAGGGCTTCGTTACTGACATTACGGCCCGTAAACAGGCTGAGCTGGAGCTGCAAGCGAAAATTCAACGCGAACAAGCCCTAAACCGGGTGACCCAGGCCATTCGCGACTCGCTCGATTTACCGACGATTTTTACAACGGCAACCCATGATATTGCTGAGTTATTTCAGCTTCACTTGGCAACAGTTGCCCGCTATGAACCTGATCAATCAATCTGGCGGCACATCTGTGATTCTTACTCGGATCCAGGGGTGACACAATTTTCTGGCTACACCATTCCTGATGACGATAATCCCTTCGCCGCTGCTCTCAAGCGGGGAGAAATCGTTAATGTCTCAACGCAGTCAATTACGGATCCTGTTAATCAAGGAGTGGCGCAAGCCTTTCCGGGTACTTGGCTGCTGTTGCCGCTGGTGGTTGAGGGGCAGACCTGGGGCAGTCTGACGCTGAAGATCGCTGACCTTAATTACACCTGGTCAGCCGATCAGATCGATCTGGCGCAAATGCTGGCAAACCAGCTCGCGATCGCGATCCAACAGGCCCAACTGGCCGCGCAACTCAAGGGTGCAAATCAGCACTTGCAGCAACAGGTAGATGTGCGGACGCAAGATCTCCAAAAAGCCCTCGAATTTGAAGCCCTCACCCGCCGCATCACCAACCAAATCTCCGTTAGTTTTGATGAAATCGAAATTCTGGGCACCGCCGTCGAAGCCATCGGCCAGAGCTTGCAACCATTGCTCTGTAACGTCAGTACCTATGTAGATAGGCAGCCGAAGGTTCAATATACCTATCGACATGGCCTTTGTGAGGGGGGCAATGTTCTCTTACCCGTCGAGCAACACCTAGATATCTACAGCAATCTTTATGGCGGCCAGACCACCCATGCCACCACCTATGTTGAAAGCCTACATCAGCAAGTGACCTTGCTGGCTGTACCGATTCGCCAAGAAAGCCGGACTATTGGCGATATTTTGGTTGTACGCTCTGCCGAAACACACTTTAGCCCCGCCGAAATTGATCTCGTAACGCAGGTCAGCGACCAATGCACCATCGCCCTACGCCAATCCCGTCTGTATCAAGCGGCCCAAAGCCAAGTTGAAGAGCTGCAACGCCTCAATCAACTCAAAGATGATTTCCTCAGCACAATCTCCCACGAGCTGCGTACACCCATGACCAGCATCAAGATGGCAACACAAATGCTGAACCTGCATCTCGGTAATCTGAGTGATTTGCCAGAATCCATTTGGCGTTATGTCGATGTGCTCAAAAGCGAGAGTAACCGCGAAATTGCCCTGATTAATGATCTGCTCGAAATGACCCGCCTCGAAGCCGGTGCCGCCGATCTCAGCCTCAGCCCCGTTGATCTGGGCCAACTTATCCAACGTCTAATCACACCCCTCAGCCTACGCCTGCAAGAACAGCACCAAAATTTTCAGATGACAATTCCTGACGATTTACCCATCATTTACAGTGATGTCAACTACCTCGAGCGCATCCTCAGCGAACTGCTTTTTAATGCCAGCAAATACACGCCTGCCCACGAGCACATCCGGGTCAATGCCGCCCTCAAGGCTGGCCAGCTCGCGATCGAGGTGACCAATACCGGCGTCTCAATTCCCCAAAGCGAATGGCAACACATCTTTGATAAGTTCTACCGCCTCAGCCAAAATGATCCCTGGAAACACGGCGGTACCGGCCTCGGCCTCGCCCTAGTGCAGCAATGCGCCGCCACCCTGGGCGGTCGGATCACCGTCAGCAGCACCGCCACCAGCACAACCTTTACCGTCGAACTGCCTGCCAGCCTCACGGCAGCAACAGACGCAAAACGATAAACCCCGCCAAAACCACAAAAAACGGAATCATATCCCGACGGTCGGCGCCCATAATATTTCCCCCTTACAAAAAATTCTAAGTGACAACAATTACGTCCGATAACTACCTAGCTAGATAGCCTTCCCAAATCCACCCACGGTGCTGACACAGCCAAACAGTCAGCTTTTGAAACAAAGTGACCACACCTCACAGTGTCTAACCTTACGGCAATCTTTCTGTATAAACCGTAGTATTCACTACGATCTTGTGATTACAAACTACAAATGAAATGCTAGATGAAAACCTAACTAAAACATAGTATGCAAAGCGCCCGCGTCAGTTGATGCACCATCCGTAGTGCCGCTCGCAAGCCTTAGCTCAACGAAAGGTGCTAGCGTGATACAGCCACTTTGGGGTTATCTATGCCGCGTCCGCGTAAAAGCTTTGGCCAGCATTGGCTGAAAGATGCCTCTGTGCACAACGCGATTATTCAGGCGGCCCAGCTCACGCCCGAAACGATTGTGCTCGAAATTGGCCCCGGTACCGGTCAGCTCACACGACGCTTACTCAATGCAGCAGGTCATGTCGTGGCGGTCGAGCTGGACTTTAAACTGCATCAACTGCTGCAAAAGAAATTTGCCGACAAAACCAACCTGACCCTCATTCAGGGCGATTTCCTCGAAATGCCACTGCCACCCGAGCCGAAGGTGGTGGTTGCCAATATCCCCTACAACATCACCAGCCCCATCCTGGATCGCCTTTTGGGCAGCCTCACTGCACCTGTGCATCAATTTGAGCGCATTGTTTTGCTATTGCAACAAGAAGTAGCCGCCCGCCTCGTGGCCTTGCCCGGCAGCAAAACCTATGGCGGCTTATCAGTCCGTTCGCAGTTGCTGGCCGAATGCACCTGGATCTGCGATGTTTCACCCAAAGCCTTTGTGCCAGCACCCAAAGTGACCTCAACCGTTGTGCGCCTCAAGCCACAACTGTGGTCGCCCCCACCCCACGATTGGCAGTATCTCGATCAACTGGTGCGGATGGGCTTTGCCACCCGCCGCAAAACCTTGGCCAACAACCTCCAGACCGTTGTCGATAAGGACGTACTCGAAGCAACCCTGGCTCAGTTGGGCTTGCCGCCCCAAGCCCGCGCCGAAAACCTGAGTGTGGCCCAGTGGGTTGCCCTCAGTGATTCTGTCAAAACCGATAGGGTTAACGACTGTCAATCAGCGTGAGGCAACCTGTCTGAGGTAATACCCAAAATATAGTGCTTTAAATATAGCGCTTCGGCAGAGGGGCTAAGGTGAAAAAACACAGGATAAACACAGGCATGATTTCAGCTTAAGTATCCAATAGCCCCTTTAACCTTTAGCCCCTTTAACCTTATCTAGTGGCGGCGTGTCGTGTGCTTTGTATACCCGAACGCACAGCTCAACGATCGCGACCTAACTACGGGGATGAATGAGACCATAGCCACCGTGGTTACGTTCGTAAATAACGTTAATTTCACCGCTCTCGCGATTACGAAAAACAAAGAAATCATGATCCACAACTTCAAGCTGTCGAAGCGCTTCCTCAACACTCATCGGTGGCATGGCAAAATACTTCATCCGCACAATTTCACTGGGCAACTCGGGCGTACGGTTTAAGTCAGGCTGCTCAGTCACGGGTTGCTGACCGATCGCGATCGATGTCTTGACCGCCGAATGCTTTTGCTTGTGGGTGCCATTGCGCTCTTTGTACTTCCGCAACTGCCGCGTCAGCTTGTCTGACACTTGATCAATGCTGGCATACATATCGGGTGAGCTGATTTCAGCCCGAATCACCGTACCGTTGGCATAGACAGTCACTTCAGCCGAATGATTATCTTGAATACGTGGATTACGTTTAACCGAAAGGTGGACATCAATCTCGTTGGTGAGCTGAGCAAAGTTATCGACAGAGCGCGTGATTTTGGTGTTTACGTACTCACGAATTGCATCTGTGATATCAAAGTTTTTGCCCTGAATGACAACGTTTGGCATGAGATGTCTCCTGATGACTAGAGTGTCGCCAATGCTATCGGCAAGCGATTTAGCACAAGCGGTATGAAAACTGGTGTATGCCAGGTTTACAAAAAGCGCTGAGAGCGATCCAGATTATTCTGATTAAGATGCCAGTAATCTGAATTCAACATAGCCCTATCCGATTTAATGAGTGACGTGGAGTTACTCGGGCGACCTACCCTTAATTTAGCACTGTTGTAGCAGCTCGAACACCTTCCGTTAATAAGTCCTTAACGTTTAGATTAATGATGATTATGTTCCTAAAAGTTAGCAAAACTATAGATTTATTAATCTGTTTTTCTCGCAACTTTATCTCAAGCCGTTCATTCAAACATCGATAATCTGACTTTGATGAGGAACTCAGCTCTACGCTGGCAAAGCAACACGTGAGCTAGGCGGCAGGTCTTCGCCTCAGGAACGACCCATTACCACCGCGTTTGACTACCCTTCCCGCTGAAGCTGGCCAGCCGCCCGCCGGAGCACACCGTTAACAAAAGCAGGCGATTCCTCACCACAATATTTTTTAGCTAGTTCAACTGCCTCGCTGATTGCCACGGGTGCGGGAGCTGTTGCCAAAAACTGAAATTCCGTAATCGCAATCCGCATAATATTGCGCTCGAGACGACCCAACCGCTCCACTTGCCAGCCCAGCAGGGCTGTCTGCAGCAACTCATCGACACCATCCCGCCGATCTTGAAGCCCAATCAAGAGATCCAGTGCATAGCGATGCACCTCTTTTTGATCAGCAACCAAGAGAAACTCTGGCAGCGTGAGGGCGACGCCGTTATTTTGCGTGGCCTGCTGTAGATACCCAACCGCCTCCTTGAGCGTAGCTTGCGCACCCACAAGCTGCTGCTGCCAACTGCCAAAAGCCTCGATCGCATTGGCTAGGGTTGCGGTCACGTCATAGCTCAAATCAGGATGCTGACGCAGTTTCTTAAGCTGCTTCTGGAGTTGCTTAAGTTTATCCAGCTCAGCATGGCTACTACCCGTAGCATCGGTTATCAGCTCGGCATAGCTGGCCTGAATAGCATGTTCGCCTCGGGCCACCGCATCCCCCGCCCGCTCTAGGCCATCTTCGACCTCATCTTTAAGAGTCCGAATAGCCGCCACAAGAATATCGTAAAGCTGCTTTTGGCTGAGCTTATCGGTGTTGGCAGGCAATTGCGCCATACTCAACAAGGTTAGTTCACGGGCAGCACGACGAGGACGCATAGGATTATGGAAGACAGCCAAGTCATCGTAGCAAGAATCAGCTGGTTCCTCAGGACTGGGCGTAAAGCCTGCCTCGAGTGAGACGCTTGATTCCGGTTTGAATCAAGCTTGGCTGTAAACCTGACCTTGGTTGGCTCTGTACTTATCTAGTGGCGGACTGGTGTGGCTGTGGGCAGCGGTGTCATGTCAGGCTGACGGCGCTCTGGATGCAGCAGCGTGTAGAAGCATGGAATCAGAAACAGCGTTAGGAGCGTAGCTAGGGATAGACCTGAAAAAATCACGACCCCCATCGGTTGCAGCAGTTCCGAACCCGCTCCGGTCGCGATCGCGAGGGGGAAAAGCCCCAACACCGTCGTAATCGTTGTCATTAAAATAGGCCGCAGTCGCTGGGGCGCTGCCTTCAGCATTGCCGTTGCCGCATCAACACCATCCTGTTGCCGAATTTGGTTCGCCAGCTCCACCAAAATAATGGCGTTATTAACAACAATGCCGACCAAGAGCACAGCCCCGACAACCACCGTGATGCCCAGGGGTGTTTGCGTCAGGAAGAGGCCCCAAATGCCGCCTGCCAAGGCCAGGGGCACGGTCAGAATAATCACGAGCGGGTCGATAACACTGTTGTACTGCACCGCCATCACCACAAACACCAAGAACGCCGCCAAACTACCAAGGGTAATGAAGGTAACTTGGGTTTCGCGGTTAGAGCTTGCGGCAGCACTGGGAAGACGGGTGACACCACCCGGCAGATCAAGGCTATCGACAATGGTTTCTGACTCGGCCAAAGCCTCGTTAAGGTTAGCGCCATCATTCAAGGTGCCCGCAATCAGAAAAACCTGCCGCTGATTGATCCGCTGAATCTCACCGGGTGAAACCCCTAGCTCGACCCGGGCCACGTCGCCCAAGCGCACCCGCTGACCACTGGGTGTTAGCAGCGGCAGTTGGGCCAACTGGGACGGTCGTTCTAAGAGTGCATCATCCAGCTCTAGACGCACATCCACAAGGCGATCACCACGCTCGAGTTGGGTCGCAACCCGGCCCTGCAAAGCAGCTTGAACCGTTTGGCCAATATCGGTCGTACTCAGACCCAAGGCAGTTGCCCGTTCCCAGTCCGGGATAATCTGAATCTCGGGTTGAGGATCATTGGCATCGGGGCGGTAGCGCGCCAGGGTTGCCTGTTCATCGAGCGCTTGCATCACCATCCGGCCTGCTTCTTGCAGGGTTTCGGTATTCTCACCCTGAAGCTGCACGTCAACATCAGCCCGCACCGGTGAGTTATTGAGGATGAGACCGCGCACTGCACCAGGGTTGACGCGAATGCGGGTGTCGATCAAGTTGAGTTGGCCCAGCTCCTGGTTCAGACGTTCAACAAATGCAGGCACGTTGGTTCCGGGTTTGAGGGTGACACTCACCGACCCCCGCTGTGTATTTTCGGTGGTGCTGGTGCCAAACAAAGCGCCTCCAGCCGTCGTAAAGGCATACTCCGTTTCGGGCTGCGCCTGCACAATCTCATCAACACGGCCCATGACCTCACGGTTTGTCGCCAGCGTTGTCCCCGCCGGAAATTGAATCCGGACATCAGCCTGACCAGTACTTATTCGGGGCAACAGTTCTTGGGGAATCTGGCCGGCGACAGCCAAGCTGCTACCACCCAAAATTAAGACAGCCAAACCGACGACCCAGATGCGTCGCTGGAGCACCCAGGCAAGGGTATGGGCATAGCGTAGGGTCATCCAGGCGATCGACCGTTGCCATCGCTGGTACGGTGCCCACTGACGAATGCCACTGGAAATGGGTAGCGCTAGTGTCCGTGCCGTAAGCATTGGTACGACCGTCAGACCGACAAGTAGCGAAGCCGCGATCGCGAAGCTGATCGTCAAAATCAGCTCATTAAATAGCAGCGCGATAAAGCCACCCACCAGCAAGAAGGGCAACACAGCCACGAGGTTCGTACTGGTCGACGCGACTAACGCCGACTCCAACTCAGCACTACTGCGGGCAGCAGCGTTGAGCACCTCGGCTTTGTGTTCGGGCTGATCGAGGCGTTCAATGGCGGCCGCAATCGCTTCTAGCATCACAATGGCGTTGTCAACCACAATGCCAACCCCCAGTGCCAAGCCGCCGAGGCTAAACATATTAAGCGAAAGCCCCGAGACACCCATCAAAATAACAGCCGCAAACGAGGCCAGCGGGATTGCAAAAACAACAATCAAGGTTTGCCGCAGTGACCCCAAGAAAGCGAACACTGCCAAACCGGCGAGGGCTGCCCCCGACAAGGCCGCACTCGTAACGTTTTGCAGGGAGCTGCGGATAAATACCGATTCATCGAGGGTCGGTGTCCTGACAAGATCGCTGGGGAAGACACCGGCACGCTCAAGGTCGTCGAGGCGTTGGCGCACTTGGTCAACCACCTCGACCGTGTTGGTGCCGGGTTGCTTCTGAATGCTGACTTTGACAGCCGGTGTGCCATTGAGGGTCACAAACACCCGCTGCTCAGCAGTTTCGTCGAGAATGCGGGCAAAGTCACGCAAGAAAATTTGTTGACCGTCGACGTTTATGGCCACACTGGCCAGCTCTTCGGCTGAGCGGAAGCGACCGAGGGTTCGAATAAGCGCTTCCTGATCGCTGCCACTAAAGCGGCCACCAGCAATGTCGCGGTTACGGGCTTCAAGGGCTTGGATCACGCTATTGAGGGGAATGCCAAAGGCTTGCAGGCGCTCAAAGTCAATCTGTACTCGTACCTCTTCATTGACACCACCCGATGTATCAACACTGGCGACACCATTAATCACCGTCAGCTCACGTTCGAGTTCAGTTTCGGCAAAGGTCCGTAAAGTCGCGTCATCAAGGCTCGGTGAGGTCAGGGCAAGCTCGTAGACGGGTAACTGAGATGGGTCGAACTTAAACAGACGCGGCACACCCAAACCCTCGGGCAACCGACTGAGACCGCGATTAAGGGCGGCAGTGGCATCGTTGAGGGCTTGGTCAATATTGCCACCAGGCGCGAAATAAAGGTCGATGCTGACGCGGCCATCACGGGTTTGGGAAAAAATCTGTTGCACACCCTCAGTTGCAGCCAAGGTTTCTTCGAGGGGTTTTGTAATTTCTTCGACGGCAATTTCGGGTGAAACCCCTGGCACATCAAAGCGTAGGCCAATGCGGGGATAGGTAATTGCGGGTAGTAAATCGATCGGTAGCCGCACCACATAAAATACACCGACCACGACAACAGCCAATGTCAGCATTAGCACAGCAATATGCCGCCGAATCGAAAGACTACTGAATCCCATGATGACAACGTTCCCTTGGTTGCTATTACCTTAGACTGCGATTTGCTTGGGCTGGTTCATTGGCCTGGACGCTCATCCCCGTTTCGAGGGGTTGACTGCTGCGCACGATGATTTCGCTACCTTCGTCCAAGCCACCGAGAACCTGAACCCGGCCATCCTGACGCTCGCCGAGTTCGACCGTCTGAGCTTGTACAGTGGGTGGCTCGGAGTTGCGGTTGAGCACGAATACTTGGCCATCACGCACGGCACTTTCGGGCACAACTAGGGTAGCGGCGGCAGGGTTTAACAGCGTGATCCGAGCCAGGAACCCACCACCTAGACGACCATCAGCGTTGCTGAGGCGAATCGTTACCGGAATTTGGCGTGAGCTGGCATCGGCTTGGGGGGCAATGCGATTAATTTCACCCACCATCTCGGTATCGCCAGTGGCATCAAGCCGCACCGACACAGACTGGCCGACCTGCACGCGGCTAATCTCGAGCTCGGAAATCGGCACCGTAATTTCGAGGGGGTCAAATTGCCCAATTCGGACAACGGCTTCGCCCGGACGGATTAGGTCGCCCGTTTCAACTTCGCGCTCAGTGATGATGCCGCTGAAAGGTGCCATGAGGGTTGTGAAGGCGAGATTTTGATTGGCGCGTTCGATGGCGGCTAGTTGGGCGATACGGCGTTGCTGACGTGCGGCAAGCGCTTGGGTTTCGGCTCGGACTTGCGCTTCGGCCGCAATCACGACCTGAGCATTGGCGGCAGCTTGGGTTTCGGCTTGTTCAGCGGTCTGGCTCGCGA
>CAZAGN010000080.1:0-10792 GCA_964484905.1 uncultured bacterium | reverse complement strand
GCTTGGCCGAAAATGTCGCGACGGCGTTTCACAAGTTCTATGACCACTGCCGCATCCTGGGCCCCGTGGCCAGCGAGACACCAGCCTTGGCTTCGGCCCGTCTCAGTTTGGTCGCCGCAACCCGACAGGTGCTGTTTAATCTCCTGGAAGGTGTGCTGGAGATTAGTGCCCCCACCTCAATGTAGCGATGGCCTAAGCACGCGGCAGGTAAATCGTCACAACCTCACCCCGATCTTGGCGGAGGGTCAACCGGCCCCCAAGGGCTTTGAAGAGCATCCGCGTCATTTCCATACTCAGACTCAGCGCGCCCGTATCGGTCTGCACAACCAGCCATTGCCCCAGGGGTTGGGCTTCACCATCAGGGGTGGTGGCAGCTTGAAACTGAATTTTGATTTGATCGCCTGCCGGAGCAACATCAATGCGAATTTGGCTACCGGCTGGCTGCGCCCGACAAAGCCGATCCCAAACACCATTGAGCACAGCATTGAGGGTATCGGGAGCCGTCACAACACTGGCAGACTCGTCATGGATTTGCATGTGCAGGCCGAGGCCGCGCCGTTCGCCCTGACCTTGCCAGCGGGTTTGGTTGAGCTGAAGCAATTCGGTAAGGGCGGTGGTTTGCAGTTGCAGCTTGGCGGGTTCGAGCTCGGTGACGTGAAAGAAGAGGCTAAAGCGGTCAATTTGTTCGGTGCATTCGCGATCGATGTCTTCGAGGTAATGTCGCGATCGCGAGTCCAGCTCAGGCCGCCGCAACAGCAGCCGTGTCAGCGTCCGAATTGTCGTTAGGGGCGTGCGAATTTCGTGGGCCAACGCCCGCAAAAGCTGTGTTTCCGGATCCGGTGTTTGCGAAGTATAGGTCGCCCCAGATTCCAACAACGGCTGCCCAGCCACCGGCTGCAAAGCCACCTGACTATGAGCCGCCGCAATCAACAACGCGCCCCAACGCGCCAGCACCGGATAGCTGGGTGGGGGCAATTCCACCAACTCTGGCCAGACCGCCAACGACTCGGGTTGATTGCTCTGAATGCGGGCCTGGATAACCTTCAGGGCGGCCTCTACCCCCGCCGGCGCAAAGGTGACACTAATCCCCCGCTGCCCCTCATGCTCACCTTGCACCGCCACACAGGCAAACTCGGGCGTTATCGCAATCACAAACGCCTCTTGGGCCAAACGATCACGCTGACTCAGCCGCACAACCCGCTGCGCCACCGCCAACATCGAGGGCATCAGGTAGGGCGTTAGCAGCCAATCAGAATGCTCGAGCCACGGCAACGGCCCACAGATCACCAATCGCGCTGACCTCTGATCGGTCGCAGACCCTTGCGACTCCGTCAGAAGCTGCTGTACAGCCGTCACAATATCGGGCCAAGCCGCTGGGATCGCAATCCACTCGGGTGTATCGGCCTGCCAAAGTGCTGTGGTAATCACTGGCGTTCCCTCGTCCTGTCTCCAGACTACCCAGAGCCAGTCTTGCCACACGTTCGGTCTTCCTCGGTGGGCATCCCAGTTTGGCCAGGGCAATATATTCGCGCCAGAGATTCTTTGCTAGCGTAGGCGTGTGAAAACAGACACCCTTTTTTACCAGCTCTTTCAAACCTGCCCCGAACTGCTCTTCGAGATTTTGGGCCTCGATCCGGCCTTGGCCGAACGCTATACATTTTCCTCACGCGAGGTGAAACAGCTTGCCTTTCGCCTTGATGGTCTCTTTTTGCCGACCCAAGCTGATATCCCGCTCTATTTCGTCGAAGTTCAGTTTCAATGGGATGCCCAGTTTTACTACCGCCTACTTGCCGAGATTTACTTATATTTGCGGCAGTACCGACCGGGTCGAGTATGGTATGCCGTCGTTATCTACCCCCATGGCAGCCTCGATTCGGGCATTCCAGCAGATTTGGCCGGCTCAGAAGCGCAAATCATCCGTATCTACCTTGATGAGCTGCCTCTAGAAGGCTCCCTTTTGATGTCGTTGCTGCGTTTGATTATTGCGCCAGCTAAGCAGGCCGAGCAGCGAGCCTACGAGTTGGTTGCCCAAAGCCAAGGCATTGGGAGAGACGTTTTAGAATTAGTGCAGACAGCACTGGTGTACAAATTCATTCATAAAAGTCGTCAGGAGATTGAAGCAATGTTTGGCCTTAGTGAGTTGAAGCAAACACGGGTGTATCAAGAGGGGCAGCAAGAAGGCCGCCAAGAGGGACGTCAAGAAGGCCAGCAATTAGGCGAAGCCACGGTGATCTTGCGAATCTTGCGGCGGAAGTTTGACATGCTGCCACCTGTCATCGAGCAGCAAATCAGCACCTTGAGTGTGGCTCACCTCGAAACGTTGGCAGAGTGCTTGCTGGAGTTTCGCTCCCTAGACGAGCTGCAAACCTGGCTGGCGCAGTTTAGCGTGTAGCGTATGGGGCAGCCCAGCGAGTTCCCGTCACCCAGCGTTAGGCTGTTAGCGCTCCAAAGACTTGCACAAGTGCCCCTCGATCAGGCACTATAGTAGACCGTTCTGTTTGATCGAATCGTCATGCCTAAGCTCAAAACCCGGCGTGCTACTGCCAAGCGCTTTCGCTTCACTGGCACCGGCAAAATTGTCCGGCGGCGTTCTGGTCATAACCACCTGCTCGAGCACAAAACCACGGCACGCAAGAAGAAGCTAGCCGGCACCTCATTGGTACACCACACCGAGGCCGAAGCTGTGCGTTTGCAGATGCCCTACGACCGTTAAGTGCGGCCTCAGGCAAGGCGGTGGCAGCTCTGTAGCAGCTATACGCCACAAAGCCAACAGTTTAAGTTTTTCCAGATTATCTAAGTGAGGCTGTTTCATGGCACGGGTCAAGCGCGGTAATGTTGCCCGCAAGCGTCGTAACAAAATTCTTAAGCTCGCTAAGGGGTTTACGGGCTCGCACTCAAAGCTCTTCCGCACCGCTAATCAGCAGGTGATGAAGGCGTTGCGGAATGCCTATCGTGATCGCCGTAACAAGAAGCGCGATTTCCGTCGCCTCTGGATTGCTCGCATCAACGCGGCTGCCCGCCAAGATGGCATCAACTACAGCACCCTTGCGGGCTTGCTGATTAAGGCTGATGTCAAGATTAACCGCAAGATGCTGGCCCAAATGGCAATGCTAGACCCCGCTGCCTTTAGCCAGGTTGTTAATGCTGTTCGTCCTTCTTAGCAGTCTTACCTATGGCTTGAGCCCTGCCGCTGCGGCACCGCTGTTGCGTGTGGGCGTAAAAGCTGATGTACCACCCCTGTCTGTGCAGCATTCTGATGGCACATGGCAGGGGTTTGAAGTTGATATTGCCACAGAAATTGCTGAGCGCTACGGCGCAACGATCGCGTGGGTGCCGCTTCTGAATACCGAGCGCCTCACTGCGGTGGCGATGGGTGAGGTTGATCTCGCGATCGCGAACCTGGGCGTTACACCAGCCCGCAGCCGCCTTGTCGACTTCTCACCCCCTTACTACATTGACGGCATTACCGTCCTTGCCCCTGTCGGTACAACCCCCACTACCCTTGGCGTATTACGAGGCTCGGCGGCGATTCCTGCGGCCAATACCTATCTCAATCCGGGCCGCTTGGTCGCCTTTGACTCCTATCGAGCCGGGATCAGTGCCCTCGAAGCCCAGACAATTGATGGTTTTGTCGGCGCGGCCTCGGTTTTGGTGGGTTGGCAGCAAGAGCATCCGGCCTATGCGCTGCAGCAACCCCTGCTGAGCCCCACTGCCCTCGCGATCGCCCTGCCCAAAGGACTCGAACACCAAGAATGGCGACAATTTGTCAATCAGCAAATTCAGGATCTGCGTGAAAGCGGCTGGCTGGCTGAGCGGCAGACATTTTGGGGACTGCCCTAAACACCCGACTCGGGTTGAAGCTGTTGCACCTGCTCTAACGTTAAGCCCGTCGCCGCTGCAATCTGTTGCGGATCTAAACCGATGGCCAAAAGATTGCGGGCCGTCTGTTGCTTTGATTGCTGCTCCCCGATTTGGATCCCTTCCAGCCGACCTTCGGCTAGGGCTTCTTGTCGCCACTCTTGATAAATTGCAGAGTCTCTCATTTTCATGGCCACCAGAATTCGCTCTTCTGCCAATACTATTCCTGTTGGCACCACCGCAATTACATCTGTCTGCACAAGTTAAAATCGGGCGTTGCAGCAGCAGAATCTCGATCTGTTCTGAGGCACCTACGCACCCCCAAACTCCGCTACACTGCGATTGCATTCTTGGCTAGTCCCATGCCCACCAGCATTCGTCAGCGTTTTCATGAGCTTCAGGGTCGTAAAGCCCTTATCCCCTTCATTACTGCCGGTGATCCTGATCTGGCGCTGACTTGGCAAGCGCTCAAGGTGCTGGATGAAAACGGTGCTGACTTTATCGAGCTGGGGGTGCCCTACTCCGATCCGCTGGCCGATGGCCCGGTGATTCAGGCAGCCGCAACCCGTGCCCTCGCGCGCGGCATTACCTTCGATCAGATTGTTGAAGGTATTCAAAGCCTTGATCTGAAAGCGCCGCTGATTTTGTTCACCTACTACAACCCGATTTTGCGCCAGGGTGTGACGGCATTTATGGCGCGGATTGCGGCGGCGGGCGTCAGTGGTTTGGTTGTGCCCGATCTGCCCCTCGAAGAGGCAATGAGTTTGGTTGAGGCCGCAACCCAGGCCGGGATTGAAGTGATTTTGTTGGTGGCACCGACCTCGCCGCCAGAGCGGATGGCAAAAATTGCCCAGGTATCGCGGGGCTTTATCTACCTTGTCAGCACAACGGGTGTGACGGGGATGCGCTCAGAAATGGCCAGCCGTGTTGAAGGACTCATTGCGGCGCTGCGCCAGGAAACTGATCTGCCCATCGGCGTTGGCTTTGGTATTTCGAGGCCCGAGCAGGCACAGCAGGTGGTGGCCTGGGGGGCAGATGCGGCGATTGTTGGCAGTGCCTTTGTTAATGCCCTCAATGAAGGGGGCTTGGTCGCGATCGCGAGCCTGTGCCAAGATCTCAAAGCCGCAATTGATAACCGCACGCTACAGTGTTAAACTAGTGATAGCAAAGGGCAAGCCTGCCCCTAGTCCAGCGTGTTGACTGCCAGTTCCGACGATGTTCGGTATGTGCAGCCTCGGATTAGGTCAAGGCCGCTGGATATCCACCCAATGCGAGAGTTTGTCTCATGACAGCCACATTAACTAACCAAACCTACGACATTAAAGATATTGGCCTATCAGCCCAAGGTGCCAAGCGCATTGCTTGGGCCGGTCGCGAAATGCCAGTTTTGGCCCAAATTCAAGCCCGCTTTGCCGCTGAGCAACCCCTCAAGGGTTTACGCCTTGTTGCCTGCTGCCACGTCACCACCGAAACGGCTAACCTCGCGATCGCCCTCAAGGCAGCCGGTGCTGATGCCCTGCTGATTGCCAGCAACCCCCTTTCGACCCAAGACGATGTTGCAGCCAACCTGGTTGCCGAGCACGGTATTTCGGTCTATGCGATCAAGGGCGAAGACAACGCCACCTACCATCGCCATGTGCGCACGGCCCTCGACCATCGCCCCCAGATCATCATTGATGACGGCGGTGACGTTACTGCAACCCTGATCCAAGAGCGGCAGCACCAAATGGCCGACCTTATCGGCACCACCGAAGAAACCACCACCGGTATTGTGCGCTTGCAGGCGATGTTCAACGATGGTGTGCTGACCTTCCCGGCCATCAACGTCAACGATGCCGAAACAAAGCACTTCTTTGACAACCGCTACGGTACGGGCCAATCAACCCTCGACGGGATCATCCGCGCCACGAATATCTTGGTCGCTGGCAAAGTCGTGGTTGTCGCTGGCTATGGCTGGTGTGGCAAAGGTACGGCCCTGCGGGCCCGGGGCTTGGGTGCCAACGTTGTCGTCACCGAGATTAACCCGGTCAAAGCCCTCGAAGCAGCGATGGATGGGTTCCGGGTGTTGCCAATGGCCGAAGCGGCGACTGTGGGCGATATCTTCATCACCGTGACGGGCAACAAGCACGTGATTCGGCCCGAGCACTTCGCCGTCATGAAAAATGGGGCTATGCTCGCCAATGCCGGTCACTTTGATATCGAAATTGATCTCGCGGCCCTTGCAGAGCAAGCCGACAGCGTGAGCGATCTACGTACCTATGTGCAAGAGTACAAGCTGGGCGATAAGGGCATTATCGTCTTGGGTGAAGGCCGCTTGATTAACCTTGCGGCTGCTGAAGGTCACCCAGCCAGCGTCATGGACATGAGCTTCGCCAACCAAGCGCTTGCTTGTGAATATCTTGTCAAGAATCAACTGCCGCCGGGTATTCACAGTATTCCGGTTGCCGTTGACCAAGAAATCGCCCGCCTCAAGCTCGCCGCTATGGGTCTGGGTGTTGATAGCCTCACACCGGCACAAATTGAGTATCTCAATAGCTGGACGGCCGGGACGTAAAGTTCTTGGGTGGAGGCTCATCGATGCTGAACGCCCAGTCAGACTAAACTCAGGCTTGGTTTGATTGCACGGGTCTAGCTTCCAATCTGATCACAGACTGCCTCAACATTTGGGGCAGTTTTTTTGGCTGTTCTTTAGTGTGCAGGTTAAGGATTTCAGGTCGCTCAGGAAGGCAGGTTAATCAGCCAAGCTTGATTGCTGACGCAACAGAACTGCGGGCGCAATGGCACCCCGGTAAGCACCGCAGTAGTGCAGCTTGATGACGGCCTCATACGCCCAATGGTCTGGATCGAGATCGCTGAAGGGATTGGGAAACGCGGTGACATCCCCGGCCACACAGGCTTCGAGTAGTTCTGGGGTGGCTGCTTCGGCGGCTTGAGTTTTGAATGGAACCGTTAGAGTGCTCAGACCGATCATCGGCATCACGAGCAATAATCTGAGGCGCATGATTGGCTCCCACGCATTGATTGGTGGCGCTTCTATGGTGGCACAGGCGCGCTCATCCCGCTTGAGGCCGTAGCATTAAGGAATGCAACATCGTGGTTTATACCTGCGTCTGATTTTGACGACGCTGTCGTGGGGCGGCGCTTTTGTGGCGGGGCGGGTGCTGGCCCAAGCTGTGCCACCTTTTACGGCAGCCTTCTGGCGCTTTTTTCTCGCCTCGCTCTGTCTCGTGCTCTGGCCAGGGCTGAAGCTACCCCTACCATCGCGATCGCTGTGGGGCTGGCTGTTGGCCTTGGGGCTCAGCGGCATTTTTATCTACAATGCTTTTTTCTTTTGGGGTTTACAGACGGTGACGGCGAGCCGGGCCGCCTTAATTATTGCCCTCAATCCCAGTGTGATCGCGATTGGGGCAGCACTCTTCAGCCAAGAACCCCTCAGCCGTAACCGCATCATCGGCATGCTGATTGCCCTGTGCGGGGCGGTGGTTGTGATTACGGGCGGCCAACTCAACACCCTGATTGCGGGGGGTGTCGGTCAGGGTGAGCTGGTTTTGTTGGGTTGTGTCCTTTCTTGGACGGCCTATACCCTGCTGGGACGGCGGGTGATGCAAGAGATTTCGCCCCGGCTGGCGACGACCTATGCCTGTTGTATCGGTACCTTGCTGCTCGCCCCGCCGGCGATTGCCGAAGGATTGTGGGTGGCACCAGGCGTGAGTTGGGTCGCGATCGCCTATTTGGGCCTGATTGCCACGGCGATTGCCTTTAACTGGTACTCCACAGGCGTCCAGACTTTGGGCGCGGCACGTACCGGAGTTTTTATCAACTGTGTGCCTGTCAGCGCCGTTGTTTTGGGCATCCTCATTTTGCGCGAACCGCTTACCCTTTCGTTGCTGGTTGGTGGCACGTTAGTGGGTACAGGCGTTTGGTTCACGAATCAGCCGGTACGCCCTGTCTCTTCGGCGGTATGAGACTGGCTTGAGTATGCCCCTGCAAGGACTTCGACCAGATCGCGAAAGGATAGCAACGCTTATCTCGTTCCCTAGTCGCCGTATCACTCAGTTCGGCAACAGCACTGATACCGGCATCAAGGGCTGTAAGGCCGTCGGCATCAAGACACTGCTATCAGCCTGCTGATAATTCTCTAAAATCGCCGCCATCGCCCGCCCGATCGCGACCCCCGAGCCATTGAGGGTATGCACGTACTGGGTGCCCTTCTGACCGGGGTCTTTGCAGCGGATGTTGGCGCGGCGGGCTTGAAAATCCCAGCAATTGCTACAGCTCGAAATCTCACGATACTGGCCTTGGGCCGGAAACCAGACTTCAAGATCAAAGCAGCGGCTGGCCGAAAAGCCCAGATCTCCGGTACAAAGTTCAAGAATCCGGTAGGGCAACTCTAATAGCTGCAAAATGGCTTCGGCATCGGCCACAAGTTTGGCGTGTTCGGCCTCTGATTGCTCGGGATGGGTTAGCTTCACCATCTCGACTTTGTTGAACTGATGCAACCGAATCAGGCCACGTGTGTCTTTGCCATAGCTACCGGCTTCGCGGCGGAAACAGGGCGTATGGGCACAGAAATTAAAGGGTAATTGATCGCTCGCGATAATCTCCTCGCGATAGAGATTGGTCAGCGGCACCTCCGAGGTCGGAATGAGCCACAGATCATCCTCAGCACAGCGAAAGCTGTCGTCGGCAAACTTGGGTAACTGGCCAGTGCCCTGGAGGGTGGCGCTATTGACGAGCAGCGGTGGCACATACTCCAGATAGCCAGCTTGGACATGGCGATTGAGCATCAGCCCAATCAAGGCTCGCTCGAGGGCTGCACCCAAGCCTTTGAGGGCGACAAAGCGACTTTGCGACACCTTTACGGCACGTTCAAACTCAATTAGGCCCAAAGAGGCGGCCAGCTCTTCGTGGGGTTTGTAGTCTGTGAGGCCATAGCGGTCTTTGAGGTGATCGCCCCAGCGCTTAACCTCGACGTTGGCCGATTCATCGGCACCCACGGGTACAACAGGCAAGGGTAGGTTAGGAATGCTGAGCAATTGCGCCTCAATTGCCTGATTCAGCTCCCGTTCTTCGGCTTCGAGCTGGGCAATGTCGATCTTGAGTTGACTGCCCCGATCGCGAAGCGCCGCAACCTCTGGCCCATTTGGATCAGCACCACCCTTGATCGCCTGCCCCACCTGCTTGCCAATGCTGTTGCTTTCGGCTTGTAGCTCGTTGCGCTGGGTTTGTCGCTGCCGCATGTCGCTATCGATCGCGAGAATCTGATCCAACACAGCCGGATCAACCTTGCGGCTGGCGAGGCGTGCTTTGACGCTATCGGGTTGGTCGCGCAGCAGCTTGAGATCGATCATAATGGCCTCCTTTTGGCCTTAGTCTGATGGACTTAGGTCTTGTTTACTAGCCCTAGATGTCATAGAGCGCGTCCTTGAGCTGAATTTTGATTTGTGTTTCTCTGAGCTGGGTTAGGACTTCGTGGCTGTTGGAGTTAAGACTCAACAGTCGCTTGAGCCAGACACCTGGAATTATTTTCTTTCTTTCAGCAGTCCAGTCAAGCACCGTTCGGCTCTGCCAGACCCAGAGTTCACCGGTGCTCGGGTCATAGCCGCAGTCCACGCCGGGGTAGTCCTCAGTTGGCGGTAGCCCCAGCTCGAGCTCTGAGGTGGAACTGTGCTGGATACCATGCTGCTTAACAATCTGTTCGACTTTCTTGAAGATGCCAAGGCTCTCAGCTGCACTTGCACGGTTTGCCGCCAGCTTGTTCGCAGCTATCAAAGCTTCTTCTGGGTCTCCCATTGACCCAATGACGCGGGCTTCTCGGGCTTGGCTTGTTGAGAAGTAGTCTTCGTTCATCTCCTGTTCGAATGTCAAGAATTTCTTGTACCAGCTTGTCCTAAATTCTGGCGTTAGGCTTTCAGGCGCTTCAAGACGCTCAAGAAGCTTCTCAGCCCTGTGAATAAGATCTGCCACAGTTATTTCGAAGCTGACGCAACGGCACTTCTCGTCAGGCTCATTGAGGGCATTGGTAAACAGTTTGCTGAAGCCTGCGTCGATGCGGAAGCCTCTGATTGTGTCTTCCTCGTCAAGATCGACGTGGATGTTGCAGTAGTCTAGGTCAACAGTGCGCCAGATGAGGTCTTGGCCAGCTTCAAGCTTGATGTAGCCAGTGTGTTCGCTTGTGCGGCGTATGTAGCCGTTGTCTATAACGAACTTCTGGTAGAGCTTCTTAGTCATTAGCTTTCTCCAAGGGAGGCGAGATAATCGTAGGTGTCTGACCAGTCAGTCCGGCTTTCAACTCTGGCAACAAAAGCGTTCCAAGCAGGGCTCTGTTCTTGGTTAAAGATCTCGACATCCCACCACGCCATGGTTACTTCATCGTCGGGGCTATAGTTCTCCCGCAGTAGCTCGATCGCTTCCTTCGCTTGCATTGCAAACACTCCGCCAAAAGCGTACCAGACTATCTTGGGCATAGATTCGTTGTGAGAAGGCCCGATGCAGCACCAACCCCATCACAAGCCCCTGGGTAAGAGTGGTCTGACGATATCGTCGCGGCTATTGGGCACGTGGCAGGCGGGTAAGCGCGGCTGGGTAGGCATTGATGATGGTGCGATTATCGAAGCGATCCAGGTTGCGGTTGGGCAGGGCATAACAACCATCGACACCGCCGAAATTTATGGCAATGGCTATTCTGAGGAGCTGGTCGGTCAGGCGATTCGGGGGCAGCGCAATCAGGTGCAACTGGCCACCAAGGTCTTTGCCAACCACATGCGCTACGAGCAAGTGATTGCCGCCTGTGATGCCTCTTTGCAGCGCTTAGGGACTGACCGGATCGAGCTTTATCAAATTCACTGGCCGGCGGGCGCTTTTAACAGCGAGATTGTACCGATCAGCGACACGATGGCTGCCCTCGTTGAGTTGCAGCAGCAAGGCAAAATTC
>CAZAGN010000079.1:0-11251 GCA_964484905.1 uncultured bacterium | reverse complement strand
TCGGAGACAAGAGGGAGGGGGGAGCTAAAGCTCGATACGCTTCATAAAATAGCAAAGGCAGTCTTGCTCGATGATATTGGGGTCGAGGGTGAGCATAGCTGGCATAACCGCTTGACTGATTTCGAGGTAGGGCGGGTTGATACTGAAGTAGCGATCGCGAACGTCTGTGGTTCCTTCGCAATAAACTTCCAGGGGAATTTCAGTACCTTGCAGCATGGCAAAAGGGGTACCGGGTTCGAGCTCGCTGAAGTTAAAGCGGTCGAGATCGGTGGCAAAGGTTAGATCACAGGTTGGATTGGGCTGATTGCCAAAGCTGAAACGGACATGCGGCGGTATTTTGACGGTCGCAACGGTGTGGTAGAGAGAAATGTCTTGGGGCAGTACGTGGTCGGTGAGGGCAGTCAGGTGTAAGCAGGCATCCAGATAGTCAGCGGCGTGCTGCGTGCCATGGTCAAGATTGGGCTGGCCACATTCGAGCACCGTTGAGGGGGCAAGGTTGGCAAAGGCAGCCGCAAGAAGGGTACGGGGGTGCGTGAAATGCACAATGAGCTGGCCGAAGAGGTTAGCGAGCTGGAGAAATTGAGGCTCTGTGCGCGTAATGCAGGCGTAATGCGGATTGCGGCCTGTATTGTTATGGACATCAACAGCCGCAAAAATACCGTGGTGTTGCACATACTGGAAGACAGCCTGAGCCTGCTGGTGTAAGTCGCTCTCGCCGCTGGGCTGACCATCAACTGGCCAGATACGGTTGAAGTCGGGCTGACTGGCGAGATGACGCTGCCCTTCACGTGCTGCGGTGACATTACCCACCAAGAGAATGAGATCACGGGGTAAGGGCTTATCGGTATAGCGCTTGAGCAGATTTTGAATAGCTAGTATGCCGGTGGTTTCATTGCCATGCAGCAGCACAGAGACAAAGAGAGCAGGTTGGCGATTGCCCCGCAGATGAATCAGGCTTAGGTCAGGAACCAGTGCGTGGATATCTGTCGGTGCGACAGTCAAAAATGATTTGGGTAGGTGTTCGAGCGGAGTGAGCATAGCTTAGGTAAGTGACCAAGTGTGTACAGGGGTGCCGGTAGCTTGGTGTTGATGGTAGCAACGAACCAGATCACCAAAATCAGGGCCATGTTTGTGGATGAATTGCCGTTGCCAGGTCGCACCCGTTTGGTTGCTTGCACACCGATCGCGAATGATGTCGAGGTAATGCGTAGGCATAGCAAGGGCGGTTAAGCCAGCTTCGGCTAGGGGCAGCAAGGTGGTAAGAATGAGCGATTGCAGGGTGTAGGTATAGCCATCGAGCCACGTTACCGAGGTGAGTAGCCCCTCTCGGGCCGCAGCGTAGAAATGATCGCGAGCCGCTGCAAATGGCAAGGATGTTTCAGGGGGGGTTGCTTGGGTCGCTAGGGCTTGGACAAGACCCAGGAAAAAAGCAGTGGAAGCAATACCGTCAATCAGGGTCGGTGGAGCTGCCATGATCCGGTGCTCGAGACGAAGATGCGGTGGCTGGCCAGGAGTGGTGCCAATAATCGGACGATTCCAGCGCCAGATAGTGCCGTTGTGCAAGCTGAGATGACTGAATTGCTCGGGGGGGGTTTCAAAATTGATCGGTAGCAGGACAGGGTAATCGCTGAGGTTTTTGAGGAAGCAGTCAAGCAAGGAATGGGTGGCGTAATCTTGGCCGAAGGTAACGCGACTGGGGCCGTGAGGGATATCAATCACCTGCTCGAAGAGAGGAATACGGCTTTCTTGCCAGAGATCATGACCAAACAGAAAGGGTGAGTTAGCTGCGAGGGCAACCACAGCCGCCGAGGCAATTAAGGCGGCATTGTAGTAGCGCACGGCCTGCTGAGGATGGAGTTGCAGGTGTACCTGCCAAGAGGTGGTAGCAGCCTCGATCATGATGTCGGTACAGCGATGCTGAAAGGTCTCTCTGCCTGCGATGTGAATGTCCGCATACCGCTGGGGATGTTGACGCATGACCTGCTCGTTAAGGGCGCGGTAGCGCTCGGAGGGAGACATAGCCTCGGGCTTGAAGTCGGTTAGTTGGGCGCTGGGAAGGGTGCCAATACTGATCAGGGTGGCATCAAGGTCTGTCGCCGCCGCGCAGGCTAGCTGCCAAGTTTCGTTGAGTTCTGCATAGAGCTGATCGAAGGCATGGCAGGGTTGGGGGGTGGTGTTGAACTCGATGTTGCATTTTGCGAGCTCTGGCCCTACGAGGGGATGATTCAGATGCGCGAGGAGAGCACTGTTGAGGGGCGCTGGATAACCGGCAGGAGTCGTGAGCCAGGCTTCGAGCTCGAGACCACATTTGGCGGGCTCAGCGGCAAACTGATTAGTTTCAAAGTAGTGCCGGAGTTGCTCGGTCTCTTGACGCAATTGGGTTTGAAATTGCTCAAAATTGGCGTTTGTGAAGGAGCTGGTAGCAATTTCTTGGCCCATAGGTCACATGACAAAGCATGAGGCTATGGTACTGAGAATTTGGGTGTTCGCGGCACTACAAGTGCCCGGAGCGCCTCACACAAGCACGTTATTATCAGGCTATCGCACCCTACAGGACTCGCTATGACTTTAGACACCGCTGTTGTTGATCAGATTGTTTACAACCAAATAACTGATCCCTTCGCGGTGTTGGGACCTCACAACCTTGGCGATCACTGGGTGATTCGGGCGGTGTTTCCGAATGCTAGCAGTGCCGCTGTGATTGCAGGTGATACGGTTTATCCGATGCAGTCGCTGCATCATCCAACATTTTTTGAGTGTGAGTTGCCGGTCGGCATGACCCTGCCTGATTATCGGTTTCGGGTTGAGCGGAGTTGGGGTCAAGTGGAGGAACTATTTGATCCCTATCGCTATGCCAGTCCGCGCATTGGCGAAATGGATGTGTACTTGTTTGGTGAGGGTAATCATCACCGTATTTATGAAAAGTTGGGTGCGCATGTCACAACAGTTGATGGCGTGGCCGGCGTTAATTTCGCCGTTTGGGCACCCAATGCTCGCTGTGTCAGTGTCTTAGGGCAGTTCAACCACTGGGACGGGCGGCAGCATCCGATGCAACGTCTGGGGAATGGTATTTGGCAGTTATTTATTCCGGCGTTAGCTGTCGGAGAGGTCTACAAGTACGGCATTCAAACAAGCGAGGGTCAGCAGTATGAGAAGACGGATCCCTATGGCTATGCCCAAGAGGTACGTCCTAAGACAGGTTCGGTGGTCTGTGATCTGAGCACCTACAGCTGGAGTGATAGCGACTGGATGCGCAAACGTCAGAGTACAGACCCGCTGACGCAGCCCATTTCGGTGTACGAGGTGCATTTGGGGTCATGGCTCCATGGAGCCTATGATCAGCCACCGACTGAAGGCACGGCTGTAGCGGTGAGTAATAAGGACAATACGCGTTTTTTGACGTACCGGGAGCTGGCTGACAAACTGGTGCCCTACGTCAAAGAATTGGGTTTTACACACATCGAGTTGATGCCCCTGAGTGAACACCCTTTGGATGCATCTTGGGGATATCAGGTGATTGGCTATTTTGCGACGACGTCGCGCTACGGTACGCCTCAAGATTTTATGTATTTTGTGGATTGCTGCCACCAAGTGGGGTTAGGCGTACTCATGGACTGGGTGCCGGGGCATTTCCCGAAAGATGGCCATGGTTTGGCCTTTTTTGATGGCGCGCATTTGTATGAGCATCCTGACCCGCGCCGGGGTGAACACAAGGAGTGGGGCACGCTGGTCTTTGACTATGGCCGCAATGAAGTGCGCAATTTCTTGGTGGCGAATGCGCTGTTTTGGTTTGACAAGTTTCATATTGATGGTATTCGTGTTGATGCAGTGGCGTCGATGCTCTATCTCGATTATTCGCGAGAGCCGGGGGAGTGGTATCCCAATCAGTACGGTGGGCGGGAATATATTGAGGCGATTGAGTGCCTCAAACAGTTGAATGCGCTGCTGTTTCAGTATTTTCCGGGTACCCTCGCGATCGCGGAGGAGTCAACGGCTTGGCCGATGGTGACCTGGCCGACCCATGTTGGTGGGTTGGGCTTTAATCTCAAGTGGAATATGGGCTGGATGCACGACATGCTGGATTATTTCAGCATGGATCCGTGGTTTCGCCAGTTTAATCACAATCTGGTGACGTTCTCGATTATGTATGCCTTTAACGAGAACTTTATGCTGTCGCTGTCGCACGACGAGGTGGTTCACGGCAAAAGCAACATGATTGGCAAGGTGCCGGGCGATGAATGGGGCAAGTTTGCGAGCCTGCGTTGCCTGTACGGCTTTATGATGGCGCACCCTGGTAAGAAGACACTCTTTATGGGGATGGAGTTTGGTCAGTGGCATGAGTGGAATGTTGCGGATGATTTGCAGTGGGAGCTGCTGCAACATACGCCTCACGCCCAGCTGAAGCAATATGTAGGAGCCTTGAATCGTCTGTACTGTTCGGAGCCGGCTCTGTACGAAGTGGACTTTAAACATGAGGGCTTCCGCTGGATTGATTGCAACGATACAAGCGGCGTTGTCTCGTTTTTGCGATATGGCAAAGATCATCAATCCTATGTGGTGGTGATTTGTAATTTTGCGCCAGTCCTGCGGGGCAATTATCGTATTGGTGTCCCGGAGCCGGGCTTTTATCAAGAGCTGCTGAATTCGGACGCAGTTGAGTTTTGGGGCTCGGGGAAGGGCAATCTGGGTGGTCGCTATGCTGATGATTGGACCTATCACGGCTTTGATTATTCACTTGATTTGTGTTTGCCGCCCCTTTCAACATTGGTGCTGAAACTGGGTCAAGAGGCGATCGCGAGTGAGTGAGGCCTTCAGTTTATCGGCGGCCGCCCGCGCCGCCTTGCCCACTGAGGCCGTAAATCCGGCCACGCTGGCGTTAGACCAACTTTCGCCCCTGGCATTTGTCCGGGCGATGCAGACCGCCGATCGCGAGGTGGTACTGGCCGTTGAGCAGGCTGAGGCTGAGATTGCGGCTGCCATTGAGTTGATTGCGGCTGCCCTACAAGCGGGTGGAACGTTGACCTATGTCGGAGCTGGTACGAGCGGTCGTCTGGGTGTGTTAGATGCGGCCGAATGTTGGCCGACCTTTCAAGCGACGGCTATTCAGGCGGTAATTGCGGGTGGGCCTGAGGCCATGCTGCACAGTATCGAAGGGGCCGAGGATGATGCCGCCGCAGGCGTTGCGGCAGTAGCCCACCTCCAGCGCCCCGATGTGGTCTTGGGAATCTCTGCCAGTGGTTCGGCACCCTATGTGCGGGCGGCGGTGGCAGCAGCACGGGAACGAGGTTTGCAGACCTTGTTTTTGGCCTGTGTGCCGGCAGCTCAGGTACCGATGGCCTGTGATGTTGATATGCGGGTGATTACGGGGCCAGAGGTTTTGGCGGGCTCAACCCGGCTCAAGGCGGGCACAGCGACCAAACTGGTACTCAATACCCTCTCAACAGGCGTAATGGTGCAGCTCGGTAAGGTGTATGGCAATTTGATGGTCGATGTGGCCGTAACCAATGCCAAGCTGCAGGAACGTGCTGTGCGAATTATTGAGCAGGTGCTGGGTCGCGATCGGCAACAGTCTCGGGAAATGGCCACGACCTTGCTCGCGCAGGCTCACAATCGCGTCAAACCCGCCCTGGTGATGGCAAAGCACCAGTGCAGCTATGCCGAAGCCCTTGATTTACTGGCGACTCAGCCGTTGCGGACGCTGCTAGCGTAATTTTTGGCATAGTCTGGCGCGAACCACTGACGCACTAGGCGACTGGCGGAGCGTTGTACCCAGCGGCTGGCCAGATCACCGGCTAGTTGCTGTGCTTCGGGCTTGAGGGCAATTTTGCCCAGCAGGGGCAAGTACTTCTGCGGGTCAAAACGGGGATCTTCTTCGAGGAGCTGCCAGAGTTCTTGGACACGCTCGAGACCACTTTCGCCAGAGGCAGCCTCGCTGAGCAGCGCTTCGACCAGGCGCTCCCGCAGGAAGGTACCCCGCTCGGAAAAGATAAAATCGACGGCTTGATCAAGGGCGCGACCCAGGTCGTAGTCCTCGCTGGTGCTGGCATTGCGAATCAAGTTCTCGAAGCGATTCCAACGAAACTCGCCGTCCCGGAAGAGAATATCGCGCAGGGAGGTACGTAGCTCCACTGCCGGATCACTCAGGAGGCGGTTGGCGATGTAGGGATAGGCAACAAGCAAGACTTTGAAGTTTGAGTCAATACCGATCGCGATCCCTTCGAGGGTGACCAGCGAGCGAATAATGAGGGCGTAGTAGGCAGGCACACGGAAGGGATAGTCGTACATGACAGCTGAGAGCTTGTCGGTAATGCTCTTGAAGTTGAGCTCGCCCACACTCGCACCCATCGCCTCTTCGAAGACTGAGCCGAGCGCCGGAATAATGGGGCTGAGATCGGTATCTTCGCTCAGAAAGCCCAGGTCAACATAATCGTTAGCAAGGCCATTGAAGTCGCGGTTGACGAGATGGACAATCGCATTGATGAGGCCATAGCGCTGCTGCGGCTCGACGGTGCTCATCATGCCGTAGTCGAGGTAGGCCAAGCGACCATCGGCCATAGCCAGCAAATTGCCGGGGTGAGGATCAGCATGGAAAAAGCCGTGCTCGAGCAGTTGGCGCAGAGAGCAGTTCACACCAATTTCAATCAACTCGCGACCATTGAGACCCTGAGCTTCGATTTCATCGAGTTGGGTGAGCTTCTTGCCGTCGATCCATTCCATTGTCAGCACCCGCCGTGCAGTATAAGCCCAGTAGATCTTGGGAATATAGATTTGCGGATGGGTATATAAGTCTCGGAAACGCTCAGCGTTTTGCCCTTCTTGGGTGTAGTCCATTTCCTCGAAGAGCTTGCCGGCAAATTCATCGACAATGCCCACTAAATCACTTTTGACACGGGTGACGTTTTTGCTGAGCCACTCGGCCAGGATACGGACGACATACATATCGATGGAGATGCGCTCGATGAGGTCGGGGCGTTGCACCTTGACGGCGACCGTTTCACCCGAAAAGAGCTTTCCTTTATAGACCTGGCCCAGACTAGCGGCGGCAATGGGGTCGGCTGTGAGCTCTTGGTAAATTTCGCTGGGTACCGCACCCAGTTCTTCTTGGATGAGGCGGAAGGCAATGTCGTTATCAAAGGGTGGCAGTTGGTCTTGAAGCTTGGTCAGCTCGACCAAAAAGAGGGGTGAGACTAGATCGGGGCGGGTTGAGAGCGCTTGGCCAATTTTGATGTAGGCAGGGCCCAGACGGGTGAGAATTTCGCGCAGTTGGGTCGCCCGTTTGGGACGATTTTTGATCGCTTTGCCGATCATGTCATCCCACCACACGCCTAGAAGGAGCTGACCAAAGGCGGAGATAACGGTAAAGATGCGCCAAAACACTTGCGCAGGCCGCTGGCTATATTTCGCCTTAAGCTCGCTAGGGTTATAGCGGGGTACTTCGCTGCGGCTGGGCGGTGCAAGGGTGGTCGTCATGTTGATCGCGATCGCTACGCTACTTCACGTATCTTAACTTGCAGAATTGGTGGAGTGAGACTGAGTCACAGTAGCGTTGACTGCTATGAATTCTCTTCCTTTAAACCAGAACCATCTCTAAAGCCATCGGGAAAGAGGCCAACAGCACCAAATCAAGAAATTAATTTGCAGTAAAGAAAATTGAATCAGAGCCATTGGGTTCCCCTGAGAGACTTTCAACAACGCCTGCAGGAATAGTCACGGAGTATGTATGAGGGACGGGATCAGGGGGGATAGTACCAAAGATTGCAGTATCTCCCGTGATGGAATCTAATGTCAAATTGAAAACAGTTGTTGTTGTGGGAGGTATGGTGTTTTTAGTAACCTCTAGAAAGCCTACGCCAGCCTGGATTGGCTGATTGAAGGTTAAGCTAATAGCGCTAGGCGGCGGAGCTGGAGCAATATCTCCGTCTGGCGGACTTGTAGTAACCAAAATTAAGGGTAGTGGTGACGGACTCGGACTTGGTGACGGACTCGGACTCGGACTCGGTGATGGACTCGGACTTGGTGATGGACTCGGACTTGGTGATGGGCTCGGACTTGGTGACGGATTCGGACTTGGTGACGGACTCGGCACTGGGGTCGGTGTCGACTCAGGAACTAAGTTACAGCGTGCTTGAGCTGAGCCAGTCCCTGACGAAACATCGATTTGAACAACATTCCCCCTAGCAAGGACTTGACTCACTTCATCCAGAGTTAAGCACTGCGCAAAAAATACCCCACGTGGAATATCTCTCACACGGACAATCAGCGACTCAGTAGAATTAATGGCAATGTTGCCCGAATCGCCAATCGCCTGTTGTAATCCATCATCTGCATACAACACTGCCCGGATTTGTCTCACACGGGGATCTAGAGTATTTGATTGCCGAGCAAAATCAAGAGTCACAACAGCATGTGAAGTGGGTGACGTACTAGTTAACGAGTTTCCACTACAAGAACTTAAAGCCAGAACCAATGCAGTGACAACGGACATCGAAGATTTATGAGAGTTCATAATAATCACCACAATAAAGTGAATAGTTGCTGCTGTAAAATATCTAAATAAGCTTGTATTTCTTCAATAAACTCTTGGATTGAAGATGCTAGATTGTCGCATCCAGGTGTTCCTGAACTGACGATTTCCTCACCGTAGACATCTATTAATGCATTAAGTAGGCCTTCAAGGCGATTAAACTCAGATGTAAGAGCAATCAAATCTTGACTGCTACCTGAGGTTGCAGTAGCTTGCCCCAACACATCAACACGTTGGAGACTTCTACCTACTTCATTTGACAGTGAATCGGGGGTGAAACATCCCTCGCCAAAGGAGTCGGTAGTTACAGTTGCAATGCTTGCAGCACCGGTAGCTGGCTCTGAGGACGTCGGCCCAGCAGATTCAGCCGAAACTGGGGGAGGAGCACTCACCACTGGTGGGATGTTAATAGGTGGCGGTGGATTGAATGACGGGATAACTACCTGTGTTGGTGCTTGTGGATTAACTTCGATTGTGATGGTAAGTTCCTGGGCAAGGGTAGATTGGTATCCTACCCGTAAGAAACTAACAGTAAATTGAGTAAGTATCGCTGCATTAGAATTCCTAGAAATTGGATGTAACACCGGCACCAAGGGTGAAGCGAGCATTTCGACTGCTCCCAGCAATATCGCGCACAGCAGGTGTAATCACCAACGGAAAGCGTGGGAACGGTGCAACCGACACTCCAAAGGTGAGGTCTTGGCCTGTCCATTCAGCAATCGCACTCCAGGCAGGTGCAATACGTAGAGCGGCACTGCCAAATAGGCCAACTGTGTTGTTCCCTGCTAGCACATCGCCTTCACGTCGATAACGCCCGCCACCAATACCCGCAGTCAACGCCAGGCGGCTAAACATGTCTGATACAGAGGGCTGAAGCTTCAAAATGACTGTCGTAGAGCCATAAAATGAGGATGAAATATTAAGAGAACTACTATCAACGGCAAAGTCATCCCAGCCCGCAGCAATTGACCAGCCTAAGGATTCAGTGTTAGCCAAAACACGATGAACTTTTGCACTAACACTAAATGTCTGGGTTGAAGTGTCAAGTGAGGCTAGCGTTACTTGAGCACCAAGTGTATTGGCAGCATCACCTAAGCCAATGCCCAACCCCAAGCCTGAAGAGCCGCCAGAGCCGAAACTACTGCCAGCTCCGAAAAAAGCTGTTCCCCAGCTTGCTCCATAACCTGTGGGGTTAGCGATGCTAAATGCAGGCGAACTGAAACGAAGATTTCGAGATTCTTCGAGTGACTGACGCAGCTGTACCCCGCGTTCTTGTAAATCTTGAAAGTCAAGTGTGGGACTAGATAAGCTCTGTGCCCCAACTGCCGTAGTCAGCGCAAAAAAAGCTGAAACCGGCAGCAGCACACACCATGCAGCTGTTCATTCATCATTCCTCACCACCAAAAACTATGCTTGAGCATAGATGCAGCAAACTTATCTACAGAATCTAGAGTTGTCAATATCTGAAATTATTTTTTGTATGTACTTTTATTCTCTTGATCGGTGGGCGGTTCCAAATATTCTGTCAAAGGGTTTTATGAGTAGAAAACCTTCACGGATAGCTGAGGCAGTGTCGTCCAGCCTGTAGCTGCCAAAGGTTGTTCAGGTAAAGTTTACAGCAGATGGTAGTCCCCCAAGCATTGCATTGAAGGCTTTTGAGCGTGAGTATGTCAGCCTTGTTATGGTGTTCAGGTCTCAAAGTAAATTTTGATATTGAAGCCATTCATGATGACAGACAAATAGCGACTAGCTGCGGACGCTGCGCCAGCCCAAGCCAAGGATATAGGTGCCGACGATCGCGATACTGGAGGACAAAATCGGCAGGGCAAAGCCACCTTCCCAAAACAGCAGCAGGGCCAGCACCAGGGTGACACCGCCGACAATCAGCAAGGGACGCGCCCATACCAGGGGCAAATGCCGCCGCACACTGGTAAAGGTCGTGCCGGCAACAAAGGCGATAAACGTGGGCAGGAGATTGATCACCAATGGCTGCAGGACGTAGAAGCTGACGGTCGCGATCGCGAGGCAGAAGTAAATGACGCGCACCCAGCCAAAATCCCGCCGCGCCCGTGACCTAACATCTTCGGGTACCGATCCGGGTGGCTCGTAGCTGAAGGAGGTTAACCAGTTTGGCTCTTGGTCGGTGCGGACAGGCCGCGTGAAAATGTTGACCTTTTTGAGGGGTGGGAAAAAGGCTGCCTCTAGGGCCGCTTCGACCATGGCTGCTACTGCATCGGCTTTGGGGGGCTCGCCCCACATATGTTCGAGCAAGACTTGAAGGACAGGCCCGCGTTGCTCGACCTGGACGAGCAAATTCATGAGGCTACATTGCCGCTCGAGGATCGGTGTTAACCGACGCAGACTCATGCACAACCCGCATTCACATCTCACGTCAACTGTACAGGCACGGTGAAGGGTTCGTCTTGCCCTCTAGCGCTCATAGTAGTGGGGCTGGCTAGTCTCAGGCGAGGAGGTTGATGACCAACACCCCGTTGAGCCAGCATCGCTGATGCAGCTCTGTCCCAGGCGAGGTCACTACTTTAGGCCCTAAGCGGTTCTGAGCACTGATACAGGCGTACAGTTAGGCCGTCGCAATGATGCAGTTTTTCACAGGACAGCCAGTTAGCTTGGGGAGAGCTGGCAAAGAGGCAAGAAGATGCCATTGGTTGGGACTAAAGTTGGAGGCCTGGTCTTGAGACATGGCTCTTCGGGGGCATTAAATTTTAG
>CAZAGN010000078.1:9782-11590 GCA_964484905.1 uncultured bacterium | reverse complement strand
ATTCGCAGATTCCCACTACGCTCCTAACCCTATCATTACTTCCGGTGCACTACCACCGAGGGATGTTTGCTTTGGCAATGTACTAATACTTCCCTAAAATCTGTAACTTTAGCTACATTTAACTAGCGCTTTAGCCGCCATCAAATTCAGTTTGCAAGAACTTGTCTTGCCCTTTGGGCACATGCCTTAGATCTAGGGTTAGACGTTAAAGTTTACACAGTTCAAATACGGCAACATCTGGATACTGCTACGTTTAGCTACTGTCATGGCGCTATTTAAAGCCATAGGTTAAGAAATAGCAGTATTCCGTTTAAGTTTGAGAATTACGCCACCATCTTGAAGGTCAAACTTGCTACGCTTGAGAGAACCTTAGTGCAGCTGCCATGACCACACTCAAGAAGCAAGACCTTCATTTGCGTAATTTGCGTCAAGAAGTGCTGCGGATGGGTGCCCTCGTTGAATCGTCAATGGTGCTGGCTTATCAGGCAATGTTTGAGCGCAATTTGGCTGCCGTCAAAGCAATTCATTTGCAAGATAAAAAGATTGATCAGTTTTATCGGCAAATTGAGCTGACTTGCCTGCGTGTAATCACTGAGCGCTCGCCGGTGGCCCAAGATCTGCGCCTTGTTGGCACGATTATGCAGTTGGTGCGTGATTTAGAGCGCATCGGCGATTATGCTAAAGACTTAGGAGATCTGGCGATCCGCCTGGCTACCTACCCGCCGCCTGCGCCCCTAGGGCGTATTCAAGTGATGACCCAACGTTGCCGTCGAATGCTCAGCAACAGTTTAGTGTCTCTAACTAACTTGGATGCTGAACTAGGGCTTTACCTCAAACACCAAGACGATGCCGTAGATGACGACTACGAAAGTTTGTATGCGGTGTTGGCTCAGCAGACGGATGTCAAAGGCCCAATCGAACCGATTTTGTTGATGCTGCTCATGATTCGCCATTTAGAGCGCATTGCTGACCACGCCACCAACATTGGTCAACGAGTCGCGTTTATTGTCACCGGTAGCCGCTAGATGCTGATCTCCTGCGTTCCCTACGCCAAGGATGATCATGGAGTTTGCTGTTGTTGATTTATTTGCCCAGTTTGGCGATGCCCCCGTTACCACCGAGACGATTGCCGCCGCCCTTGGGGTTGCGACAGACCATCCCCAACTCGCGATCGCGATCGATGCCCTTGTGCGGGTGGGCTACCTTGACGATGCCAACGGCAGTGGCTATCAACGCAGCACCGATGAGCGCCTGGTAGAAGGACAACTGCGCTGCTCGAGTAAGGGTGGCAAGGGCTTTTGCTTTGCAATTCGGGACGAGCCGGGTGTGCAGGATGTCTATATCAATGGCATGAACCTGAATGGTGCCTGGCACGGCGACCGGGTGATTACGCGCCTGATTAAAGAAGGGCATCGGCGACGCAGCCCTGAGGGTCAGGTGACGGCGGTGATTGAGCGAGCCAACCCCACGATTGTGGCGCGCCTGAAGGAAACGGAGTCTGGCTTTAAGGGTGTGCCCCTCGATGATCGGCTGTTGTTTGAAGCCGACTTAGAATTTGCGCCGGGTCAAACCGCCGCTGCCGATAAGCTAGTCTACGTCGAAATTAAGCGCTATCCCCTCGGCCAACGACCCGCCGTGGGCTATGTCCACAAGGTGCTGGGGGGCGAAACTGGCACCGATATTGATGTCGATTTGATTGGCTGCAAGCATGATTTGCCGCAGCAATTCCCAGACGAAATGGAAGCGATGGCAGTGGCTCTGAAGCCAAAGCTGACCAAACCCGAGCTGAAGCGCCGCCTTGACTTTAC
>CAZAGN010000078.1:0-9682 GCA_964484905.1 uncultured bacterium | reverse complement strand
GATCCGACGGGCACCATCGAAACCTATCAGCTTCAGCCGAGCATCATCAAACCCCAAGGCAGTATTACCGAAGCTGACTTAGCGGCTGTCTTGGCTGGTGAGCCGCCTCAGGTATCAACCGAGACGATCGCGATGCTGCATAACCTCACCAAAGTGATGCCCCTGCTGCGAACCCAACGACAGGCGCTGGGGGGCTATGACTTGGCGTTGCCGGCCCAAGATCGGGCCGATGAAGGCTTTAGTGCGGCAGTGACGACGGCGTCTTATCGTCAAGAGCTGGGCATTTGGGCTAACTATCTGATTGCGAAGCACTTCCAGGCCCTCAATGTGCCGGCACTCTACCGCCGTCAAGATCTGCCGAGCACCACCGATCTGCAAACCTGGCTGGCGATGGCCGCCAACAAGGGGCTTGATCTGAAGCTGGCCCAAGACGATGCCGTCACCCCCGCAGATTTGGGGCGGTTGGCTGCCACTGAAGAGGTTGCCTTGGCGCATCAATTACTGAGTGTGTTACCGCCCGTTACTGAAGCTTTAGCGCCGGGTTGGGCTTTGGGCTTGCCAGTGTATGTTCATGCGGCCTCACCCTTGCATCGCTACGTCGATTTGCTGCACCAACGCTTGATCCATGCGATTTTTGATAAATCGCGCGACAAACCCCGCAGCAAAACGGGTTTAGACCTGCGCAGCAGCACCTGCCACGGCCAGGTCGATTGGTGTGTGTTTGCGCCCAAATTGCAGCAAGAGCTGGAGAGCGTCGTTACCAACGCCCTGGAATATCTCAATGGGCAGCAGCAACGGATTGCCCGCGCCGAAGCCGAATTACAGGGACTCAAGCGCTCGGAAGCGATGCAACGCTTTGTTGGTCAACCAACCACGGGCACGATCGCGAGTGTTTATCGCTATGGCTTTTTTGTCGTGATCGATGAGGTTTTGGCCGAGGGCTTGGTGCATGTCAGCTCCTTGCGCAACGATTGGTACGAGTACCGTGGCTGGCAGCAAACCCTGGTCGGCAAAAAGAGCCAGCGCCAGTTCCGGCCCGGTGATCGCATTGAAGTTGAGGTCAAAAACGTCGATTACTATCGCCAGCAAATTGATCTAGCCTTGGTAGGTAGCGAGCCCGACGACAATGGCGACGATTAATAGCCCAATAACAGGCACTTGGTGTGGTGATCTCTGGCTTGCAGAGCCCGAGTCACCCCGTGCCCTCATCCAGTGCCTGGGGGGTGCCTTTGTTGGCGCTGCGCCGCAGGTGGTTTATGGCAGCCTGTTGGCGCGTCTGGTGGCGGCAGGCTTTGCGGTGGCAGCGGTGCCCTACGTTACGGGGCCAGAGCATCAACGGCTCGCGATCGCGAGTGTCGATCGCCTGCAACAACTGCCAGCCGCCCTCTTGAGATTGCCCCGCTATGGCCTGGGTCATAGCCTGGGCTGCAAGCTGCACCTTGTCGCCAGTTGCCTTGAAGCCCAAGATCGCCTTTCGCTGCCACCGCGCCAGGGTAATGTGCTTTTGGCGCTCAGCAATGCCTCTGCTCAAGCACCGCTAGAATTTACCCCCAGCCCTGCTGCACTGCGACAGATGGTGGCCACCACCTACACCACGCCCCAAACCCTGGTGGTTCGTTTTGCCGACGACACGATTGATGACAGCGCGAGCTTGGCGTTGACGGGTGATCAACGTAATTTGCCGGGTAATCACCTGACGCCCTGTACTACTGATGCGGAGGCTGAGCGGATGCAGCGGATTGTTGTCGCCTGGTTGCAACGACAAAGTGCCTGACCCGACGATGACCTGCCTTCTAACGACGCTGCCACAGACCCCAGAAAGTTTTGAGAATGGCCAAACGTTGCTGCCAGGTCGCGATCGCGAGCTTTGTCTCCTTCAGGGCAGTGCGGCTATCTTGCAGCGAACTCGGCGCGGGTGCCAAAATTACCGCCAGCTCAGCAGCGGTCTGTGAGAGAAACTCGGCAGTGCCTTTAAGGGCATTGCGCACACCCCAAAGTGTCGGCAAGCTCAAAAACAGAAGGCTAGCCAGCGCAAAGTTAAAGATCACAACAGCCCATACAGTCACATGCCCACCACACCCATTGATGTTAACCAGTCTGAACGCCACCATAAACCATGGGGCGACTTTAGCGTACCTATTTCTACCTCTACTGTCTTGCTCTCGGGTGGCAAGTCTGAGGTAGCTAGTGCGAGGCTGGTAGAATCGTCATCTGGCGGTGGTGCCACTGCCAAGCGTGCTGCACCATCACCTTAAGCTGGGGATAGTGCGGCTGCCAACCCAAGATTTTTTCGGCCCGGGCCGACTGACTGATCAAAATTGGCGGATCACCCGGACGCCGTTCGGTGATTGTGACATTCAGCGGACATTGCCCCACCTGCTCGACGGTTTCGATCACTTCCCGCACCGAATAGCCCCGACCGCCACCTAAATTAAGAGTCTGGCCACCTTCATGGGCCAGCAGCGACTGGAGCGAGCGCTCGAAGGCATCCGCCAAATCCAGCACATGGATATAGTCGCGCAGGCAGGTGCCATCGGGGGTGGCATAATTATCGCCATAGATTGCAATATGGGGGCGTTGACCGAGGGCAGCCTGAATCGTCAGCGGAATCAGGTGGGTTTCGGGGTCATGGGCTTCACCCAGCTCGGCCTCAAGGTCGGCACCCGCCGCATTAAAAAAGCGCAGCACCATCGACTGGAGGCCATAGGCATCAGCATAATCTTGGAGAATGCGCTCGACCATCAACTTAGAGGCACCGTAGGGGCTCATGGGTTGAAGCAGGGAGGTTTCGCTCAGAGGCCGCCCACCCTGGGGTTGACCATAGACGGCGCAGGTTGAGGGGAAAACTAGGTGCTTGATGTTGGCCGCCAGCATTGTATCAAGCAGACTAAGAGTGTTAACAACATTGTTGTGATAGTACTTGTTGGGATGAATCGCTGACTCGCCCACCTCGGCGGCGGCAGCAAGGTGGCAGACAGCTTCAATGGGGTAGGTTTTGAAAATCTGCTTCACCAGCTCGCGATCGCCACAGTCGCCCACAATCAAGCGCTCGGGCGCCACAAACTGACGGTAGCCCGTGACGAGGTTATCCAGGACAACAACTTCATAGCCGCGTTGCAAGAGAAGCTTGACCACATGCGATCCGATATAACCGGCACCACCCGTTACGAGAATCCATGTCATCAGCGCCCTTCTCCCCACACAGTGCTACCTGGCATTACTATCTCGCAAAACTTCACAATAATGCGTAAAGTTCGCCAACTAAGTCTTTATACCTAGAGTTAGATTACCCAAGATACCCACAGTGCGCAGTGGCTAGACCGCTTGCAGCAGCAGCTCGGAGATGGCAGCAACAATATCAGCGGGCTGGACAATGGTGGCGGCTTCAAGGCTGCCGTTATAAGGTGTCGGAATATCTTGCGAAGCCAAACGCAGCACCGGGCCATCCAGCTCATCAAACAGCTCGTCGTTGATGCGGGCTGTGAGTTCGGCACCGATACTGCCCGTGCGCATCCCTTCTTCGACAATGACCACGCGGTGGGTTTTACGTACCGAGGCGGCAATCGTTTCCATATCGAGGGGCTTCAGGGAGATCAAATCGATCACCTCAGGGTCAATCTCTTGCTCTACCAGGCTCTCAACCGCTTTCATAACGTGGTAGCGCATCCGCGAGTAGGTGAGGATCGTGACATCCTGGCCGGGACGAACTAGCTCGGCCTTATCAAGAGGCAGGTAATACTCTTCGTTGGGCAGGTCTTCTTTAAGGTTGTAGAGCAAGACATGCTCGAAAAAGAGGACTGGATTATCGTCACGAATGGCTGACTTCAGCAACCCCTTGGCGTTGTAGGGCGTTGAGCAGGCAATAATCTTGAGGCCAGGTACAGCCTGGAAGTACGACTCAAGGCGCTGGGAGTGTTCAGCACCCAGTTGGCGACCGACACCACCCGGCCCCCGGATCACAATCGGAATTTTGAAGTTACCGCCGGAGGTGTAGCGCAGCATCCCGGCATTGTTGGAAATTTGGTTGAAGGCCAAGAGCAGAAAGCCCATGTTCATGCCTTCGATGATCGGGCGCAACCCGGTCATTGCCGCGCCAATCGCCATGCCGGTAAAGCTGTTTTCGGCAATGGGTGTGTCTAGCAGGCGGGTTTCGCCGTACTTGAGGTAAAGATCTTTGGTGACTTTGTACGAGCCGCCGTAGTGACCGACATCCTCACCCAGCACAAAGACATTCGGATCGCGAGCCATTTCTTCGTCGATAGCTTCGCGCAGGGCGTTAAAAAAGAGGGTCTCGGCCATAGCAAATCGTTACGCAGACATTTAGATAGAGTACCAGACACACGGCTCTTGATTGGGGCTTTAGGCAGGGCTTCTAGGGGTTGGGGGACGCACTGCCACGCAGCACACTCATGGCCTCCAGATCCAGCACCGCCGCCAGCTCGGCCTCATTCATCAACCCCTTGGCAAGGACAATCTCGCGCAGGGATTTGCCGGTGGCCAGGGATTCTTTAGCAACGGCAGCGGCTTCGAGATAGCCAATCTGCGTATTGAGGGCGGTCACCAAAGCCAAACTGCCTTCGGCATAGGCCAAACACCGATCGCGATCGACCGTGATCCCAGCTACACAGCGCTCGGTGAAGGTTTGCAAGCCGTTACTGAGAATGTGCAAGCTATGGAGCAGATCGTAGGCAATCAGGGGCATCATCACATTGAGCTCGAACTGGCCCGCTTGGGCAGCACAGGTAATCGTGGTGTCGAGGCCAATGACCTGAAAACAAACCATATTGAGCATTTCGGCAAGCACGGGGTTATATTTGCCCGGCATAATCGACGAACCGGGCTGTACGGGCGGTAACTGAATTTCTTTGAAGCCCGTTTTGGGGCCAGAGTCCATGAGGCGGAGGTCGTTGGCCATTTTGAGGCAGTCTTGGGCAAGGTTGCGCAAACAACCTGAAAGATGGACAAAGGGGCTCATGCTTTGCATCGCCGCCATGAGGTGCGGTGCGCTCACGAGCGGCAGGCTTGTTAATTCTGCAAGGGCGGCGGCGACACGCTGACAGTACTCGGGATGGGTATTGAGACCCGTACCGGCGGCACTGCCACCAAGACCCAATTCACAGAGATCCGGCATGGCGTGTTCGAGGCGGCGGCGATGACCTCGGATGATGATTGCAAAGGCGCGGAAACTCTCGCCCAGGCGCACGGGTACAGCATCTTGGAGGTGGGTACGGCCTGATTTGATGACATCGGCCCAGCGGTCGGCTTGGGTGAGCCAAGCGGCTTCGAGGCCGTGCAAAACAGGCAAGAGATCACGACTGAGGCTCTGGAGGGCGGCAATCCGGATCGCTGTGGGAATGACATCGTTGGTCGATTGGCCATAGTTGACGTGATCGTTAGGGCTGAGGCGCTTGTAGTTCCCTTTGTGATCGCCCAAAAGCTCAAGGGCACGGTTGGCCAGCACCTCGTTAATATTCATGTGGTGGGAGGTGCCAGCACCGGCTTGATAGACATCGACAATAAATTGATCGCGCCATTGACCGGCCAAGACTTCATCCGCCGCCGCAACAATTGCCCCGGCTTGTTCCTGGGTAATACACCCCAGGGCTCCGTTCACGTGGGCTGCCGCTTTTTTGATCAGCACGCAGGCATCGACATACACCGGCAGGGGCTTGAGGCCACTAATGGGGAAGTTTTCGCGGGCCCGCAGGGTTTGAATGCCATAGTAGGCGGCATCGCTCAGCTCGCGATCGCCCATGGAGTCGGTTTCGATGCGCATGACAACAGGACTCAAAGCACTGTGTATTACTGTTGCACACTCAGAAATAACCTTGATAACCTTGTGCCGGTTCTCCAGGAGCTCGAAGCAGGGATTTGAACTGGGGATTTAGTGAGATAGTGAAATATCTAGGTGAAATAGTCAGGAACTATAGTCAGGGACTTAAGTATTGGGAACGACCTCGACGGCTGTTGCGCCAGTCACAGTCAAGGCTACTGCTTGAGCCTGAGCCAGCACCGGCTCGGCATCAGGATTATATTTCAGCACCACAGTACTGCCCCGCTGTGCGACCCACAGGCCAACACTGTCTGAAATATCGGCATCATCAAGGGCTTTGGCGACTCGCTTGGCCAAACCACTTTCGTCAAACTGGCCATCAAGCCCAACCTTGGCCGCTGGAATCGCCTGGCTGGCGGCGGCTTGGTTAACATCAATTGCAGGTGTTTCAGCTGCTTGAGCTTCGGCACGCTGTCCGAAAATTCGACCTAAAAAGCCCATAGCCGTTTCCTAGTACATACTCGCTCACACCGTATCGAAAGCGCGGCCCTGTTGCCTAGATATACCTACAATTCGTGATGTGGCAGCCACTCAAAGATTTAGTCAGTTTTGCCGTCGTTGTTGAATCCATGGCTGTGATCCACACGACTTGATTCTCTATCTGCGTACATACAGCGCTCAATGCCACATAGCCCGTACACAGGGCCTGAAAACAGAAATGGGCTAGGACGCAAGCACTGCCGTCGGCGTTTGCCTAAGTAACTCAAGAAAGGCATAGAGAGCCGGTGAGTGCAGACCTTCGCGGAGGACCGCGACGCGAATAATGCGCTCGAGAGGAACAGGCAACGAACGGGTTTGGATTGTTGGGGGGAGGGGGGCAGCGGCCAGTTGAGCCATCACAGCGATACCCAAGCCCCGCAAGACCATACCAACAATGGTTGAATCTTCTTGGATTTTGTAGTCGGTGCGTAGACGTTTTTGTAACTGATTAAAGTGTTGCTGAATGAGATCAAAGCAAGTATCGCTCTGCTGAGTGACAATCATTGGAAATTGTTGCAAAAATTCCCATTCGAGTTGCTCGGGAACGACGATATTGGGCGGGAAAAGGACTTGATACTCATCCCGGGCTACCTCCCAGCCTTCAAGCTCGTCGGGAAGGAGTGAGTATATGAAGCCAACGTCAATAGTGCCCTGAAGGAGTGATTGAAGGGTGCTACTGTCACCGCTGTACTCTTTGATGACAATGTTCACGTTAGGATAGTGCTGCTGAAAATGAGCCAGGGTCTCGGGCAAAACGTGGGTGGCAAAGCTGCGAAAGGTGCCAATTCGTAAATCGCCGCCCTTGAGACCACGGCTGCGGCTTGCTTCCTGTTCGATGTCGTTTAGGGCCGCGAGGATCGTTTGGCTATGGCGGACGATGCGCTCACCGACCGGCGTGAGTTGGGCACCGTGGCGACCTCGGTTAAGCAGAACGACACCCAGCTCGGCCTCTAGGGTCGCGATCGCATGACTGATGGCCGATTGAGATACACCCAAGCGTAAACCGGCTTCACCAAAGCCCTCGGCCTCAGCGACGGCGAGCAGCATTCGTAGTTGAGCCAGTTTGATCGCCATAGCACTCCACCTCCCTGGGTGTAGTCTGGCAAATCTGCTGCCGCGTGGTCATGAATAAATTTCATGGATGTGATGAGGGGTGACTGTGGTGGCCATGGGTGGGGCTGTCTAGAGTGAACTTACAGACCCCAAACGAATCGATACAGGGCAGGTAAGCAATGAAGCAATCACTAGTAAATAGCAGTTTGATTACAAGACAACCCTCGCTGCGTTGGCAGTGGCTAGAGTCGCTGCTGCAAAAGCTGACTGTACAGCCCGACCCGCAGGTGCGACGGGTACGCTTTGAAGGGCGGTGGCAGTGGCAGATATCTGAGGGCGATGCGGTGCATTACTTTGATCGCGATCGCGACGTGGTGATCTGGTTAGAGTCGCGCTATCGTTAGTCGGGCTGATCGGGCACGGGGTCGTAGCCGCCGGGGTGCCAGGGGTGGCAGCGACAAATGCGTTTGAGGCCAAGATAGCCCCCTTTAAGCAGGCCAAACCGCTCGATCGCGACATAGGTATAGCTAGAGCAGGTGGGGTAAAAGCGACAACTGGGCGGCAACAGCGGCGAAATGCCCTTTTGATAGACGCGGATGAGGCTAAGGGCGGTCGGTTTGAGCATCAGTTCTCCTCATTACGCCAGCGCCCTCAGGCAACGCCCTTACATTTCTAATATGTTTCTAAAGTAGCGTTTGCAACCACCAGCCGAGCGCAACAAACCCCAAAGCCGCCAGGTACAGCACCAAGACAACCGTTGTTTCGTGCCAGCCGCCGAGTTCAAGATGGTGATGCAAGGGCGACATCCGCAACAGTCGCTGGCCAGTACCGGTCTTCTTTTTGGTGTATTTAAAATAGCTGACTTGCAGCAAGACCGAGAGCGATTCCAGGACATAGACACCGCCCAGCAGTGCCAGCGCCCAGAGGGAGTTGCTGAGGAGGCTGATCATCCCCAGGGCGCCACCCAAGGCCAGCGAGCCGGTATCGCCCATAAACACCCGTGCCGGAAAGCGGTTGTGCGCCAAAAAGCCCAGACAGGCCCCCGCCAAGACCAGACACAGACCGGCCAAATCAGGCTGCGCGGCGGCAATCACACCGGCCAAGCCAACGAAAACAATGGCACTGGTGCCACCCGCGAGACCATCAAGGCCATCGGTGAGGTTGACGGCATTAGACGTACCGACAAGGACAAATAAAGCGAGCGGCCAAAACAGCCAGCCCAGACTCAGGTCAGGCAACCAGGGCAATGCCACGGTGGTGCTCATCGAGCTGTGCATCCAGAGACAAGCGCCGATCGCGATCGCGATTTGGCCCAGTAACTTTTGGCGAGGGGTGATGCCTGCATTCGACTGTTTGCGGATCACCTGCCAGTCATCCAACCAGCCGACAAAGCCATAGGCCAGCGTTACTGCAACCACAGCCAGTACCGAGGGGGTGGGTTGCAACCAAGCCGCAACCGCCAAGCCAACCGGAATGAAGTAAATGCCGCCCATGGTCGGCGTACCAGCTTTGCTGAGGTGATTTTGGGGGCCTTCGGGACGCATGACTTGGCCGGTTTTGAGCCAGCGCAACAGGGGCACACTCACCAAACCCGCCGCCCCAGTCGCGATCGCACCGCCGATCAGACCCACAGACTGCTGCGGCCACACCAACCAGCTCAGCCACGCCAGCGCCAGCGCCAGCACGACACTCAGAGTTATGCCTCGCCACCGTAGCCCAATCACCGCATCCACCTAAGCACCACGCCCTCTAGAATTGCATTGCCTGGGCTTTCGCGATCGCGACTTCATCGATCTCAATCTGCATATCGGGGTCATCCCGCTGCATCAGCGTTCGTTGGACCTGACCGAGCTGCAACACTTCGGAAATGCCAGGTTCAGGATGAATAATGGTACGCGCCCGCACCGTCATGATGGCACCGCGATCTTGAGAATAGCGCCCCGACGAATAGAGGTTGCTGGCGGCCTGCTGCAAGCCCAGGGCGAGCGCTTCAGGCTCAACATCGGGTGCAACCGCAATCACAACATCGGTTGTGCCGCGATCGAACACCACCGTGTAACGAGCAGCACCCGGGACGGTCGTGCGGATAATGGGCCCCCAGCTCAGCGCCCACAAACCAACAGCCAGCACCGCCGTAAAGGCCGTATAGCCCACAAAGGCAAAGCGCCACTCAGTTTGACGCACCCACTGAATAATCGTCAGCAGCAGCAGCACGCCCACAGAGATCGAGCAAATTTGAGCCGCTAGCAAAAAGGTCGCCATAGAGCTGTGCCAGATAAGAGTCCAGGCTTCATTCTAGGGCAGGCGCTTACGCTA
>CAZAGN010000077.1:0-11709 GCA_964484905.1 uncultured bacterium | reverse complement strand
AATTTGGCCCGATGTTTTGGCCTTGGGGATAATGTCGTTCATACGATTGAGCGCCCGCAGCAGCGTACTTTTGCCGCAACCCGAGGCGCCAATGAGGGCCGTAATGCGCCGATCGCGAATTGTCATCGAAACATCAGCAAGCGCCTGGTAGGGGCCGTAAAACACCGAAAGATTTTCGACCACAAAGACAGGTAGACTGCCACCCCCGCCACCACTGCCCACAACGGGCGGTAAACCGAGAGAAGCAGTCATAACCTTAAACTCACAACGAACGATGCAATAGGTAAACCCTTACTGTTGGCTCATGTTGCCAGAGCGCATCGACAAGAGACGAGCAATGATGCTGAAAATCAAAACCATGACCAGCAGCACCACGGCGGCCGCCCAAGCCATTTCTTGCTGCGCCTTGTAGGGAATGATCGCAAAAAAGTAAATAACCACAGGCAACGTCGCAAGCGGCCCCGTGATATCCCAGCTCCAGAAATTGTTATTCAGGGCTGTGAACAACAGCGGCGCTGCTTCACTGGCTGTGCGGGCGAGGGCAATAACGACACCCGTAACAATACCGGGGGCTGCCGCAGGCAAAACAACAAACAAAATCATCTGGGTGTAGGTCGAACCCACCCCGAGGGCGCCGTAACGGGTTTCGATCGGTACCAATGTTAGGGCTTCTTCAACCGAGCGGGTGACAATGGGCAGCATCAATACCGCCAAGGCAACGCCCGCCGAAAGGCCAGAAAAATTGCCCATGGGTACAACGACAATCGAGTAGGCAAAGAGGCCACAGAGAATTGCGGGAACCCCTGTCAACACATTGGCGGAAAAGCGAACCCAGTAGGCAAGTTTGGAGCCACGACCATACTCAGATAACCAGACCGCCGCCAGAATGCCAAAGGGCACCGCAATAATTGCGCCCAAGCCCAAGGTCAGGATTGTACCGACAATCGCATTACCAAGGCCGCCGCCTGACAAACCGGGTGCTGGGGGCAATTGCGTAAAGGTATCGGGGAACTTGAGTTGCTTGAGGCCAGTCATAAAGACATCCAGCATGACCCAACCCAGGGGCAGCAAGACCAACAGTGTGAAGCCACCGCTGAGACCCGTGAGGCCAACGCCACCGAAGCGTCGGTACCAAGCGGTCGCCTTGTTGGTGAGATTTAACTCTGACATGGCCTAGCGCTCCACATTCTGAAATTTTTCGATGATGGATTGGGCAATGATGTTGATGACTAGGGTGATCACCATCAAGATCAGACCCGCATACATGAGGGAAGAAATTTGCTCGCGGCCCGCCTCGCCAAACTTGGAGGCGATGAGACCCGTAATCGTTGAGCCTGGCTGGAGCCAGGAAACATTAATGCGGTTGGCATTGCCCGAGAGCATCGCCGCCACCATGGTTTCGCCCATGGCCCGACCGAGAGCCAACATGGAAGAGCTGACTACACCGGATAGACCAGCGGGCAACAAGACAAACAAGATTGTTTCCCAGCGGGTGGCACCCATCGCTAACGAGCCTTGGCGTAGGTTGGGCGGCAGTTGCTTGAAAGTGGAGCGGGAAATGGTAATGACAATCGGCACGACCATGACTGCAATCACAAGCCCGACGATAAAAATGTGGTTGCCACGCGGGCGATCACCGCCGAAAAAGGGAATCCAGCCAAAGGTGCTCCACAACCAGGTAAAGAAGGGCCGAGCGGCGGGCACTAGGGTAAAAATACCCCACAAACCCAGCACCACACTAGGAATGGCCACAATCAGCTCGACGAGCCACACGATAGGTTCGGTAATACTTGAGGGCAAAAAATCTTCACTGAGGAAGATTGCTGCACCCACGCCGACAGGCACAGCAAAAAGGAGAGCAATGATGGACGTGATGATTGTTCCGTAAATCTGAGGTAACACACCATATTCGTCGGTCACTGGATTCCAGTTGCCCGTCGTGATGAACCCAAGGCCGAACTTGCTAATCGAAGGCAAAGCAGCAATTGCAGTTTGGGCAACCACCCAAGCTAGGACTGTGGCTACGCCAACGGCCAGCGCCCAGGTCAGCCAAAAGAAGGCTGTATCAACGACGCGTTCGGAGGTGTTTCTCTTTTTTAGATCTACAGAGGTGTTATCAGACACCATAATTGCTCTCCAAGATAGCTAGAGTCTATAAGATTCTGTCTAGTTTGTGGTTACCGTATCCAGTTCTGCTGAAATCCGTTCCGCAATCGGTGCCGGAATCGGCAGATACACGAGCTCTTCAGCAAGCTCGATACCACGCTCAGAGGTCAGCGCCCACTCGACAACCTTGCGGAGTTCTTCCCACTTGGCTGCATCGGCGTAGTTGCGGTAAAGCATGACCCAAGCCAGACCGACAATCGGATACGCATCAGCACCTTCAGGATCGGGTACCAACAGTGCGAAATCTTCAGGGATCTCAGCGGTCAGCAGTGCAGCTTGGGCAGCCTCAGTCGTTGGTGCCACATATTCGCCGGCCTTGTTTTGGATCAGGGCCGAATCAATGTCGTTCAAGAACGCATAAGCGTAGGAGAGGTAGCCAATACCACCGGGCTCTTGCTGGATGGTTGCGGCAACGCCTTCGTTACCTTGGCCGCCAATACCCACGGGCCAATCGACCGAGGTACCCACGCCACCTTCCCAGTTGGGGCAGGCGGTGTCGATGTGGTTAACAAACACAAAGGTTGTACCACTACCGTCAGAACGGTGAACCCAGGTCACCGGCAGATCAGGAATTTCGAGGTCAGGGTTGAGGGCAACAATGGCATCATCTTGCCATTCGGTGATTTCGCCATTGACGATGCCACAGTAGGCTTCACGGTCGAGGCGCAGCTCGAGGTCATCAATACCAGGCAGGTTGTAAGAGAACGAGAGGTAACCACCCATCATTGGCACTTGCAACGGCTCGTAGCCATAGGTCGAGCGGAAGTTCTCAAGACGATCACCTTGGAAGGGTGCTTCGGACGCGCCGAAGTCAACCGTGCCGTTGATTACCTGTTCGAGACCGGCACCGCTACCAATAGATTGGTAGGACACTTGGACGTTTGAATCGACTTCAGCGTTGTAGGCTTGGAACCAACGCTGGAGCAGTGGGGCGGCGAAGGTTGCACCGGCACCACTGAGCTGAACTTGGGCCATGGCAGGCATGGCTGTTAGAGTTGCGCCAGCAACAGCTAACGATGTCAAAATTTGACGCATAGACATAGAAAAACTCACCTTGTTAGGTTTTCGCTGCTTCAGAACCTAGTTGTTCCGTAAGCATTGATCACATTGAACGCTCTTGGCGAACGTTTGTTCCCACTTTCGCACACAAAAATGCGGTTTCATTCAAAAATTTTATAAGAAGGACAATTCGCTTAAGACTCGGGAAATAAAAGGTTAAGACGAGACTAAACAGAGGTTAAGTTTGCTTTATTTGGTAACTTAGAAAACGTGTCACCTTGTCAAGATACCGATATCCAGGCCAGGCCATTCAGGGTTCAAGGGCGCAGGCATTCGGACAAGAATTTAGCCCACTATAGCAAGCACAATCGTTTGCACAGCAGCTCGGGCTGTTTCGGTTTACTGGTCTCGGTTTGCCGATTTCGTTGTGATTGGGTCAAACAAGCCAATCAGGTGAATGAATTAGGCACCTATTAAGTCGCTAAGGCCCAATCCTTAAATGCGCTAGGTAATAGAATGCGCTAGGCAACAGCTTGTAAGCGCTGCAACACTTCTTGATAGCCCGCAACCGGATCGCCTAAGTCAAAGCGAAAGAGATCCTTATCAAGAACCCGCTGATCGGTGCTGTCCCAAAGGCGGCAGGTGTCGGGGCTAATTTCGTCGGCGAGGATAATGCTGCCATCGGCGAGGGTGCCAAATTCGAGCTTGAAGTCGATCAGCTCCAGCCCCGCTTGGGCATACAGCGTTTGCAGATGGCCGTTAATGGTCAGGGCCTGTTGGCGCAGGGTCTCGACTTGGGCCGGGGTTGCGAGCTTGAGCAGGGCAATGTGATCGGTGGTGATGAGCGGATCACCCAGATCGTCATTTTTATAGAAGAACTCAACGAGGGGTGGCGTAATCGCTTGGCCCCGCTCGATGCCGAGGCGTTTGCAGAGGGTACCAGCGGCGCGGTTCCGCACAATGACTTCGATGGGCAGAATCGTTACGGCCTTTACCAGCATTTCGGTGGCGCTGGTTTGCGCGATAAAGTGGGTCGCCACGCCCCGCTGCATCAGATACCGGAAAATGAGGCTGGCGACGGTGCAGTTAACTTCGCCTTTGTGGGCAATTTGGCCTTTTTTCTGGGCATTGAAGGCGGTGGCGTCGTCTTTGAATTCACTGCGCAAAACCCCCTCGCGATCGGTGCTGTAGAGGCGCTTGGCTTTGCCTTCGTAGAGGAGGGTAGTCATGGGTATTTGGGTTGAGGAGATTTAGTAAGACTAAAACATTAGGTGCTGCTGCAAAACAGCCACTTGGTATAGCTACTCTGTAAACGGGGTGAGCTGGCCGCGATCGAGTCGCCAAATGCAGTCTGCGACACTGCGCCAACTTTCGAGGTTGTGGCTGACGACGAGAATGCTCCACGACTGCTTGAGCTGCCCTAGCAATTCTACGACCTGTTGCTGCACAGACCAATCGAGGCCAGCAGTAGGTTCATCCAACAACAAAAGATAGGGGCTACGAATGAGCTGCACGGCCAAGGCCAGACGGCGTTGCTGACCCCCACTCAGCTCGTGGGGTGAGCGTTCCCAGGGCACAGCACCCAGCCCAACTTGGTCGAGGGTTTTTTCGAGGGCATCAGGCGCAAGATCGGGATGGCCCAGGCGTAGCTCTTCGCTGACACTAAAGCCACAAAAATGCCGCTCGGGAAACTGAAACACCAGCCCCGCCAGACGACGAAGGTTCTGGGCCGTCAGGGGTTGGTTTTGCCAAGCAACTTGGCCCCTGGTCGGCTTAGCCAAACCGGAGAGAATTTCGAGGAGGGTACTTTTGCCCGCGCCACTGCTGCCAATAATCACGCCCAGTTGCTGCGGGGGCAATTCGAGGCAAATATCCCGCAGGATTGGCTGCGGCGTGCCGAGGGGGTGATAGGCAATGTTGGTGAGGTTCAGCATCTGAGCTAGCTGCCCGGTAAAAGACTGCGACTAAGTTTTTGGATTGCTTTGCCAGCAACCTCGCGATAGCGTAACTCGCCGCTGAGGATACGTGCCATGGTCCGGGTAGCAGAGGGAGTTTTGATGCCCCAGTTGTAGGCAGCCCTGGGAAAGCGGTAGAAGACACCGGCCAGACGCTGAGCCCAGACCATATCGCTGCCCCATTCGTGCTGTATGGTGTGGCTGTAGCCAGCTAGGGCATCGGCTGCCCCACCGAGGGCTTGATCAATGGCTCGGGCTGCCTCAATGCCGCTGAAGATAGCAGGCCGGATGCCTTCGGCAGTGAAGGGATCAACCACACAGGCGGCTTCGCCAGCGAGCAGGGCATTTTGGGTGTGGAGGTCTTGGTCGCCATCCCAAAGGCATAGGGGATGGCCGTATTTACGGACGCTGGCAAAGTTGACGCCAAAGAGCTCGGCGTAGTCGCTGGCAATATCTTGGAGGGGTTGGCGGTCGCCGCCGCGAAAGGTGCCGATACCAATGGAGTAGCCGTCGGCTTTGGGGAAGTTCCAGATATAGCCATTTTTGACAAGGCCAAATTCAAAATGGGCTGCTTGGGCCGCCGGATCATCGAGTGCCCGACCGGCTTCGGCTTCGATGGCACCGCCGGGGCGACTTTTACGATCGCGAAAACCCAACCAACGCGCCGCCTTGCCCTTAGCCCCATCAGCCGCAATCACATAAGTGGCGGTAACAGGCTCGCGATCGGTCTCAATCTGCCAGTGATCACTGTGCCAGCTCAGCCCGGATACCGCGCAACCGGCTTGGAGACTTGCTCCTTGGGCTACGGCCTGCTGAATCAAGAAGTGATCGAAAATATCGCGGCGCACCATCCAAATCGGATCGCTGTCAATATCGACGGCGACGGGTTCGCTTTTGTTAAAGGTATAGCTGATACGGCTAATTTTGAGGGAGATAGCGGGGCTAAAGTCGAAATCGAACCACTGGGCCACAACCGGCGAGACACCACCGCCACAGGGTTTGTAGCGCGGCAGGGTTTCTTTTTCGAGCACGACCACCGAGCGCCCTGCTTTCGCCAAATGGTAGGCAGCAGCGCCACCCGCAGGGCCCGCACCGATAATTGCGCAGTCAAAGGTTGCCATAGCTCAAGTTCTCCGACGCCCCTCAGTATCGCATGGGTGCCGAGTCTCCCCAGAACCTGATGCACTCTAGACTAGATAGCAGTCCTGATGCCTTACCATCATGCTCCTACTGTTAAGTTTCTGGCTTGGCCTGCCCCTCAAGGCCCAAACGATTGCCAAGACCGAGTGGATCGATGGCATGCAGACTATCATGCCTACCGTGGTCTGCCAGAGTGAAACCCCTTTTCGGCGCTGTTTTGAGGTCACAGCCGAGCGCTGTGAGGAGGTGATGGCCTCGGCAATGCGGGTTTGTCTTAATCGCCACAACAGCGACATTCCGGCTCGCTTGCAGCAACCTGAGGATGGGCAGTATTGGGGCAGCATTGTCGGTGAGTGTGCCGGCGAGAGCTATGCGGTTGTCCTTGAGCGGGACTACATCAACTCGGCGGCGTGCAATGACCCCGCGACCTGGTCGGAGTTTTAGGGCCCGAGTGGGTGGGGTAATCAAGCACCGGAAGTCGCAGGATAATACAGGTGCCCTGTCGACTGGCTGTTGCTGTGGATTACCTTGTTGCTACCTATCGCGATCAGATTGCGGCTGAGGGCGCTTATGTAGCTGCCGAAAAAGCGGGTATTCCGCTTGATGTTGTGCGCCTGGTGGGGCGGGGGTACGACGGCCTCGATGATGTCGCCCTCTGGGATAAAGATGTTGCGGCCTGGAAGCAAATCCGGATGTTGCTGCTGTGGTTGTTGCCCTTTGGTTTTGTCGCGGGGACAGCCTTTAACCTGATTACACGCATTGGCATGATTTCGCCCCTGGTGGATCCGGTGATTGGGGGCTTTTTGGGGATGGGCTCGGCTGCCATGGGGGCTTTTTTTGTGGGTGGTGGTGTGGGTCTGACAACCAATCGTCGGCCCTCGGTACGCCAACGTCTCGAAGAGGGTCAGTACCTGTTGGTAATTGAGGGCGAGTGGGGCACGAAGGGTATCAGTCTGCGCTGTCTGCAGCAAACACGCCCCCTTGATCTCCAGGAATTTTCGCTGAACAATGCCTAGCGCGACCTTCTCAAGCTACTAAAGCAAGCCAAAGCCCTCGCTAGAATGCAGAGTAGGGAGTCAAAGGAAATACATGCGGGTTTTAGTGATTGGTGCCACAGGCGAAACAGGACGACGTGTTGTGACAACGCTCCAAGCACGGGGCGTGACGGTCACGGCGGCTGTGCGCGATGTTGAGAAAGCTAAGACTATCCTGCCGGCTGATCTGGATTATGTGTCGGTTGATTTGCTGGCAACCGATGCCGTCTCAAGCCTGACAACGGCGCTCCAAGACTGTGAGGCGCTAATTTGTGCCACAGGGGCACGGCCCAGCCTTAATCCGATTGGCCCCCTCCAAGTGGATTATCTGGGCACCCTCAACCTGATTAAGGCAGCCAAGGCTGCCGGAACTAAACAATTTATTCTGGTGTCGTCGCTTTGCGTGTCGCGCTTCTTTCATCCACTTAACCTCTTCTACTTAATCCTCTTTTGGAAAAAGCAAGCTGAGGCGGCTCTGATTAGTAGCGGTCTAACCTACACGATTGTTCGTCCGGGTGGCTTGCTCAGTAACAGTAAACCGGGTGGCTTGGTGGTTAAGGGTGCTGATAGCTTGTTTGAGGGCAGTATTCCTCGCGATCGGGTGGCTGAAGTCTGTGCAGATGCTTTGCTATTGCCGGCGGCCAAAAACCGGATTCTTGAGATTGTGACCGAGGAAACTCAGCCCGAGACCAGTTTGGCCAGTTGGTTGGCCGCCACATAACAGCCCTTATCAGCGCTATCAGGAACATCAATCAGGCTGAAGCACGGTAGCCACACCCGGAGCGGGCCTTGAGGTGAGATAATAGGGTCTCGGCGATACAGTTTGGGTAGCCATGGCTTTTTATCTTGCGCCTCGTTTTGCACGCAAGCTTGCGGTTCACATCACCAAAAATTATCTTGATTTGCCCGATGTGAATGTACCGCTGATCTTGGGCGTCCATGGACGTAAGGGTGAGGGGAAAACCTTTCAGTGCCGCCTTGCCTACGAAGCCATGGGGCTCGAAGTGGTACGGGTATCATCGGGGGAGCTTGAAAGTCCCGATGCCGGTGATCCGGCACGCATGTTGCGGTTGCGCTACCGTGAGGCCGCTGAGATGGTGCGGGTGCGCGGCAAGATGGCTATTTTGACAATTGATGATCTGGATGCGGGCGCTGGCCGGGTTGATCAAGGCACCCAGTACACCGTCAATACGCAGCTTGTGAATGCTACTTTGATGCACATTGCTGATAACCCGACCAATGTTCAGCTACCGGGTAGCTATGACAGTACGCCGCTGCAACGGATTCCGATTATTGTGACGGGCAACGACTTTGCTACCCTCTATGCACCGCTGGTTCGGGATGGGCGCATGGAGAAGTTTTATTGGGAGCCCACCCGCGACGAGAAGCTTGGTATTGTTAAAGGGATTTTTGCGGCTGATAGCCTGGCAGATAGCGCCATCACTCAGCTTGTTGATCGCTTTAGTGAACAATCGGTTGACTTCTTTGGTGCCTTGAGGGCCCGCCTTTATGATGAGCAGGTGGCGTTGTTTATCGAAAAGGTCGGCTATGGCAAGCTTTCGGCGGCCATCGTTAACAGTAAAACGCCGCCCCAATTTTCTAAGCCTGACTTTAGCTTTGAGCACCTGATTGAGCAGGGGCAATTTATGGAGCTGGAGCAGCGGCGGTTGCAAGAGATGCGCCTGGGACAGAGTTATACCTTTGCGGGTTTGCCTCAAGCGGCAGCGCCTGTGCCAACCACAGCACCATCGATGCCAGCCACACCAGTGTCGCCGCCACCTAGCGCCAAGCCATCGGGGCTGGCCCCCGAGATTGCCCAACAGGTGCAGAGCCTGGTTGACCAAGGGCACTCGATTGGCATTGAGTATGCTGACCCACGTCGGTATCGCTCGGGTTCGTGGCAAAGCTGTCGGCTGATCACGGCGGCTAATGCTCAGGCGGCGGCTGAGGCGTTATCTCAATGCTTGCAAGATCACAAAGGTGAGTATGTGCGAATGTATGGAGCGAGCAAAAATGGCCGTGTCAATTCGACGTTGGTGCAGCGTCCTTAGCTAGGGTCTGTCTGATTTTGAGGGGCGGGCTAGGGCGCAGGCTGTTTTACCAAAATTCTGCTGCGGTCATGAGCGCCTTTGATGGCTGGGCTTTTATAGTGAGTCCAGGCCGTACCGGTGAAGGCTCATATATGGTGAATCTGATGATTAACAAAACAGTCTTGTGAGTATATCAAGGTAGCGATAGGGCTAATTACTAATTATCTAAAAAGTGGCAAGCCGCGCCCAGTTAACCTTGGCGAAGCTTACAACCGATAGCTTCTTTTGGAAGTAGACAGGTGCACCTATCTTATCTACCAATCTAGATCGAGATTAGGCAAGCGATTTTTCATGCTGTAGGGTTCCTCAATCACCGGGTTTGTAATGTTTAAGTCCTCGCGCCACTGACGTAGAGGTTTATCCCAACCGTCCTCCCAACGTTGAGCAATCAATGGCTTCATTTGGATCGCCATCCCCATGCCTCTCGCCACTTGCCGCGTAATATCTGGCAGTTTTTCCGGTGCTTGCTTCAGCGCCATAGCGATACTGGCAACTTGGAGGAATACACTACTTGGATACCCAATTTGTACTGCTTGAATAGAGAGCACACCCAACTCCCCACCTGTAGGCCCAAATCCCGTCACCAGGTGGAGAAGATCGTGGGTTTTGCGAAGACGCATGGTCAACCAGTCTTCATCCGTTTTGATCTCGCGTTGGCGGAAGAAATTTGGATCGTAGTCTAGTGACTTCATCACCGACGCATAAGTATGACCGAGGGTGCCGCGGGACAATTGTGACATAGCTTCAAGATCGATCATTGGCCCAAGATAACGGCTTTCCATCAGCGCTCGGGCTTCAGGAATTGCCTTGACACGATCAACACAGACGCTAATCTGTTTGGTGCCCCGAAAGTTGTCTTCAATATCAAATACACTGTCAGTATTCTGCCCCATTGATTTGAGTAGATCTACGACAGAATGTAGGTTGCGAACGGTGCGACTCAGCTCTTCAAATCGTTTCAGCATTAGTTTTCCATAGTATTGTGAGCAGTTATTTTGTAGACGTAAAGTATTAATAGTTGCAGTAATTATGCAGATGTACGTTCTTAGACTATTTTGGCTAAATCATAAATAGTCACTTCTATTTTTACCTGGAACTGCAACTAAACTAAGGCAGTGCCGAACAGGATAATGAATTGGAATAAACCTGAAGCTACTATGTTCTAAATACATCGGTTGATTCAGCAACATCAGACTGACTTAGCCGTCTTGATTTTGTAGAGTCTGTTCGTTGTCAGACAGTTCCCGCTGTTGCTCTTGAGTCAATATTTGGGTGAGTTGAGAGCGGGTGTCTTGCAACTGGTTGCGTAGTTGTCTTCTCTGAGCAAACGATAAGTTGATAGATGAGATGGCATCTTTCATGCCATTGTTTTCGCTGAGAGCTACGTTAAACTGACTCTGTTGCTCAGAGGTGAGCACGCTTTGGATTTGAGTCAATGTCTGGCTATTCAACGCTGTCAGTTGCGCCTGTTGCTCTGGAGTGAGTTGGATCCCTTCGAGGGCAGGAAATAACTGAGTTAAAGAAGCAGGTTCGGCCTGTGAGAGGGTTGCAACCATTGGTGAAGCTATAACCAGGACGCTAGACACTATTGCCACCAATCCTTTGTACATTGTAGTTCACTCCACACAATAAATAATTACACCCATGGTAGAAGTTGCACAACCACTGGTAGCAGAGCACATCGTCCCAAATTAATCGGGACAAAGTCCCGATTAATTTGCCATACAAGCCCTACAGTGGGAATAAAATGTTGCAAAATTCTATGAGATATGAGATTACGTCACCTATCCTGCTCCTTCCCACTCCCCTTACTTCTGTGGCTGGAATGGCTCTTGCTGGGCATTGTTCTAGCATTAATGCCAATGTCTCGCCTTTCCTACCCCTTTGGCGCTCTCCTCTGGAATGAATTAGGAGTAATTTTGTTTGCCGCGATTGGATGGTTATCACCTACTTCTAAGTGGCAAATATGGTTTTATTCTGCCACAGAATTAGGCTTGATTTTATTGCTGGCACAAGTGGGACAGATCCCCCTGTTTCAATTGCTATTCATTATTCTGGTGAGTCGCAATTGTGTTTTGTTAGAGGGGCGTGATCGTAACCTAATTACTGTCCTGACCTTTATTACCTGTGCCTTTTGTCTGTTGAATAGAAAAGTTTATCCATTCCACATTGAACCGGATCGGTTGGGAGTGTTCTGGTTCGGTTCCCTACTTATTTTTGGATTGGTCATTCTGTTCTTGCAGTTATTAGTAGATGCAATCATAACGGAACGCAGAAGCCGTGACGCACTAGCAGAAGTAAATGTGCGTTTACAACAGTATGCTT
>CAZAGN010000076.1:5096-11822 GCA_964484905.1 uncultured bacterium | reverse complement strand
CTAGCGTATTGAAGCTCATGTCGAGAACTATGGGTAAAGCCTCAGCCCAAAGGGACAGTCCGATTTATTTTCGGCTCTACTGGTTGGCTCATATGCTCTTATTCCCCAGCGAAAGATCCTGGTCTACGGAGGTTTTCTAAGCCTGAGACAACTCGAACATATTCCAACTGATCATCCGGCTCGATTTGTGACAGCACATCAGCACTGGGGTTGGCATAGTTAATGAAATCAGCATCAATGTAGCCAAAGACAGCATAGGTGCCATCCAGTTCGTTACCCGTAAAGGGAATCAGTTGACCATTGCCATAGGAAATGAGCAGTTGAGCCGAGCCGTGGTTGGCATCGCCTTCGGGGTGAGCGAGGGCAACTGAGCCACGATAGGCGTTTTTAAGCACTGGAATGTCTGTATCGCGGAAGTCTTGGCGGAAGGTATAGCCATAGCGGATGGTGGCGGAGGTTTCGGGTTGTACCTCAACGGGCAGATAGCGCACAGCACCTGTCATCGGATCGGTATAGTCGGGCGCAATCACCCGCACCAAGAAGCCCCGATCAACATTAATCGGAATATTTTCGTAGTGCCCTGCGGCCGCCAGCTCAAGAAAACTACCCGCTGTAACCGGGGCGTGATCACCGTAAAGGGTCACAATAAACGGGTCGCTGTGGGTAAATTTCATCTCGACTGTAGCCTGGCCCGCTAGCCAAGGATACTGAGCTTGGATATCGGCGGGTGGCTCATGGGCCGCGATAGCCGTCGGACTGACAGCACCGGGCGTCCAGGATGCCACTTGGCGCGGACTGCGAGCAAGATTACGCGCCCCAACAGCCTGCCCCCAGATCAGGCTAAGGATGAGTAATAAACCTAACGCCAACCGTCGCCACATATGCAATGTTTCGTAACACAGCCCTATTGTAGGCCCTAGGGGAATTTGAATCTGAGTTCTGCCTGGCGTGGTGTGTCCACAGGTCTCTAGAGCGCAATACTCGCATTACTTCTTACTGTGGGTGTTACTTACTGTGGGTGGTCACGGCCGTACCGGTTGTGGCTGGACTGATCACGGCTAGACTGAGGCTCGAAGAACAACTCTAGGAAGAACAGCCTTAGCAAAGGTACTCACGCGGTACCTTCGCAGAGGTCATGGTTTGCAGCGATCTTTACAGCGATCAAGGATCTTTACAGTGATCAAGTAGTTAGCGCCATAGACAAGTAGTTAGCACTACGGCTTGGTGCCATGCTGACGCCACAAGCAGCTCACACCACAATGACCATCCATACAGATGGCAGTGTTAGAATGCTGACGCTCTCCCCGGACTTTCCCATGGCACGCTCAAGCAAAACCGAGGCTCCCGAAGGCGATTCTGCCAAGCAAAAAGCCCTGCAAGCCGTTCTGCAACAGATTGAGCGCAACTTTGGCCAAGGCTCGATTATGGCGCTGGGCGAGGCCACCAAAATGCGGGTCGAAACCGTCTCAGCCGGTGCTCTGACCCTTGATCTCGCCCTGGGTGGTGGTTTACCTAGGGGCCGCATTGTCGAAATTTTTGGCCCCGAATCCTCTGGGAAGACAACCCTGGCCCTGCACGCGATTGCCGAGGTGCAAAAAGTGGGTGGAACAGCGGCCTTTGTTGATGCCGAACACGCCCTTGATCCGACCTATGCCAATGCCTTGGGTGTCGATATTGCCAGTCTCCTGGTTTCGCAACCAGATACGGGCGAAGTTGCCCTCGAAATTGTTGATCAGCTGGTGCGCTCGATGGCCGTTGATGTCATCGTGATCGACTCAGTCGCGGCTTTGGTGCCTCGGGCCGAAATCGAAGGCGACATGGGTGATATGCAGGTGGGTTTGCAGGCACGTCTGATGAGCCAAGCCTTACGCAAAATTGCCGGTAATGTCGGCAAAGCAAACTGCATCGTCATTTTCTTAAATCAACTGCGGGCCAAGATTGGCGGCATGGGCTATGGCCCCCAAGAGACGACTACAGGCGGTAATGCCCTCAAGTTTTATGCGTCGGTGCGCCTTGATATTCGTCGTATTCAGACCCTCAAAAAAGGGACAGAGGAGTACGGTATTCGGGCCCGCGTCAAAGTCGTTAAAAACAAGGTAGCGCCCCCCTTCCGGCGGGCTGAGTTTGATGTCATTTTTGGTGAGGGGATCTCGAGCCTCGGCTGCATTATTGATTTGGCAGAAGAAGTCGGCATCATCAAAAAGAAAGGCTCTTGGTTTAGCTACAACGACGACAATATTGCTCAAGGTCGCGATAATGCCATTATTTACCTCAAGAGCAATCCCGTAATTTGTCAAACCATCGAAGCCCAATTGCGTGAAAAGCTCGCTTCGGGCGCCACCGTTTCGGCAAATACGGTCGGTGTTGTCGAGGGCGACAATGACAGCGATGATGATGCCTAGAGTGGCGTTGGGGCGATCTCCGGAGCGCTAACCCCAGAGTCCTGATTCCAAGTTGCGAAAAAATCATTGGTAGCATGGGGAGGACTCTAGGACAGATTGATGCGCAGCGGCATTCACATGGGATCAGTGTTGGGTATCCCGCTGTACCTCGATTTTTCATGGTTTTTTGTCGCTTCGTTGCTGACGGTGTCGGCAGCGATGGATGCGCGGGGTAACTGGCTGCTGACGACACTGATGGGATTGGCTAATGTCTTCGGCCTGCTGCTGTCGGTATTTCTACACGAGTTAGCCCATAGCTGGATGGCTTTACGGCTGGGGTTGACGCTGAAGTCAATTACGCTCTCAATTTTTGGGGGTGTGGCGAACCTGGGCAAGGAGCCCAGTCAGCCCCAAGCCTTGATGCAGGTGGCGGTAGCGGGCCCCTTGGTCAGTTTGGGGCTATTTGGGATCGCGATTGGGGCACGTTGGTTGCTGCCAGACCAGACGATTGCAGCAATTTGGTTCAGCAATATGGCCTGGATTAATGTTTTGATTGCGGCATTTAACCTGATTCCAGGCATTCCTCTTGATGGCGGCCAAATTCTCAAGGCACTGGTCTGGCAATGGACAGGTGATCGGCAGCGGGGTAGTCTCTGGGCCACACGGGTTGGTCAAGGGCTGGGTTGGATTCTGCTGCTCTTGGGGGTCTATCTGGTTTTCTTGGCGAGTGTCATTAGTGGCCTGTGGCTGAGTTTGTTGGGTCTCTTTTTGTTGGGGAATGCGCGGCGCTATGCCCAGTACGACCAATTACAAGGCGTCGTGCAGCAACTGACGGCCCAGGATGTGGTGCGGCGTAATTTTCGCGTTGTTGATGCGGCCCTGAGCCTGCGGGAGTTTGCCGATCGCTACTTGCTGAATCGCGATGATGATGCCGTATTTTTTGCCGAGGCCGAGGGGCGCTACAAAGGCATGGTGCAGCCCGCTGAGCTGCAGGGTATTGACCGTACGACATGGGCTGAGCAAACCGTGCTGAGTATTGTTACGCCGATGACAGAGCTGGAGGGGGTAAGCGAGCAAGCGCCGATTACCCAGGTAGCCCAGTTGTTGCAGATACGGCGGCGGGTGCCGGTGTTGACGGCGGCGGGGGCGATTGCAGGTCTGATTGATAAAGGCGATATTATCGACAGCATTGGCCAAAAGCTGGGGATTACCGTTGCGCCCGAGGTTCTGGCCCAAATTCGCGAGCGGAATGAATTTCCGCCCGGATTTCCGCTAGATGATAGCGAAGGGTGAGCCTAATGCGCTATTCTAGAAAGTCTTGACCGTCAACAAAGCTGAGGTATGACTCAAATAAACGTTGGTGAAGACGAATACATTGAATCGGCCTTACGCCGGTTCAAAAAGAAGCTCCAAAAAGCCGGTATTTTCGCGGATATTCGCCGCAAGCGCCATTATGAAAGCCCCTCTGAAAAGCGGCGGCGCAAGGCTAAGGATTCTCGGCGTCGCGCTCGACGTCGCTAAGCTGATTAATCAGTACGTAGAGGCTAGCTGCTGTAGTCTTGATGGATTGAGCATAACGACGCGAAGGTGTGGGTTAACCTGCACCTTTTTTGCGTGTATATGAGGGTAACAGATGGAACCCGTGATGATTGTTGGCGCTGGCCCTGGCGCTCCGGATTTGATTACGGTGCGGGGGCAAGCCTGCTTGGCGGCGGCAGATGTGGTGTTCTACACCGGTTCGCTGGTACCTGAGCAGATGCTGAGTGTCTGTCGGCCTGATGTGGTCGCGATCGATACCCGTAGCTTTGTTCTGGAAACTTTATTAGACGAAGCGATTCAGAAGGCACGGGCGGGTCTGAAGGTCGTGCGCTTACAAGATGGTGACCCTTGTTTGTATGGGGCGCTGTTTGAATTTAGCCAGGGCTTGCTAGCCGCAGGGGTGCCCTTTGAGATTGTGCCAGGGGTCAGTGCTTTTCAGGCGGCCGCCGCTGCCCTTCAGGCAGAGTTGACAATCCCTAATGTTGTCCAGACGATTATCCTCACCCGCGCCAGTGGACGGGTAGCTGTGCCAGATGCTGAGCAGTTAGCGAGTTTGGCAGCACACAAAGCCTCGCTGTGCCTCTATCTCAGTGCCCGCCATGCCAAAACGGCCCAGGCACAATTGTTGCTGCATTACCCGCCGGAAACGCCTGTAGCGATGTGCTACCGCCTGGGTTGGCCGGATGAGGCTATTCGCTGTGGCAACCTCGCTGGGCTGACGAGTCTCTCGGAGGGCTTTGAGCGGACTGTGTTGTATTTGATCAGTCCTGCTTTGGCCGCCCATGATCAGCCAGGTCAACGATCGCGACTGTATAGTGCCAGCCATAGCCATCTATTTCGGGCAAAAACAAGGCCGCCTGAGTAGCGTTACGGTAGCGATGTGCGGCTACCGCTGGGTAAGCTAAACCCTAGTCTTAGGCGTGGCCCCCATGAGCATCGACTGGGTATCTGTCTTTACCACCGACCCGGATACTTTTGTTGCTCTGCTGCCGCAGGAGCCGCCTTGGCCACTGTTGCTGGGACAAGCAACTCCGGTGCCGCCGCAACCTAAGGTCGCGATCGCGACCATCATCCAAACCTGGCTCAAAACCCCCAAACTCTGGCCCCTCTGCCGCCAACTCACCGAAACCCTGGCGCAACACTGCCCTGCACCCTACCCCAGTTATGCCGAAGTCATTCAACTCTGGCAAGCGGCCTATCGTGAGCTGCCGGGCGACGAGGGATTGCGGCTACGAGAACTCTTTTTTGAGATCTATCCGCAAGATCTAGATAACCTGACCTACTTATTTGATGTTGCAGTCAAAGCTCAGGATGTCCTGCGGCTGTCGCTCTATTACGAAGCGTTGCGAGCACATTACGAACAGCATCAGACACTGCCTAAATTGACGCTCCTGACCTTTGGCTATCTCTACACCAACGGCCTCCCCGATGTTTTGCTGGATTTCCTCGAACTCTATGCCCAGCAACAGACTGAGCCTGATCAGCAAAACGCAGCCCTTTTAGTCCAGTCTGTGCTCGCAGGGTCTGAGGTAATCCCACTGCCGTATCGCGATAGTGTTCAGATTGGTCTGCGGGGCTTGGTCAGCACCTTTTTTCATCGCTACTGGGCTTACCCGGCTTTGAGCCGACTCACACAAGCCCTAATCGCTACTCTCAAAATAATTCCTGTTTCAACAGATGAAAACAACCTAGTAACAGGTCAATTATTAACGATCAAGCTCCTACTTGAAATCTGTGACTTAAGCCAAGCTTGCGGGGAATCGGATTTACTAGAACACTATCTACCGCAGCTCAAGACGGTAATAGGGATTGAGAAACACCTTAGGGAAAACCCAACCTTAACGGAAGCAACCGCCAGCCTCAACACTACAGCTGCCGCCCTGAGTAATAGCTTGCAGCGTCTGATCGGTATGCTGAATTACCAAACAGATGATCTAGCTGTGATTCGCTGGCTACAAACAATCATAAGCTCGCACTACCACTTGGCATCTCAAGCTCTCATTGGGCAACCACCTGTTTTACAGCCTGACCAAGTCCGACGGATTCGGCTAGGTTTTGTCAGTCAATTTTGGGGTGTGCACCCGATTGGTATCCTTAGCGAGCCTATACTCAAACGCCTGAACACACATTTATTTGAAAGTTATATCTATCGCGATGCGAAAGAAGCTACGGGGGATTATCTGACCGAGCGGATTGCAACCCTACCCGACCACTATCACAACCTCGTGAATGCCCCCATTGAGGCCGTTGCTGAAACCATTCGTGCCGACCAACTTGATGTTTTGGTGGGGATGGATTCGATTGAAACTGCTAAGGGGATGGCGGTACTCCGCTGTCAGGCAGCACCCTATCAAATCAGTTGGTTAGGGGGCGATTCACCGGCACTACCTGAAATTCAAGGCATGGTGGGCGATCCGTATCTGATTTCTGAGGCGATGCAGGCGCTGTATCACGAGGAGCCGCTGTTGTGTGGTTCGTATATGGCCGTGCAGGGCTTTGCTGCGGCACCGTTGAAGGTGGCAGCGTTTCGGAGTTGGCTGAAGATTCCGGATACAGCAGTGGTGCTTTGGACAAATGCGGTTGGCCGTAAACGTTCACTCGCCTCGATTCGAGCTCAGGTGGCGATTTTAGCGGCGGTGCCTAATGCTGTGCTGATCGTGAAGGGGTGGTGCTACACCGCGAAGGTTGCGGCTCTCTATCGCCAAGTTGCCGAACCATTGGGTGCAGCGGATCGGCTCCGGTTTATTGAGATTACCAACACTGTCGAAGAGCATCGCGGCCAGCTTGCGGCAGTCGATTTGGTGCT
>CAZAGN010000076.1:0-4996 GCA_964484905.1 uncultured bacterium | reverse complement strand
AGCCAAGGCAGGTACAGATAAGACAGATGCTGGTTTTTTGGCGCTGTGGGAAACACTCCAGGAGGCTCGGCCTGCCTTGAAACAGCATGCCCTTGAAGTTGAGCTGGTGCGGCTGCGTGCGTGCGTCCAAGAGAATCCTAAGGATGCGGCGGCAAAGTTAAACCAACTTTATCTGTGGCTGGCGCTTGATGACAAAGCAATGGCCGTCGAGCGAGCGCAGCAGTGGCTTGAGACGATGCTGCAAGCACCCAGTGAGTCGATTGAGCCAGCGCCGCTTTATGACCCGATTTTTCAGACGCTTGCCGGTACGTTCACGGTGCAACAACTGCTGTGTTATTGGCTGAGTGTCTACGGCAGTTATGTCTTCAATGCACCGGCGATTCGCTACAGCCGTTTGGTGCAGCAGTTGGGCGCAAGCATTGCTGAAAACACCCTGGTGGTAGCCGTGATGGCCTTGCAGCAAGGGCTGCCGGAAGGCCATTGGTGGTTGCAACAGGTGGCAGCGGTGCCCCAGTTAACCGCCCAGGTTACAGCCGCGCAGCAGATTGTGAATCAGGCAGCGGCAGTCAGTTTGCCCTACTGTGGCTATCGCCTGAGTCTGGAACCCAGTTGGGCAAGTATTTGCACGCTGGTGCTGGTGGCGCAGGGGCGCTGGTTTGAGGCTGAGATTGATTTTGTTCAGCAGGTGGTCAAACCGGGGATGACGGTGCTTGATGTCGGGGCCAATGTAGGGGTCTATACGTTCGCGATCGCGAGCTGTCTCGCCAACCACGGTCACGTTCATGCCTTTGAACCGACAGCGAAGTGTCAGTCGCTCATCCAACAGACGATCGCGACCAACGATCTCACCGCCAGTGTGACCCTGCACCCTGTGGCTGTGGGAGCCACTGTGGGCAATGTTTCGCTGCAAAGCCAAGCCTCAAGTGAACTGAATGCGGTGAGTCAAACGGCGGGTGATATTCGGCAAATCACACTCGATTCACTCAACTTTGAGGCGGCCGACCTGGTCAAAATCGACACCGAAGGTATGGAAGTAGCTGTGTTGGAGGGCGCTCGCCAACTCTTAGTGGCCCACAAACCAATTTTGGTTATCGAAAACATGAATGGGGCTCAGGTTACGGGTGATCAGGCGATGGCTTATCTAGAGCCATTAGGCTATCGCTTCTATCGCTACAATCCCTACCAACAGTGTTTGATCAGGCTGCGCCAGAGCGATCTAGCTAACACCCTCAACCTGATTGGTGTACATCCAGAGGCCACCCGTGGACTGTGGCTACCGCAGTAACAGCGTGTTCTTTTGATACCCAAAAGCCTAAACGGACGTTAGGCAACCATGGTTAGGCTGACAGCTTGATCCGAATACCGCTTATTGAAAGAGGTTACAGTTACCCCGCGCCGGACTAGTTTCAGTACCGGCGGCAGCACCCAAACCCATTTCGCAAACGAGATTATTGCCACTGACACTCACGTAAGCGTCGCCCAGTGATTCGGTTGACCAAAGGATGCCATTACGGTCGCCACAGCCAGCCACACATTGAGGATCGTTATAGTTGGGTGCCGTATCAACCCAGCTCGCATCCATATAGCGACCGCCATTCGGCCCCACGACCGAAACATCATCATAGTCAGCCGGGTACACGCCCATATCAAAGCGGTATACTTCTGAGACTGTGCGCAAACCATCCAGACCAGCTTGGGCTTCGGCAAGGCGCGAACGGCGGGTTTGATTGATCATGGTGGGTACTGCAACCGCCGACAAAACACCGACAATAACGATCACAACCAGCAACTCAATGAGCGTAAAACCGGCACTTTGGCGAAGGCGATAAGCGTACATGATTTAGTCCTAGTAGCTAATCTCTTATGTTTAATAGGCTACCCAGACTTTATCGTTCACGCTCAGTAATTTTACTAGTCTTGAGATTAGCTTGATACAAGCACGTCAGTGCGTGAACCTACGCAGCAGGTTGAACACTAGGTTGATGAGCAGGCTGGTTGAACAAACGGGTTGGCTGAACCTTGGGGATCGGTACGGCTTGATTAACAAGGGCAACGAGACGGTGACCGGGCAGAGCGTCTGTACGGGTAAGGGTGATTGAGGTCTGAGGGCTACCCAGGTAAACGGGCTCACCCTCGCGCAAGCGCATGGTTTTGATGGCCTTGCCTTGAGGGCTGTAGCTACCGTTGCGACTCTGGGTATCAATGAGCAGAAAACCTAAATGATCGGCAAGGGGCTCAAGACGGGCATGTTGACCCGAAACAAACGTGTTGGCAAGGCAAATATCAGCGCTGCTGGTGCGACCGAGGTTGTAGGCGGTTGCGCTATTGAGGACTAGGCCGCGTTCACCGTTGGTATCCTTGATGATCAAAAACCAAGCCATGGCCCTAGTGCTGAACTCGATACACCTACTCTATGGATTTCTACGCAAAGGTGGTGTTTAAAGCATCACGGCAACGGTGTGCGGCTGATCACTCAGTACAGCGTTAAAGGTTTGCCAATTCTGCTGCCACCAACCACGCCAATCTAGGCCGCTGCGTTGTAAGACCGACCGATGCCCCTGCCAGACAGCACAAAGCGTCAGCGCAAATACCCAGCGATGCAGCCGCAGACTGAGACGCTGATGCAAGCGCGCGTGTGAAGCACACAGTTCGCGCAAGGCTTCACTTTGAAACTGGACATGGGCAACTTCGTCCGTGGCGATGTGCTGGGCCAGTTGCTGCAAAAGGGGGCAGCCTGTTGCCCGGCTGAGGGCGGGGTAATAGACAGTGGCAATCATCTCAGCAGTGATCAAAATGCGCAGCGTTGTTTCGAGGTTAAAGCGACGAAAGCGCCGAAACAGATGATCACGCGGTGTGTGTTGACGGCGAGGGATATCGGCAAGCTTCATATAACGTGCAAGGAGACCCGCATGGCGGTGTTCTTCGCCAATAAAGAGTCGAATTGTAGTCGTAAAGTCGCCCTGAGGATATTGCGCGGCTTGGGCAATCAGACGGCGGCCTTCGGATTGTTCGCCCAGTTGAAATTCGGCGATGGAGTTCGCGATCGCGAGCCGTTCGGCCTCTGTCAGCGTTGCCCCCCGCTCCCAGGGCAAACTCGCTGCCTGTTTGACCTGACTATTGGCTTCAAAGTACGACTGCCAGGCATCCACGGGCGATCTCAGCGCATTAGCCGCTAGTGTAAAACGTTTGCCAAAAGGATCTGGCGATCGCGATCGTTAAGATTTGCAGAATCGGCTTATGAAAATCAGCCTATGAATCTGTGCTTAGGGCATTTGGGGCGCTCAAGCACAAAAGCACTGTCAAAGAGAGAAAGGTATGCGAAAACTATCGCCTTAAACCCGCTCTTCGCCTTCATTCATGATCAGGTAATAGAGGTCGCGATAGCCAACCCGCAACGTGCTATCGGCATTGCTGAGATGGGAGATACGCGTCCGGCCACTGTAAGAGCTAAAGACTTCATACTCATCGCCGGCAAAGACAAAGGATGAGACATCGGATAATTCTTCACCACCAATCAGATGCCAGCGATCACCCTGAAATTCGAGCAAATAATGAGCCTTATCAACCATGGTCGAGGGGCGATCCATAATCGCGTCGATGGTGGCTTTGTAGGGCATATCCGGATCATCGGTGCTGATCAGATTCACCTCAATATCGGTATAGCGACAGGTTGTGCGTTTGCAAAACCGCACGTAGGCCATTTCACTGACAATGGCATCGAGGCGACCCTGAACATCTGCGGTGGTGCTTTCGGCGAAGGCGGGTGGCAGCAGCAGCAGCATCAGCACGCTAAGTAGACACCAAAGTCGCTGCATCATGAGCCGTACCCTAACTGTTCGTGATTTCTAACGAAAGACTGCGCTCCACACGGGTAGGCGGCCGTCTTCTTCGTTACGCTTCTTTACTTAGAGTAGTACATCAAGCTAGGTTTGGTTGCCGTCGCGATGGCTCTGCCGAACTGGCAAGTGAGCCTTTGCGTCTAATGGTGGTACGTATGTCTCTAACAAAAAAAGGGGAGTAACCTCCCCAAAGCTGATTAGTTTATTGACTGAGCAAGCAATTTATTTACAAATCATGTCGTCAATATACGCAAAACTATCGGTGCGGTTTCTAGGCGGCTTCGCGCTCAATCCAGAGAAACAAAAAGATGATCGAGATGGCAGGCAGCACCAAGCCCACAGTGAGAACCATATAGGGTTGCAAATAAGCGGCTGTCATTGGGTTTTCCTAAAAATGCTAGGTTCACGGTATCACAAGGGTTTTGCTGCTGTTGAAACTGTACATAGTCTGTAACGGCAGGTGTAGGTCGGTACCGACGCAGACTTCAGGTGGGTGGCGTCAGGCGGCTGAACGCCAAAGCCAGCAGCACCCCCAGACTATCGGCGACCAACACCAAAATGAACGCACGCGGATCACCGTGCAGCAGGCTGGCGGGAATGAGCAGCAGCGGATTCATAAAGCCAACATCCCAGAGGCTACCCCAACGCGCCAACACGGCCACAGTAATGCCAATAACAACGCCAACCACTGGACGGGCATCGGGGCAGAGGCGGCAATCAGCGGTTGCCAGACGGAGGATAATTGAGACAAGGCAACTGGTGAGAATGACCTCAATGGGTAAACCCGGCCACCAGAGCGCGGGCAGAGCCAGATTAAGGGGCGAGGCAAATACACCAAAAAGGAGCTCGATCGCGATCGCGCCGAAACTTTGGGCAAAGACATAGCGCAAGCACTGGCGTAGCGAAAAGCGACCACTGAGGGCAAAGGCCAAGGATACCATCGGGTTGATGTGTGCACCCGATACCGTGCCAATGGCATAAACCAGCATGAGCACGATCCCTCCGGCCAGAAGGCTGCCTTCGTTGGGAGTCAGGGTGCTTGCGGTTAACACCCCCCCCAGCAGCACCATGACGCCGATCCCTTCGCACAGTTCGTTTTTGAAGTGGGTTGCTTTGGCACTGGCTGAAGTATTGAAGCGTGTGAAAAATCGCCCCAG
>CAZAGN010000075.1:4103-11873 GCA_964484905.1 uncultured bacterium | reverse complement strand
GAAATGAGTAAAAAAGTTCTCAACTAAATGCTGTGCTTTATACAGCTCCTTGTTATTGTCACGCGGCTCTTTACGGTTGCATCTGGGTGGAATCACAACTGTTATCCCTCTGGCCTGCAACGGCTCAATTACCTTGCCATAGTGTTATAAATTTAGATTAGCAGTGACTACATCCGTCTCAATATCTGCCGAGAGTACATTTTCATCCTCTCAATCAGATGTCTGTTCCTCATGTGTAATTAAGCTAAGAGAAAGTAAAACATTTGGGTAAGGAAATGACCCACAGTATAGATCTGCGAACCACAGTATAGATCTGCGAAAATGGGTAGAGCTAAAGCAGTAATGAAGAGTTGCAGTGATGAACGAAGAACCAGATAGCGCAGTGTGGTTATCAAGAGACTTAGAGCACATTCATTAAGTTGCTGAAAACCTTGTATCTAAAGGATTTCAGCAAATGACCATCATGTGCAGTCAGTCTCCTAAAATCAGTACTGTGCGTAGGGTTTCAGCGTTTTTAAGATTTACCCCATAAATCAGTTCTTAGAGAAGGACAAAGCCCCACGTGTTAAACGAGCAATGGCACAATGAAACCGCAGTGTAAGTACCACAACCCATGCAAGCGGGCTTAAATGAGCGTATTCAACAGTTTTATGACCGTAATTCAGCGGTGTGGGAGGCGGTGTGGGGCGAACATATGCACCACGGTTTCTATGAGCCAGGGCAAGATCCGACTCAAGCCCAGGTACGTCTTGTCGAAGCCTTGTTGCAGTGGGGTGATGTTAAAGCCTGTAAGCACGCACTGGACGTAGGCTGTGGCATTGGTGGCAGTAGCCTGTTGATTGCCAAGCGCTATGAAGCAGCGGTAACGGGGGTCACCCTCAGTCCGGTGCAGGCAGCCCGGGCGAGTGAGCGAGCTGCTGTTGCCCAACTCCCCTGTCAATTTGCGGTGGCTGATGCTTTGGCCATGCCATTTGAGACAGGGAGTTTTGATCTGGTGTGGTCGCTGGAAAGTGGCGAACATATGGCTGATAAAGCCAAGTTTTTGGCGGAGTGTACACGGGTACTAGCACCGGGAGGGCGCTTGATTATGGCGACTTGGTGTCACCGCGAAGGTGGGCCGACGGCTGCTGATCGGGCGTTACTTCAAAAAATCTACGATATCTACTGTTTACCCTATGTGGTCAGTTTGTCTGACTATGTTGCCATCGCAACGGCATTACCGCTGACTGATGTTCGTTCGGTGGATTGGTCAGCGCAGGTGGCACCCTTCTGGGATTATGTCTGGGCTTCGGCCCTGCGCTGGTCTGTCATTCCGCAGGTGTTGCAGGGTGGTTGGCCACTTATACGCTCAGCTTGGGCAGTTCGCTATATGCAACAGGGCTATACATCGGGAGCAATCCGCTTTGGCGTAGTGACGGCACAGAAAGCGTAGATAAAGAAAGCGTAGATATAGCTAGGACTGATGGTTTGGCACCACTATACACAGTCCTTGACCGAGAGGCGGCTGCTCTACAAAGGCTCAACTGAGCTGTTATAGTCAAATCTTCAATTACCGAGACATTTTTTGTTTCCAAGAAGTCTACCCAGAAGGCATCCAACATATAAAAATGTCTCGTTATTTCCTGGACTCACTATAGCTAATGGCTATCCGAAGTGAGCAATCGTATCGAATACCTTCGCAGCATTCTGGGGTAGTGCGTAGTACTTTGACTAAATACTATTCCATTTTGTCAATGGTTGCACAATTGTTTTTCCGTCGAAGCTTTTTGCTTATCAGTGACGGGTAAATCACTAACATTATTCTGGTGATGCGACCCAGCCCTAAACGAATTCGACCCTCTCAGGGCTCATGACTCGCCCATCTCTGAATCTGATCTAGCGCAGGGGCCACCAACTCACTTTGTCGCGAGTCGTGCTGTAGATCTCTTTGAGGTGTTCGGGGTCAGCAAGGCGGACAAGATCGGTGCTAATATCGTCGTCGCTGCTTTCGAGTAAGACGCCAATTTTGCGCAAGCCCTTAAGCACCTGCTCGACGGTACGTTGATTGAGTTGGGTGGCGCGGGCAATGATGTCGATCGGTAAATCAAAGGCATAGATGCCATCGGGGCCCGGTTGATTCCCGAGTTCGCGCTCTTGGTAAACCAGGGCTCGTAGGAGTGAGGCCACGGCTTGGGGTGGATAAGAGCTGCAATTGAGGAGATGGTATTGGAATTTCTCGCGCAGTTCAAAGAGCTGTTCGTAGCGGCTGCGGAAGCTGGTGTCGCTGTCGTAGAGGTTCTGGACAACATCGTAGGGAATGGCGATCGCGTGGGTGGTTTTGTAGGCTTCGACTAGGCTCGGAAAGGCGTAGTTGAGGCGACCAGGGCCAACCATGAGGTTGCGCATGCCAAAGCAACTGCCTGCGTAGGTGATGCTAATGACGCGGTCGAGGGGCGTACTGCGGACAATAACGGGCCCCCCCGAGATGATCGCGTACAACACGTTCAGCGGGGCGCTGGGCTGAAAGGCGGTGTAGACGGGGCGGCTGGAGAAGAAGGTTTCGGCCTTGAGGCTGTCGTCGGGTAGGTCTAGATCGTCGCGATCGCGAAATTGGGTAATTTGGCGGCGGAGGGCAGCGGCGTACATAGGGCAGCGTGGGGGAGGATTTACCTATGATCAAATCACGATCATTCACGACTTGATAGGCAATGGCTGAGCAACAACATCCCCAATACAGTCGCGATCGCGAGGCCGTGAACCAACTTCTGGCTGTCGAACAGCCGGGCGACTATGAACTGGCCGAGCTGGCCCGGCTACGCATTCGCTATATGGGTTTTCCGGGTGCTCGGGATATCTGGCAAGACCTAGAGGCAACCCTAGCCCGTTGGCAACTCAGCGAAGACGAGCTGTTTCGGCAAACACGGGCTATCCATCAAGCGGGCACTGCGTACCAAGAGAGCTTTAGCAATCGCGATGATTGGGCCTAGCTGTCTTAGTCGGGCTGTTATTTTTAGTAAGGCTTTCACGTTTAGTAAGGCCGTCACTAAATGTGCGCGGGGGCGCTAGCTGTCAGTCGCATCAGCGATATGCCAAACGAGTGTCTATCAAGGAGGATAACCCCAGTGTGTTGGGGAACGCCGATGAACTGGGGTTGTGCTTTACCGTTGCTGGGGTACGCCGTGTGGCATGGATACTGGAACCTCCGCTACTGGTCGGGTGTCCTGGGCTCGCGTTCTCGCACACTATCGGCCAAAATAGCGACAGTGCCAGAGCGGGAGTGTTGTGCTGCGATCTCAGCAAGTGTTAGCCCAGCTTGAGGCCAAACGCGAAGACTTTAGTCGTTTCGATCAGGGGTTGTGGCAAACACGCCAAACCTACCTCGATGCCCTCGCTACCGTCGAAGCTTGGGATCTGGCGACCTGGCAGCAGCATCTTGTCGGGCTTGAGACGCCCGGTGCCCGACCCACAGCCGAATGGCAGCAGGCGTGGCGCTATGAGTTTGGTCATACCTGGCAGAACTGGGAGCAGTGTGGCGCTTGGGTTGCCGAAACTATCGAAAATATTACGACCTTTGCCGTCGATGGCTCGCAGATTTATGTCAGCAAAGATATTTCGGTACCGGTAGCCCTAATTCAGATTGGTTGGTTTGAGAATCACCACAGTCGGGCTGGCATCTACACCAAAGATGCGCAGATTGAGGTAATGACACCCGCTGACTTGGGCGCTGATCGCAGTGGCGAGCCACGGGAGCTGCAGGTTAATGTGCGGCGCTTTCAGTTGGAATGTGCCCGTCTCGCTGAATATATGCAAGCGAATGCGGGGCGGGACGATTGTCTTGTATTTTTGGATGGCGGTTTGGTCGCAACCTTTGCCGAGGTATTTGCGCCGGAAGTACAGCAGATTTATGCTCAAACCTTGGTCGGGTTGCTGCGAGTTAGTGAAGCCAGCCGGATTCCCCTGATTGCCTACATCGATACGACCTACACCCGCGATCTGGTGAATGTGGTTGGCCACGTTTGTGGTCTAGCCGCCGCCCCCTCGTTGCATGATGCCCAGTTACTGGATGCCTACCTGAGCTGGGGTGATCGCACCCCGGTATTTGTCTGCGCCCGAGGCGGCACCCAGAACAATCGCCAGGGAATTTTGATGGCCTATGGCGAGATGGCAGATCGGATTGGTTTTGTTTATCTCAAAACCAACGATAACTATCCCGTGCGTCTAGAGCTGCCGCTGTGGCTAGTAGAAGCGGGTCGATTGGAGTGGGCTCTGGATGTGGTGCGTTCGGAGGTCGCGATCGGTAAGGGCTATCCCTATGCGATTGAAACCGCCGATCAGGTGGCAGTGTTGCGGAATGACGATCGGCAGCAGTTTTTGCGCTTGATGCAAGACTGGTCGGCACGCCATGACCTGAATTTGCGCCTGTCGCGTAAACTCGCCAGTAAGCTGACACGGAGACGACGCTAATGCGGCTGGGAACGGTAGTGAAATCGAATAATCACTGCGATTATGTGGTGCAGGTCGATGACCGCTTTGATGTCGCGACACCGCCCGGAGCCAGTGATTATGGCTTTGGTTGTTTTGTAAAGCTGGCGTTGGGTAATGAGCAGTGGGCGGTGGGCCTAATCTACAACACCCAACTCTTTAATCCGGCCTTTATGCAAACAGGGCCACGTTTGGCCAGTGAGCCGAATCCGATCTTTAGCCCTGATCTGCAAGCAGAGGTGCGGACACTACTGAATGTCGCGATTATTGGCACCCTTGATTTACTGGATAGCAGTGATGCGGGCTATGGGCAGCAGGGAATTCCAACGGTTGTTATTCCAATTAATGCAGCGGTATATGCCCTGAATGACGAGGAGATTTTGCAGTTTCACCGCAACAGTAAAGGCGATCCGCAGTTTGCCTATTATGGGTTGTTGCTGACGACGGGGGGTACGTTTGCACCCCATTTAATTTGTCAGGTGTTAGATCAGCTCAGTCCGATGTTTTTTGGTGATCAGCGGCGGGCGCTAGAGATTTTGAGTAAGGAAATGGCCTGGAAGATGACGATGGGGGCGATTCGTTAATCTAAGGCTATTCTCCTGAAAGTGAAAAATCATGAGGGGGTTCAAAAAGACTGTTCTGTTAATCTATTGCTTGACTATATAGTTGTTCGCACTAAGAATGAGACAGGTTTAGTCTCCCATACCTCGGAGGAGCTTGAGTACGGAGAAATTTAAGTACCCCGAGGAATGTCTCACACTTATTCTGAATGACTATAGTTTTGAATGCGTATGTTAGCCACTGCCCTAATTAAAGTGAGCTGGCTGAGTGACGCTGCCCTTACTCATGGGTTTGAGCGGCGATCTGTTGACGGCTGGTTTGAATGATCGTCAGGGTTTGGCCCAGGCGGTATTCAAGATCGTGCAGGACATGGTCAGCGTAGCGATCCATTTCATTACGGATGTGGTCAGCCTCTTGCAGCGATTGTTGCAGGATTTGGTTACGTTCTTGCTGGGCTTGTTGGCGAATTTGCAGGGCTTGCTGCTCGGCAATGTGGAGGATGCGTGATTCGTTGAGAATTTGCTCGGCACGCAGTTGGGCACCGGCAACAATTTCTTGGGCGTAGCGGTGGGCTTGGCCGATAATTTCTTCGCGGTGGGCGACGATTGATTCGGCTTCGGCGATCGTTTCGGGGAGGTTGACGCGAATTTCATCGAGCTGCTCGACGATCAGATCTTCGGCGAGGATGTAGTAGCGCAAGAGGGGAATGCTAGGACTGGAGAGGAGCAGCTCTTCGAGGCGATCAAGGGATTGACGGAGATTCATGCTGACTCAAAACGCTCCCAGGCCAGGTGCGGCATTCGGGATGAATGACCTTCCACCCAGTCTGCCAGAAATTGCGCCAAAACGGGGCCAAACTTGAAGCCATGGCCGCTGGTGCCACAACACAGATAGTAACCTTCGGGGCCCACTTGGTCGACGATGGGGAACCAGTCGGGGGTGACATCATAGGTACCGCCCCAACTGCCCCAGATTTGGGCGGTGTCGTGGGGGTAGCGTTGCTGCCAGGTATGCCAGAGGTCGGTGAGCTGGTGGCCACTAATGGTGAGCGGGCTCTCAAGGTCAGGGACGGGGTCGTTAATTTGGCGGCGGTCGAACCAGCCCAGATCGGTACCCCAGGGAGTGGTGCGGGCGGAAATGCCGAGGCAAAAATCGTTGAGGATGTAGCCGGGGTGGGGGCGGGGGCGGCGGAGGCTGAGCATCCGTTGGGCGCAGGGAGTCAGAGGCAGAGTCACACCCACACTCGCGGCGAGGGGGGCACTCCACGCGCCGGTGGCCTGGATAACAATACCGCACTCAATCTGCTCGCCCTGGTGGGTGACGACACCCTGAATGCGGCTGTCGCTGGCGACAATGCCGGTAATGAGGGTTTGCTCGCGGAGGACAAGGCTTGTAGCGGCAGCTTGGAGGGTAGCGAGGGTTTGCCAGCAATCGACATAGCCTGCATCGGGCTGCCAGGTGCCGTAGGGAGCCGGGATAATTGCGGGGTCAAGGGCGCTCTGGGTGGCAGCATCGAGATTGTCAACCTTGGCCCCAGCGCTTTGCTGCATCGCCACTAACGGCTGCGTATCGGTGTTGCTTAGCAGCATCAGGCCGCTGGGGACGTAGCCGCAACTGCCGCCGTAGTGATCATCAAAATGTTGAAACACCCCCAGGCCCGCGACGGCCAGCTTGACCCAGGCGGGATCGGTATAGTGTTGCGAGATCACGGCAAGGGAGCGCCCCGATTGGCCCCAGCCCAGGCGCTCTTGCTCGCAGAGGATGACGGAGAGGCCCCGCTTCGCGATCGCGATCGCGCTACACAGCCCCAGAACGCCACCCCCAATAACCACGACATCTGCCTGCATGCCCACCCTCCGATGCAAACGATGATTACGGTCACCGCTTTATCTCAACTTTACGGATAGAATCACGGCATGATCACGGTAACGCCTCATGCAGCCCGAACGCTTAGTTGCCATTTTAACAACAGAATCTGTGGGTCAATTGCGGCAACTGAGCCAGGGCGAGTGGCTCTTTAATGAGGGTGATGCGAGCCACGATGTCTATGTGGTTAAGTCTGGCCAAGTTGCCGTCATCAAACAAACGCCCCAAGGTAAAGAAGTCGCGATCGGCTATGTGAAAGTGGGTGAGGTGGTGGGCGAGGTCGCGGCGCTGACTCGGGGCAACCGGACAGCTTGCGCCCGGGCTGATTCGGAAACGGTCGAACTGTGGCAACTGAGTCAGGCGGAGTTTTGGCAACTGATTCATAACCATGCCGAGTTGGCGTTGCCCTTACTGGAGACGATGAGCCACCGCTGTGCGGCAACGACGCACTATCTACACGAGCTGTTTGACTGTGCCCTGCTGCTGCTGCAAGAGAAGGAACGCAGTCAGGCGATCGCGATTCGGGAAGCCGACCACGAAACCCTGCGCGATATTAAGCTCGCCCTCGCCGCCGCCCTCGAAGAGTTGCATGTCGTTGAGCAACACATGAAAAAACATCTTGAGATTGATGTGAATTTTCAAAAGGCAGCGGATGAGGCCAATCGGCTGACGACATCACCTGATTTTCAGGTGATGCTAGCGCGGGCTCAGGCGCGGCGGCGGCAGCAGCAAGGGTAAGATGCCGCCATTACTATTGGTTGATAGCTCTGCGTGACGAATCCTGCCCGAATCCCTAAGCAGCGGTCTGGGCAAACCACTGCCGGGCTGCCTCACAGTCAGCCGCAATCTGGGCTTGTAGGGCAGCGAGGGAGGGAAATCGCG
>CAZAGN010000075.1:0-4003 GCA_964484905.1 uncultured bacterium | reverse complement strand
GCCTCACAGTCAGCCGCAATCTGGGCTTGTAGGGCAGCGAGGGAGGGAAATCGCGCTTCCCCGCGCAGCCGCTTCAGCAGCGAAACCGTCAACATTTGTCCGTAAAGATCGCCAGCCCAATCGAGGATATGCACTTCAACCGTGCGTGTTTGGGTTTTACCGCCCTGTACCGCGAGGGTTGGCCGCACACCAATATTGAGAACGGCTGCTTGCTCAGCCACTTGAGCCACATACACACCATCAAGGGGCAGGAGTTTTTCGGGGGGTGGGGCGACATTTGCCGTCGGAAAGCCAAGCTGTCGTCCTTGTTGTTGCCCTGTGACAACGGTGCCTTGCAGGCAGTAGGGTCGCCCAAGGAGTGTTGCGGCCAGATCGACCTGTCCCGCCTGGATAACGGCCCGAATGCGAGAGCTACTGATGCGCTCGCCCTGCCATAACAAGGGAGCAGCGGTATGAAGGGTAATGGCGGCCGCTTCGGCCCAGGCTTGCAGGGTCGCGATCGTGCCCTGGCGTTGGTGGCCATAGCAAAAGTTTGCGCCCACACTTAGAGCCTGGGCGGCTAAGCCTGTCTGGATGATGTGATCACAAAACTGGGTGGGGCTGTAGTTGGCCAGTTCGCGGGTAAAGGGCAGCAGAATCACTTGCTCTAGGCCGAGAGATTCAAGGATAGAGAGTTTTTCGTCAAGGGGTGTGAGGAGCGGCGGCAACGTACCCCCCAAAACCTGACGCGGATGGGGGTCAAAGGTGAGGACAGTTTTGCACGCTTGGGTTTGCCCCAGAATCGGTGCTAGAACCGCTTGGTGGCCGCGATGTAAACCATCGAAGTTACCTAGTGCGAGGGCAGTTGGTGTTTGTGCTTCACTGAGGCGGCGGGCAATGTGCATCGCTAAACCAGGGGCCAGGCCAAACCGCCCACCGCTGCAACAACGACAAGGGTTAGGAGGGTGCGGCGCAAACGCTGGAGGACTGGCTGCACTTGGTACTGCACCAACAGGCGATCTTTTGCCAGCTCCTCAGGGGTTTTGACCCAGAGATCACCGTCGTACCAGCCACTTTCTTCGTAAACAACAGCCTCGGTAAACAGCCGATCGCGAATGTAGGCCCAACCTAAATACAAGCGCGCCATGACTAGCAACAGCAGCATCGATGCACCACCCCCAGCTGCCAAGGCAAAATGCGCCGGAAAGCGCTGGGGGGCAAAACTCGCCGCTGCCAACGGCCCTGTAAGCACCCAGGCCCCCAACCACACACCACTAATGCCCTTAAGGTAAGCCCCGAGGGAAAGGGTAGCCCAACGGAAAAAACCCGAGGCTTGCAGTTGTTCGTACTCGTGCAGCGGCTGCTGCTCTAGGGGGACTGGGTGGGGTTCCATCCTTATGGCCTCAACCTTTCTTAAAAAACTGTAACATCAGTCCCAGGCGGGGTGATTGAGCAGGGCGTTGAGGAGTTGAACGCCTCGGAGTTGGTTTGTGAGTGGCAAGTGTCCCTTTGGTGCCTCCAGACTCCAGGTAAACTCGCCAGGATAGCGCGTAAAGCTGATTCCTTTTTTCCAGCCGATGAGAGGCCAAAGCTTGTCCCAATTTTTGTCAAGATTAAGCCAGAGTTTGCGCTGAATGGTGTAGCCAAACTTATCGTCGGAGTGCAACCGCCAAAGCCGGTCTACCTCCTGGAGCACGTCATTGGGAATCCGCTTCACCTCTGAAAAATAGAGCCAGCCCCGCTGTAAGGCCGCCGGACTCGCCGCTGTACAGAGGATAGTTACCGTTTCGCGATCAGCCGCCTGCCATTCGTGGTCTTTGAGCAATTGGTCGAGCAAATCAAAGGTTACTGGGGCAGTCGATGTCATGCGAGCAGATACGCGGGGAATGTCGCTCTTCATTTTGACACGCCTCCTGGCCAGCCTGAGATCGACCCGTGGCAACAGAGGCGCAGGCTTGGTCGCACGCATTCTGCAAAACGGTCTTCGGTACCGTAAACGGACTCTTAATCACTTCGTCAGCATTCAGGGAATTTACCGCCATCGTGGGAGATCGTGGGAGACTGTACTTCCCAAAATCTGGCCTACGAGAATCCCGAAAAAATCCCGATACACTTGAAATACAACTACGCCTCGCGTATAGTGCGGGAAAGCTAAACCACTGTAACTCGCTCGGTTTTAGGGGGAATTAATGGGTCTTGTCCAGACAGCCACACCTTCAGCGATTGCAGTTCAAGCAGTAAATAAGCACTTTGGTAGCTTTCAAGCGCTGCGGGATGTCTCCCTCGCGATCGCGAGCGGCTCTCTTACGGCCCTGCTTGGCCCCTCCGGCTCGGGCAAATCAACGCTGCTGCGTCTGATTGCGGGCCTCGAAACACCTGATACAGGGCGGGTGCTATTGGCAGGGCAGGATGCGACCTTCGCGCCGGTTCAAGGCCGCAATATTGGTTTTGTCTTTCAGCACTACGCCCTTTTCAAGCACATGACGGTGCGCGAGAATATCGCCTTTGGTTTGGATATTCGTAAGGTGCCCAAGGCACAGATTCGCGATCGGGTCGAGCATTTATTAGATTTGATTCAGCTCGCTGGCTTTGGTAACCGCTATCCCTCGCAATTGTCAGGCGGGCAGCGGCAGCGGGTGGCCTTGGCACGGGCGTTAGCCGTCGAGCCCCAGGTCTTGCTTTTGGATGAGCCCTTTGGCGCCCTCGATGCGAAGGTGCGGCAAGAGTTGCGGCAGTGGCTACGGCGATTGCACGAAGAGGTGCCTGTAACGACGGTGTTTGTGACCCACGACCAAGAAGAAGCCATGGAAGTGGCTAGCCAAGTGGTCGTGATGAATCAGGGTGTTGTCGAGCAGGTTGGTTCACCGCGCGCCATTTACGAAAATCCTGCGACTCCGTTTGTGATGAATTTTGTCGGTCAGTCGAATCGGATCCCGGCACAGTCTGACTTTTTACGGCTCCATGGCCATACGCGCCCGGGTGAAGTGTATGTGCGACCCCATGATGTCGCGATCGAAGTGACACCCCAGCAAGCGCTGGCACGGGCAACGATCAAAGATGTCATTTATCTGGGGCGCGAGGTGCAAGTGTCGCTGGAGTTGGCTGACACGACACCGCTGTTGGCCTCGGTAGATCGCTACCAGCATTTGGATTTGCAACCCGGACAGATTGTGTATGTGCGCCCCCGCCACGTACAGGTGTTTGGTGAGGCGGCACCCAGCAATCATGCACAACAGTCATTAACACTCTCACTTTGATTAGTCGTGTAGATTGTTGTCATGTAATTAATTTGGTCAGTATTTGTAGAGATGCTTTAATTACTACGACAACAGCAGCTATTGTCTGGATGAGATCAAGACTGGTGTGAGATATTGGCTAAATATTGATATGTGTCACGTGACACGTTAATCTACGGTCTGTGATCAAAACGTTTGCTGATCGACAAACGCAGCAGCTGTATCTGGTGGGGAAAGCCCGTCGGATCCCAGCTGATGTAGCTAAGCGAGCCGTACGTAAACTAGAGCAGGTCAACGCGGCTACTCGGATTGAGGATCTGAGAGTGCCACCGGGTAATCGTCTCCACTCCCTCGAAGGTGATCGCCAGGGACAATACTCCATAGCAGTCAATGATCAATGGCGCATCTGCTTTCAGTTCCGAGATGGTGATGCTTATGACGTTGAGTTCTGTGACTACCACTAGAGGCAAGGATAATGAGCATTCCGAACACGACTGCCCCAGAGCGGCGGCCCACGCATCCGGGTGAAATTTTGCGCGAAGACTTTATGGCGGACTACAACATTACAGTGAGTGGTTTAGCGAAGGCACTGGGTGTCTCACGCCAGACCGTTAACGAGCTGCTGCGAACGCGGCGGGCGCTTTCGTCTGAAATGGCGCTACGTCTAGCAAGACTGTTTGGTAATTCGCCTGAGTTTTGGCTTAACCTCCAACGTGCTGTCGATTTGTGGGATGCCGAGGTTGTGTTGCGAGACGATATGCAGCGGATCAAGCCGTTGACTAGCGCTT
>CAZAGN010000074.1:8756-12274 GCA_964484905.1 uncultured bacterium | reverse complement strand
CACCGATCGCGATCAATTTGCAGCTCTGATTGCTCCTCAAGCACCGTAATGCCGAGCGAGCGTGTCCAATCGAGGGCCGCTGCCAACTGATCCATATCGCCCTGAAGCTCGACCACCAGCGTACCCACCTCATCGGGTGCGACCTGGGCGCGCACGATATTGGCCGCCACATCAAAATCGCGGGCGAGGCGGTAGGTGAGGGGCAAATGAATCGTCTCGGGCGGAAACTGGAGGGTGACACGCTGGCGCATAAATCGCTCGGGGTAGCTATCCCTAGCCTAACGTCGCTGGAGCTTGGCCATAAAAAAGCCGTCGCGGTCGCGAGCCTGGGGCCAAATCGTCTGCGGCTCACCCACCAGCGACCATTCCGGCACTGTCGCCAAAAACTGGTCAATCTGCTGCTCGTTTTCGGTAGGGTTGAGGGTGCAGGTGGCATAGACCATCACACCACCTGACTTCACTGCCCTAGCGGCGTGACGCAAAATCTGCTGCTGTTGCGGCAGCAAGGCGGCGATCCGTGCGGGTGTTTGCTGCCAACGGGCATCGGCATGGCGGTGCAATGTCCCCAAACCCGAACAGGGCACATCGACCAGCAGTCGATCAATCACGGGCAAATTGGCGGGTGCGGGCTGGAGCAAGTCAATGGCTGCTGTTGTAATGCCGCTTAATTGCAGCCGCTCAGCATTGGTGCGCAGGCGCTCGAGGCGTTTGGGGTTGCGATCGCTAGCAATAACCTGCCCTTGGTTCTGCATTAACTCGGCAATATGGGTCGTTTTGCCGCCCGGCGCGGCGCAGCAATCCCAGATCGTTTCACCGGGTTGTGGATCAAGCCACTGCACCACCTGCTGCGCACTAGCATCCTGAATCGTCCAGTCACCCTGCTCAAAGCCGGGCCAGCGGGTCGGGTCGCCATGGTGACCGACAATCCGCAGCGCGCCGGGTACATCACTAAACGCCTTAGTCTCAATGCCCACCCGCGCCAGTTGTGCCTGGACGGTGGCGCTGTCGGTGCGCCAACTATTGACCCGTAAATCCAGGTGAGGCGGTTGATTGCACCAAGCGGCCAAAGCAGCCAGGTCTGCGGCAGCCAAGAGCGGTTGCCACAGTTCAATCAGCCAGTCGGGCAAGCTGTTCGCGATCGCGATCGCCGTAGGCGCATCAGTAGCCACCGAGTCCGCCGCAAACGGTGTCCGCAAAGACGCCCGCAGAATCGCGTTGATCAACTTCGCCGCCCGCCCCAATTGATTGGCCTTGGCGAGCCGCACCGTACTATCAACCGCAATCGCGGGGGCAATGCCATCAAGAAAATGGAGCTGATACAAGCCCAAATGCAGCAACCGCCGCACATCTGCCTCGGTGATGGGGGCATGGGTATACTGAGTCAACATGGCATCTAGGGTTCGCCGCCGCCGGACACTGCCATAAACCAACTCTGTAGCCAAGGCTCGCTCCGATGCACTCAGGCGGGGTAGCAAACGCTGCAAAGCCACATCGGCATACGCCTGACGATCCTCAATCTGGCGCAGGGCCAAAAAAGCAATCTGCCGTGCCGACTCGCGATCCTCGCTCATCCGAGCACCGTGCCGACACTCAGGCGCGCCCCGTTGACATAATCCCAAGCAGATTGGGCTTTTTTACCGGCTGGCTGCACCGACTTCAGTAGTAATTCACCGGCACCGGTCTGGACAGCAAACCCTTCATGTTTGAGCAGGCGCGTTATCGTTCCTACGGCTATCTCGTCAGCCTTCTCAAGGGAATCCGTCAACGGATACGTCTGCAATACTTTAAGGCGTTCACTGGCTGGATCAAGGCAGAAGCAATTGGGCTGAAACCCTCGCACTTGGTTATGGATCGCTAGGGCCGGACGCTGCCAATCAACCCGAAAATGTTCTGGCTTCAGCAGCGGCGCATAGCTTGATTGAGCATCATCTTGGGGAATGGGCGCGGGGTTTGTTGCCAGTGTTTCGATCAGCAATTCGGCACCCAACGCCGCCAGGGTTGGCATCAAGTCGGCCGCTGTTTGTTCCAGCGTGATCGGTAGTTTCGCCTTCAGCAGCATCGCCCCGGTATCTAGGCCCGCATCCATCAGCATGGTTGTGATGCCAGTTTCGGTCTCACCGTTCGCGATCGCCCACTGAATCGGGGCTGCCCCACGATAGGCGGGTAACAACGAGCCATGGACATTGATACACCCGCGTGGGGGCATGGCCAACACCTCGGGTGGCAAAATCTGCCCGTAGGCCACCACTACAAATACATCCGCCTCGGTAGCGGCCAGTGCTGCTAGGGTTTCGGGATCTTTGCGCAGGCGCTCCGGCTGCCAGACAGGAATGGTGTACTCAATTGCTAGCTGCTTGACGGGTGGGGGCTGCAATTTCTGCCCGCGGCCTTGCTTACGATCGGGCTGGGTCACGACTGCAACCACCTCATGCTGATCGATCAGGGCTTGCAGCGTCGGCAAAGCAAAGGCGGGTGTGCCCATAAATACAACTCGCATCGCCAACCCTGATCGCACCTTTTTGATCCTAAGGGGCGGCGGTTACACCGATTCGCAGCCAGCACTGAGCAAAGCCGCAGAATTTTATAACGGTCACTCATTTAAGCTCAGCCTGTGGCCCTTTCCAGTTGCCCTGATCTGCATCAATTGCATACGCTTAGGCCAGGGTAATAACACTACGTTTAGGATTTCTCTCACGTTTAGGATTTCTCTCATCGTGAAACCAAGCTGGCTGCTGGGCATCGTTGTATTCATGCCCTCTGTTACGTGGGCACAAGCGACCGACCTGCTGCCACCTATTCCAGGTGTGCTTGTGCGTCCGCCCAGCCAACCCGCGCTCAAAGAGCTACCCACTGTGGCCGTGCCTATTGATAGCGATGCCGATGTGAGTGTTAGTACCGCCGACCCAGCCACCCTCGAAGCCGAAAGTAACACCACCCTTATCCTTGAGGCTGAAGTCAGCGACGGCCTGGCGGCGGCACCCGCTGTCATTTTGATGGAGCGTAGTTCAGGTCAGCGTATTATCCTTAACCCCGGCCAAGACATTGTCGTCGCTTTACCTAGCGACCGTGTCGAAAGCAGTGCCAGCGAGTCGTTACTGTATCCCCTGCCCGCTGTCTTTCCCGTTACCTCGGGCTTTGGCATGCGGGTACATCCGATCAGTGGCCTCGCCAGTTTTCACCAAGGTATTGATCTAGGTGCCCCGACCGGCACACCCGTCCGCGCGGCCTATTCCGGTCAGGTGGTCGCCTCGGGGTATGCCGGGGGCTATGGCAAAGCCGTTGTGCTCGCCCACGATGACAGCCGTCGTACTCGCTATGCGCATCTGTCAGAAATTCATGTCAGCGAAGGCGATTGGGTTAACCAAGGCGATGTTATTGGTGCAGTAGGCTCTACGGGCAACTCGACAGGGCCACACCTACATTTCGAGTTTTGGCAGCGTAATGAGCAGAGCGAATGGATTGCCCTCGATATTTCCGAGCAGCTTCAGCTCGCGATCGCCCAACGTTGAGGCTGGAGT
>CAZAGN010000074.1:7217-8656 GCA_964484905.1 uncultured bacterium | reverse complement strand
TATGACTAAGGCACCCAGGCTACATCACGGAGCTGTGCCTCCAGCGGCGTTGCGACCACAGGCCGTTGTCCTAAATCTAAATGCCAAAGCGCTGTTACTGTGCGCGTATCGAGGCTGCTAAGGCTGTACAGCAGCTCACGGCCGTCGGGCGAAAGGCTAAAGTGCAACACACTGGGCTCATCACTGCTTGCCAGTTGAACCTCCAGCCCCGTTTCCCAGTCAATGGCAACTAATTCCGGAAACTCATTAAAGGTTTCGGGATCGAGCTGTCCCCGCGAAAGAAACAGCCGAGGCTGCATCGGCGCAAACTCAGCCTGCTGCAATGAGCCCTGACTAGGGGCCAGCTCAAAGGTCTCACCCGTAATCGAAGCGACCGCCAGGGTGCGCGTAAAATCTTCGTTAAAGCGAACCAGTGCTGCTGCCGTTCCATCAGGCCGAATCGCCAACACCTGCCCATACTGCGGCAAAAAGTCAGGCGGTGTTGACTCACCCAAGGCAATAATACCGAGCCCCTGGCCCTGAGCCATCACAACTGTGCTGTTATCTGGTGCCAGCAAAAAATCACCCCCACTGGGCACATTCAGCGGTTCAAAGCGATCGCGACGCCCCAAGCGCCACAGCTCATTTTGACCCAGTTGCTCGCGATTAAGCCGCTCGACAATTACCACCGAGCCATCTGGCGATACCCGCAAGCGAAAATTAATCCATGCTTCGCCATCCAGCAAGCGCTCCGGGCGCGGGTCTGTCAAATTAACCCGAAAGACCTCCCGCACATCCGCCACAAACGCAATGAAATAAACAGCATCACCCGCCAGGCCAAACTCAACCACGCGGTGCTCCGAAAGCACCTGGGCTGTATTCCGACTCAGGTTGTAATGCACCAGCCGCCCCTCCGGATCAATGCCGACAAACTGCCGATCGCGAGTCTGAAACTGCATCTCAAAGGCTTGGGTTTCTTCCGTCCCTTGGGCTGCCGCCACGGGTGGCAAACGCAACGTAAACGTCTCGCCATAGGGCAAGGGCTCAGTCAGGTTAAACGTCAACCGCCGCCCCAACCAGCGAAAGCGGCCTGCGAGGGGTGGCTCAATCGCCAATTCTGCCTCCACCGCCGCTTGATCCATAGGCCGGGTAAACAGCAGTTGCAGCACCGTATCGCGCTTCGAGAGGGTTTGGCCTTGCCAATTCACCGAGCGCACACGCGGCCGTGAAGGATTGCCAAAGGCCAACATCAGGCCAATCAACAGCCACACCCCTCCACTCAGCAGCACAATGGCACGTTCGAGAGGCTGGTTTCGCAACATAGTTAAGTGGGTGTCTGATGCTTCCGCAGTCACTCTAACGTGTTCATGTTCCCTCAAGCCTTGGCCACTGGGCTCGTCTTGACACCCCCCAAGATAACCACCTCCAGAAAACGGCTTCCCTAAGAAAACTCCCCAAGA
>CAZAGN010000074.1:4565-7117 GCA_964484905.1 uncultured bacterium | reverse complement strand
ACCGATCTGCCCTAAACGCCCCAGACAAACCCCTAGCAGCTCTATCCCGAGGCTCCAATGACCCAAGCATCTTTCCGTGACGAATCCCACTACGTGCTGCTGCTGCCCGATCAGCCCGAGACCTTTGTAACCGCTACCGAACTGACGGCCTTTCTGGCCCAACTGGTGATAACTTACCCCCAGATTGCCGACCCCGGTACGGCCTCAACACCGGCACATCAGGCCGAGCGCCTGATTCAAACCACCTGTGAGGTCGAAATTGCCCCCGGCGAAACGGTGCAGTGGTATGCCGTGCGCCTCAGCAAGTCTTAAGTTACCTGAAGCCTTAACATCCCAACTTGCGCACTGGCTATCGAACCGCCTATTCTTACGGTAAACCTGTGACTCTGCGCTAGATCAACCCCAGGCAAGACAAGCCTTGGGTAAAAAGTGTTAAGCTTTGTAAAGAAACGCGAGCGCAATTATGCCAACAGAAGCCCTAGCAAACACGCCTTTTGTGAATAGCCCCCTTAATGTGGCGATTATGTTCACCTGCTTTTTCGCGATTATCTGGGGCATCATCTTCAAAAGCAAGTTGGAGTTTGAAGTGGGCCGTTGGGATGCTAACCGCGACACCCAAGAGCGCATCGAATACCGTCGCCCCGATCTTGTGATCTCCTATGTGCTGACAAGCTTTTTTACGTTGGCCTTCTTCTACTGCTGCCTGTTATTGATTGCTTTGCCGACAACTCTCGCTGCTGTCATTAGCGTGGCCGTGATTGGCCTAACTTCGGTGCTGCTCTGGTTTCAAACAGGGAGTCTGCTGCAAATGCTGGTCGAGGGCGGCTCACAGGCCATTGATATCGATTTCATTGACCCCGCCCCCGAAGAGATAATCAGTAAAGGCGATGCCTAAGCTAGCCCTAGCCACTAGGGGTCACCTATGTCCGCCAAGCTTGAGTTTGCTGTCGATCTAGCCAACGGCCTTGTCTACTCGCGGCTGGGCCAAGTTGTCGCGGTGCCCTTACCGCGTGGCAACCGAACGATTCGTGTAGCCGGTGATCTCCAGGCAGACTACGAGCTGGAGCGTTACCCTCTATACGCCATCGCAGCCAAGTGGCACAGTCTTCACTGGACAGCCGAATTGCCTGTTCATGTGCAAAATCGCCATCGACAGTGGTGGGGTTTGCCCTTATTGCCCGATGTTTAGCGGTTGCTGGTAATTGGCTGTTGTCCATGGCTAGTCCGCGATGCAATGTTTAGCAAGCGATGTGAGTGATGAAAGGTGGCTGGCGGATTATTCTTGGTTTTGGGCTAGCGGCAACCGTCGCAGCAGCTGGCTTTACCCTACTGCGGCGACCTGAGGCCAATTGGGATTTGGAAGCATTGACAGTGCCTGTAACCACAGCCAGTGTGCAGGTACGAATCACAGCCAGTGGGCGAGTACAGCCAGTCCGGACAGTCAACCTCAGCCCCAAGGCTGCTGGCATTTTGGCTGAGCTGTTGGTTGAGCAAGGTGAGTTGGTCACGGCTGGCCAGGTCGTCGCCCGGATGGACGCTGCCGATCTAGAAGCCCAGGTACAACAAGCGGAAGCCCGCGTCGCGCAGAGTGAGGCTCGCTTGCAGCGCCTGCGCGCCGGTAGCCGCCCCGAAGATATTGCCCAAGCGCAAGCCCGGGTCACTCAATTACAAGCCCGTCTCACCGAAGCCGAAACCCGGCTTGCCCTCGCGGAAGCCCGTCTGGAGCGCAATGAAGGCCTGAATCGTGAGGGTGCGCTTGCCGTCGATGCCCTTGAGGCCAGTGCCCAAGAGCAGGCGGCAGCCGTGGCAACCGTTGATTTACAGCGTGCCAGCCTCCAAGAAGCCAAAGCCAGTTTGGCTGTTGTTCAGCAGGGTAGCCGCGTTGAAGATATTGCCGAGGCGGAAGCGCAATTGCAGGAGGCGATCGCGAGTTTAGCGGCGGTGCGGGTGCGCCTCGATGACACCGTGATCCGGACGCCCTTTGCCGGAATCATCAGCCAGCGCTATGCCAGTGTCGGTGCTTTTGTCACCCCAACTACCTCCGCGTCCGAGGCTAGCTCCGCCACCTCAACAGCCGTGGTTGCCCTTGCCGATGGCCTTGAAGTGCTAGCCGAAGTGCCCGAGATCGATACCAGTCAGCTTTTTATCGAGCAGCCTGTCGAAATTGTTGCTGATGCCTTCCCTGATCAGGTGTTTGCAGGGCGGGTGCGGCTAATTGCCCCCGAAGCCGTAGTGCGCCAAAATGTGACCTCATTTCAGGTGCGGGTACAGCTTGACGAAGGGCTGGATCGGTTGCGCTCGGGTATGAATGTCGATGTCACATTTTTGGGTGAAGCGATTGACAACGCTTTGGTCGTACCCACAGTCGCGATCGTCACCCAGCAAGGTGATACGGGTGTTCTGGTACCAGGTGAACGGAACCGTATCCGCTTTCGACGGGTCACCCTCGGCTCAGCGATTGGTAACGAAACCCAAGTTTTGGCGGGTCTGAGTGAGGGCGAACGCATCTTTGTTGATCTCCCCCCCGGTCAGGAACTCGAAAACCTCACCTT
>CAZAGN010000074.1:0-4465 GCA_964484905.1 uncultured bacterium | reverse complement strand
TCGCGCAAATATTGAGGTGGGATATGGCGGTACTACGCGAGTCGCCCTGGTATGAGGAAATTAAGCAAGAAGGTATCCAACTTGGTAAAGAAGAGGCTGTGCCTATCTTGGCTGATTTGGGTTTATCCGTCGATCAGATTGCGCAGCGACTCAACCTACCTCCCGAACGGGTTGCTCAACTCCTAAGAGTATGAGGCAGGGTATGGGGTTGCCGGTTGCCCTAGTCTGAAGCACGCAGCCATTTGGTTGGGTTTAGTTGGGTGATGACTGGAGTTTGGCACTGCCTGTAGTCTAAAAATTGCCCCACGCAAGGCAGGTGCCATGAGTTGGCCGCTAATTGTGCCGCCCTTACTCAAAGCTACAGATCGGGCTGTTGTTGTGGCCCCTAGCGGCCTACCGGGTGACAGCCGTGCGGGAATCAGTCTCTGGCAGGCATGGGGGCTCGCTATCGACCCTTGGGCACCAGCCAGTAGCAACACATTAGACTACCTCGCCGGTGATGACACAAGCCGTTTGGCAGCTCTCCAAGCGGCTCTGGATAGCCCTGACTATGCAGCGATTCTCTGCGCACGCGGTGGCTACGGGGCGACACGGCTCCTTGATCAACTCAATTGGCAGGGCTTTCGCCAGCATCCGAAATGGCTAGTGGGTTTCTCAGACACTACGGCACTGCTTTGGGCCGCTTTTAAGGCTGGTGTGGCTAGCCTTCATGCCCCCCTGCTGAGTACGCTGCCCTACGAACCGGAAGCAAGCCTAACGCATCTGCACACGCTACTGTTCAGCGGCGACTTTACGCCTTTGCCGGGTGAGGTTTGGCGAGACGGTACAGCAGTCGGGCGTCTACTGCCTGCTAATCTGACAGTGGCAACCGCGCTACTGGGTACACCCCACTGGCCCCACTGGAGGGAGCCGATTATTCTCGCGATTGAAGATATTAACGAAGAAGCCTACCGCCTAGATCGGATGTTGACCCAATGGCGGCAGGCTGGTGCTTTGGCAAAGGTAGCGGGAATTGCTCTAGGTCGCTTTAGCTGGACTGAGAGTGAGACTGAACCCGATGACCCGCTGCCAACCCTTCGCGATCGGCTGCTCGATCTCACGATCCCCGTCGTTGTAAATTTGCCCTTTGGTCACGCTGGCGCAAACTACGCCCTACCTGTTGGTGTTTGGGCGCGTCTAGAGGGAGGCTGTCTCCACTGTGAGTTGCTCTAACGGGAAACCAGCGCCCGTACCCCCCAAACCACAGTAGCCATTGGGCACCTTAGCCAAATACTGCTGGTGATACGCCTCAGCATAGTAAAACGTTGGTGCCTCAAGAATTTCGGTGGTAATCGTATTCCGACCGGCAGCTGTCAAAGCAGTCTGGAATAACTCGCGACTCCGCTCGGCTAACTGCTTTTGCTCTGCCGAATAGACATAAATGCCCGAGCGGTACTGGGTACCGGCATCATTGCCTTGGCGCATCCCTTGGGTGGGGTCGTGGCTTTCCCAAAATACTTGCAGCAGTTGGCCGTAACTAACCTGGCTAGGGTCATAGACCACATACACCACCTCATTATGACCTGTCATACCGCTGCACACCTCCTCATAGGTGGGGTTGGGTGTGTAACCGGCGGCATAGCCGACAGCAGTGCTGTAAACGCCATCCAATTGCCAGAACTTACGCTCCGCCCCCCAAAAGCAACCGAGGCCAAACATTGCTTCTGCCATACCTGTCGGTATATCACCCTTAATAGGATGGCCATTAACAAAGTGGGCGTCTGGTACGGGCATTTCGACACTGCGACCCGGTAAGGCGGTAGCAGCGGTGGGCATTTCTGTCTTTTTCTTGAAAAAAAACATGGAGTACTTCCTGGCGTAGCATTCCTAGGTTAACGCAGGTGCTTGTGTGGCCGCGCGATTGGCGCTGACAGAGTCAAGTGTCTAGCGTGATCGACTAGGGGCATTGGGTAGCAGGCGGCCAAATTCAGGCGCAGGCAGTGGCATTGCAAAGTAGTAGCCTTGGCCATACTGACAGCCCAAACCTAAGAGATGTTCGACTTGGCTGCTGTGCTCAATCCCCTCAGCTACCACCATCAAATTCAGGCTGTTGGCCAGCGCCATAATCATCTGTACCAACACCGGCTCGCGATGAAGATCAGCAATAAAGGCACGGTCAATCTTTAGACCTTTGATGGGCAAATGATGCAGACGACTCAGTGAGGAGTAGCCCGTACCAAAGTCATCGATTAGGGCACTCACACCATGCTCGGCCAAGCGAGACAGGACGACGGCTGCCTGTTGTGGCTCTTGCATCAGGGTTTCTTCAGTGATTTCAACCCGAAATTGGTTGGGGCTCAGACCCGACTCGGCCAAAATCTGCAATAAATCAGGGATGAGTGTGGGCCGATTAAAGTGGCTGGGTGTCAAGTTGACCGTCAGCGAGAAGTCTTTGGGTAGCTGCTTTGACCACTGCTGCAGCTGCTGGCAAGCATGGTTAATGACCCAGAAATCAAGCTGGCAAAGGAGATTGGCATCCTTCGCGATCGGTAGAATCTCGTTGGGTTTCAGAATACCCCGCTGAGGATGGTGCCAACGTACCAGCGCCTCGGCACCAGTCATCTGGCCCGTTTTGAGGTTAAAAATGGGCTGATAGTAAACCTGCAAGGGTGAGACTGAGGCTGTGATTGCTTGACGTAATTCAGTTTCTAGATGCAAACGCGTCAGGGCTTGCAAATGCATCGAGCGATCAAAGCGTTGATACTGTCTACCACCGCTGGCCTTGGCCCGATACATCGCAATATCAGCATCTCGAATCAAATCATTAGCTTGGGTATAGTCACAACCCGAAAGTGCTATGCCAATACTGACACCCGAGTGAATTTCACGACCTTGGAGGTAAAAAGGCTGATACATGGCCGTTTGCATCACCTCCGCCAGATGAACCGCTTCAGACCAATCTGTGACAGCGTCTAGGAGCACGGTAAACTCGTCACCCCCCCAACGAGCCAGGATATCATCCCCGTGCAAACACTGCTCAAGGCGACGGGCTGTTGCAATCAGAAGCTCATCACCGATGGTATGCCCCAAGCTGTCGTTGATGAACTTGAAGCGATCTAAATCAACAAACAACAGGGCGCAGCGCTCTTCTCGCCCTTGACTCAGGCTTTTGTGGACCCGTTCGAGGAAGAGCTTGCGGTTGGGCAACCCCGTCAGAGGGTCGTGATAAGCCTGGTAGTGCAGCTGGGTTTCTGCCCGCTGGCGCTCGGCTACCTCGGCTTTGAGGGCTGTGATTGCTGTTTCAAGCTCAACAGTTCGTTGCTGCACACGACTTTCGAGTTCATGATTTAGTTGCTGCAAGGCCATTTGCATGAGGTGGCGGTCTTGGACATCACGACCAACAACCTGAATCTCGCTTAGATTGCTTTGAGCATCAAACAGCGCCCGTCCCACCCAGTGATACCAGCGTCGCTCGCCTTGTGCAGTCCAACATTCAGCCTCAAGCACAAAGTCAGGCTGGCTGGGTGTGAGAGATTCAAGAATCAGACGCAGGGGATCAGGTTCAACAAAGCAATCCCAGAAACAGGTTCCTTCTTGACCAAGGGTGATAAAAGCGGGATTCACAAGACTGCAAACATAGTGATCGTTAAGACGGGCAACTAAGTCTGCTTGGGATTCGACCACTGTACGGTAGCGCAGCTCGCTTTGACGCAAGGCTCGCTCGGCTTCAACTTGCTCGGTGATGTCAAGCCCCAAGACAAAGTAGCCTGGGATGGTATCGCCTTGGTGATGGGGCAGCAGGGTGAAATGAATGTGATGCAGTGTCCCATTAGGGAAATTCATTTCAGTCATGTAGCTAATGGTTTGACCCGCTAAAACATCCTTAATGCATTTACTTAAAAAATTAACGACACCCGGCTTGCAGCTTTGCGCAACAATCTCAAGAACAGTTTTGCCAACAATGTCGCGAAAGTGATTACCAGTCCATTGTTCGTAGTAGTGATTAACGAAACGGAACTGGATTGATCGATCGACATAGCCAATGAGAATAGGTAGGCGATCAGTAATCAGTTGGAGCTGATCAATTCGGGCTGCCAGATGGTTTAGTTCAAGTGTTTCTTCAACGAACCGTAAAAAAACGTGGGTGTGACCACTGTTGGGATCGTAGCTAAGAGAGATGTCAGCCCAGCGATCACCTAGTTGGTAAAGACCTTGCTGGGGTGCTTCATGACGCTCCTGCCATTGCAGCCACCAGGCACGCTGGTCAGTAAGGCAATCAGCGAGTCTAGATTGAGGCGGAAACTGGCTCTTGACCTTTTCAGGACACGGTTCAAGCCATGCTCCGGTGTGATCTAGGGTGAAGATGATTGCAGTCATTGTGCCTGAACCTTTTGCTGTCAACATCCTAGATGATTCGGTGCCGACACGCTATATTTTTCGTTAGCGACAAAAATAAGTGAACTAACGAAAAATAGCAGGGTTAGCC
>CAZAGN010000073.1:0-12631 GCA_964484905.1 uncultured bacterium | reverse complement strand
CTAGTGTTTCCGGGGTGCTGGCTTTTAGAGTTGGAGAAAGTCCTGGATTTCTGTAACAGGCTGAGAGAATCGCCTGGTGTGCTTCAAGGAATTGTTGATTTTGTTGGGAGAATACATCTTTAAAAAATTTTAAAAAGTCTTTTTCAGAACTTGAAGTTCTGATAAGGCTATCGAAGCTAACAGACATCCAATGTTCTCCCTCTGAACGTACATACGATAGAAATATCTACAGTTATAGACCACAGTAAATTGTCTGGACTGAATTCTTCCAAGATAAAACGATTGTTCTGGAACAGACAAGACGTCAGCTACTGCCTCAGCTCAGACTCGAAGTCGTTAAACTAAGCCGTCATCTCTTGCAAATGGGCTAGCAGCGCCGCCACGCTCATACTGCCCAAATCCCCACCCGATCGCGAGCGGACGCTCACAGTTTGGGTCTCAACCTCATCGGCACCCACCACCAACATGTAGGGCGTTTTAGCTTTCTCCGCCGTGCGAATCTTTTTGCCTAAGCGCTCGCCCGAGGCATCGACCCGCACCCGCCAATCTGCCAGCAGCAACTGCTGCTCAACGCTATGGGCATAGGCGACAAACTCCTCGGTCACAGGCAGAAGCCGCACCTGTTCGGGTGCCAGCCAAAGCGGAAAATCGCCCGCATATTGCTCGATCAAAATGCCCACCAAGCGTTCTAACGAGCCAAAGGGGGCGCGGTGAATCATCACCGGGCGCTGACGGCTACCATCTTCTGCCACAAACTCCAGATCAAAGCGCTGAGGCAATTGATAATCGACCTGCACCGTCCCCAACTGCCACTCCCGATCCAAAACATCCCGGAAGATAAAGTCTAGTTTGGGGCCATAAAAAGCAGCTTCACCGATCCCCTCAAAGTGAGGCATATCCAGCTTCTCAACCGCACGCCGGATCGCATTCTCGGCTTTATTCCAGGCATCATCACTACCGAGATACTTATCCGAGGTGGGGTCACGGAAACTCAGGCGCGCCGTAAAGTCTGTCAGTCCCAGCTTGGCGAATACTGCCAAAATCAAATCAACAACCTTGAGAAACTCATCATCCAGTTGCTCGGGGCTGACAAACAAGTGCGAATCATCAACCGTAAAGCCGCGTACCCGTGTCAAGCCACCCAGTTCACCCGATTGCTCGTAGCGATAGACCGTACCAAACTCCGCCAAGCGCAACGGTAAATCACGATAAGAGCGCAGTTCGCTTTTATAAATTTGAATATGAAAAGGGCAGTTCATCGGCTTCATCACAAAGCCCTGTTCGTTAGCCCGCGCCTCGTCATCCTCCGCTATCATCGGGAACATATCTTCTTTGTACTTTTGCCAGTGCCCCGAAGCTTTGAACAAATCGACACGGGCAATATGGGGCGTGACAACGGGCAAATAGCCGCGCTTGACTTGTTCTTTTTTGAGAAAGTCTTCGAGGGTCGAGCGCAAAATCGTGCCCTTGGGTGTCCAGAGGGGCAGCCCCGGCCCAACCTCGTCAGCAAAGATAAACAAGCCGAGTTCTTTACCCAGTTTGCGGTGATCCCGCAGTTTGGCTTCCTCAAGGCGGCGCTTATATTCCTTAAGCTGTTCGGGCGTCTCCCAAGCGGTGCCGTAAATGCGTTGCAGTTGCGCGTTATTTTCGTTGCCGCGCCAGTAGGCACCCGCTACCGAAAGCAAATCAAAGGCTTTGGGGTTGAGATCGTGGGTGGTTTCAACGTGGGGGCCAGCGCAGAGATCCCACCACTGGTCACCCAGGTGGTAGATACTGATTGCCTCATTTGCCGGAATCGCCGCCAAAAGCTCCAGTTTGTAGGGTTCGCTCAAGGCTTTGATGCGGCTTTCTGCTTCGGTGCGCGGCACTTCTTCGCGGGTAACGGGCAGTCCTTGCTTGATAATCTTGACCATCTCTTTTTTGATGCTGGCCAAGTCTTCGGGCGTAAAGGGCGTCGGGCTATCAAAGTCGTAGTAAAAGCCATAGTCGGTGGCGGGGCCAATCGTCACCTGCGCTTGAGGAAACAACTGCTGCACAGCCATCGCCAACACGTGTGAGGTGGTGTGGCGAATGCGATGCAGGCTGTCTGATTCATGGGTGCGCAGGAGTTTCTCGCCAGACATAGGTGCTTAGGGTTGCGTAACGTCTCTATCTTAGAAGCCGCCTGATCCGGAACGCGACCCCTAGGATTTGAATTCGTGCTGCCGCGCCTGCACCAAGTTTATAAAGTAATGCTAAAGCCAGCTCAAGAAATATCAAGATAACCCAAAGACTCACGGCAAATTTGTTAGAGCTAGATCAGCAAGCGGAGCAAACATCATGATCGTGCTCTACGGGGGTAAGCGCAGTCGCGCCTCGATTGTGCAGTGGTATTTGGAAGAACTAGGACAGCCTCACACGTTTGAGCACCTAGATCTACAACAGGGCGAGCAACACCAAGAGGCATTTTTGCAAATTAACCCCATGGGTAAGGTACCTGCCATTGTGGATGGTGAGTTTTGCCTTTGGGAGTCAGGCGCGATTTTGCTTTACCTGGCCGAGGTCTATGGCCAGGGTGGTGAGACAGCCCAGGCGCGGGCGGAATTGGCCCAGTGGGTGCTCTATGCCAACGCCACGCTGGCGGTAGGTTTGTTTGTTGAGCCCAATCGGCAGCGGGATGGTGAACGGCTGTTGCGCTGCTTGGATGGCGTCCTTCGTGACCGCGAGTTTCTCGTCAACGACCACTTTTCGGTCGCAGATGTCGCTGTGGGCGCGATTTTAATCTATGCCTTAAAGATGCTTACGGGTATGTGTTTTCACGGTTACCCATCTATCGAAGCCTACGTCAGCCGCCTCAGCCACCGCCCCGCCTTTGAGCGCAGCATTGGCTAGTAAGGTGATGTCAGTCCGATCCTTCAAGTCCTAACTCGGCAAATACAGCTTGCGACCCTCGACGTTCTTAGCTAGTATCCCCAGCAAGTGTTGGGGTGAATTCGATGCAGGTAGTCGTCTTAGCGGGTGGTCAATCGCCCGAGCGCAACGTATCGCTGGTTACCGGCAAAGCGGTTCACAATGCCCTCGTTGATTTGGGCCACCAGGTAACGGTTGTTGACCCCGACGCTAGCCTGCCCCAAGTCCTCTGGCAACACAAGCAAGCTGGCTGCGAATTCATCTGGATTGCCCTCCATGGCCCCGGCGGTGAAGATGGCACCGTACAAGCCATGCTTGACTGGCTTGGCCTGCCCTATCAAGGGTCGGGGGCGCTGGCCAGTGCCCTAGCGATGGATAAGTGGGTGACAAAGCAAATTTGGCAGGCTGCTGATTTGGCTACCCCTGCTTGGTTAGGTTGGCGACCGGGCGATCAGCTGACGTGGACTGAGGCAGCCCCACAGCTGGGCACACCCGTCGTCATTAAGCCCGTATCGGGTGGCTCAACCTTTGGCATTACGATCGCGAGGGATGCCGTCAGCTTTGAGGCTGGCTTAGCCTTGGCGGCGCAGTACAGCGAGCGCGTCATCGTCGAGCAGTTTATTCCGGGCACCGAAATCACGGCCTCGGTGCTCGACGGGCTGGCGTTACCCCTGATTGAGATTATTCCCGCCCAAGGCGATTTCTACGACTACGAAGCCAAGTATGCCCCCGGCGGTTGTCGTCACCTGTTGCCACCCCGCCTGAGTGAGGCGGCCCAAACCGCCATTCAAGCCCTCTCGGTGGCGGCCTACACGGCGCTCCATTGCCAAGGACTCGCCCGTGCCGATTTGCGCCTTGATGCCACAGGTCAGCCGTGGCTGCTTGAGATGAATACTCTGCCGGGTATGACGCCCACATCGCTCTGCCCTGATGCAGCGGCGGCCTTGGGGTGGACCTTTAGCGACCTCGTTGCCAAGCAAGTCACGCAGGGCTTACGGCGTTTTCAACAGCAGCCCCTTACCGTTGCTTCCTAGGCAAGTTCAAGGCCGTAGCAGGTATTCCCGCTCTTGGACTGAGCCACCCATACCTTGCTGGGTGGTGTAGCGCACATCGTACTGGCAGTGAAAGTAACCCTCAAACTCGCCGCTAAAGGCACAGGCAATGTAGCGCGGCATCACGCGGATAATGCCCCAAAAAATGATCAGCAGTAGTCCCAGCACCAAGACACCTTGAAAAAGGCTAGGCGTAGATTGGGCCGTCGGTGCTTGACTGATCGGGGCTGAATCTTGACCGGTCATCGCAAGTTACTCAGGCAGTTTGGTCTTATTGTAGGCAAGCAACAGCTTAATCTTTCAATTAAAAATGGCTCTTTTTGTGAAGCTCAAATTAAGCAGGGCTGCGTGTATGTGCCCCCCATAAAGTCAAGCCGTTCGTAATGGCACGGCACTTCTGGCGTAACCCGCTTCCCCACGGGCGTGACGGCACTTGCTACAGCTACACTTTTAAAGTAGAGGCGGTACGCACATCCTGTGGAAACTGTTCAGCTTTGGCTGTATTACCTTGAGCAGTGGAGCACTGCCATTGTTGAAAATCAGCTCACCAGCATCACACCCGTCAGTGTGGCCATTGTGTTTGGGGCCGGTTTCGTCACAAGCTTATCGCCCTGCATGCTTTCGATGCTGCCGATTACGGTAGCCTACATTGGTGGCTATGAGTCGCAAAATCGTCGCCAAGCTTTACAGCAATCACTTTGGTTTGCGACGGGCCTAGCCTTGACTCTGGCAACCCTGGGTTTGGCAGCCGCTTGGCTGGGGCGAATTTATGGCCAAATCGGCAGCGGCTGGCCGATCGCGATGGGCGGTCTGGCGATCCTCATGGGCTTAAACCTCCTGGAACTGCTGCCCCTGCGCTTTCCGGATTGGTTCGCTAAGCTAGAAATCTCAGACCAGTTGCCCCGCAGTCTGCGCTCTTTGACCCTTGGCCTCATCTTTGGTCTTGTGGCCTCGCCGTGCAGTACACCGGTGCTGATTGCGATCTTGGGCTGGGTTTCGACCACGACTCAGCCACTCTTGGGGGCAAGCTTGCTGTTTGCCTATGCCTGGGGGTTGATGGCACCGCTGGTGCTGGTGGGCACGTTTACGGGTGTGCTCAAGCAGGTGTTGCAAACGCGCCAGTGGTCGGGGTGGCTGACCACTTTCAGTGGCGCTCTTTTGATTGGCTTTGGTAGCCTGACTATTCTTTCGCGGGTGGTATAGCGATGCTTCGGCGATATTGGCGGCGTGAACTTTTGCCGTTATTGGCAGATCTCAAGGTGGCGATTGGCTTGCTCCTCGCGATCGCGATTGGTAGCGCCCTCGGCACCATCCTCGAACAAGACGAACCCGCCAGCTTTTATCAAGCGAACTACCCCGAACAACCAGCTCTCTTTGGCTTTCTGACGTGGCGCGTTATTCTGCGGCTGGGGCTTGATCATGTCTATCGCACGCCCTGGTTTTTAGCGTTGTTGATTTTCTTTGGTGCCAGTCTGGCGGCCTGCACCAGTACCCGTCAGTGGCCGATGCTCAAGGTTGCCCGTCGTTGGCACTACTACACCCGCCCCCAATCCTTTGAAAAACTGTCCTTGCATGAGGTTGTCGCCAGCGATCTTGACGCCCTCGAAATCAACCTCAAAACCAAGGGCTACCGCACCTTCCGCCAAGACGATAAGCTCTATGCCCGCAAAGGCTTAGTCGGCAAAATTGGCCCCATTATTGTGCATGCCAGTATGCTCTTGATTCTGGCAGGAGCAATTTGGGGTAGCGTTACCGGCTTTACAGCCCAGGCGTTGATTCCTGATGGTACCCGTGATGGTATTCAAGCCCTTGTGAAGCGGGGCAGCCAAGCAAACTTGCCCGACTGGGAAATTCAGGTCAACCGCTTTTGGATTGATTACGGCAGTGATGGTCACATCAAGCAGTTCTATTCTGATCTGAGCATTATTGATAACGACGCAGCCACAAAGCGCGAAACGATTTTTGTTAACCAGCCGATGCACTACAAAGGTGTCACGATCTACCAAACCGACTGGCAAATCGCGGCTGTCAACGTGCGCATCAACAACAGTCCGCCGCTGCAACTGCCGGTTGTGCGGGTGCCTAGTGAAGGGCAGCCGCTCTGGGGGACTTTTGTGCCGACCGCACCGGATTTTAGCGCCGGGGCAACGATGCTTGTTCCCGACCTTCAGGGCACGGTGTTGCTGTATGGCATGGATGGCCAGATCATCGGCTCGCTGCGCCAAGGACAAAGCCTCGCGATCGGCGATAAGCAACTGTATCTCGATGCCATTATTGGCAGCACCGGCTTGCAACTCAAGCGTGATCCGGGTATTCCCTTGGTCTATGCCGGTTTTGGCTTGCTAATGCTAGGGGTTGTGATGAGCTACGTCAGCCATAGCCAAATCTGGGCCTTAGCTACCGATGTCGGCCTACATGTGGGTGGTAAAACCAACCGGGCCATTGTGACCTTTGCCCGCGAGTTTGAGGCTGTGACAGCGGCTCTGCCCCACCAACCCTCACAGCCGGTTACGGTGGCCTCGTAAAGCGTGTTGGTGTGACTAGCGGGGCTCTGATACCGTTCCTCAGACTCCAAGACTCAAACTAGGTGTGTGGGCTGGGTCGTACTAGCTTCTGTAAAACTTCAGACGCCTAGCTCTGGCACAGCCTACGCAGTGGCCCGAAAGTCCTCAAAGCTCCCCTACCCCTCGAAACTCACCTGCGGCTAGCAGCGCTTGCCAGACAAAAAATATAGCCATACCCAACACGATGGTAAGTAGAAGGTCTTTGCGCCAATAAGCAACCACAATTGCACCGATGGCCCCGACGAGGCGTGGATTCAGCCAGCTTATGTCCAGCTCTGCACCTGAGGGTAGCAGCACTGCAGGCGCCACAATCGCAGTCAGCACAACGGGTGGTACATAGCGCAACAGCTGCACAAACCGAGGTGACAGGCGAATTTGACTGCTTAGGACAATGGGCACAGAGCGAATTGCAAAGGTGACTAGGGCCATACCGCTAATCAAATAAAATTCAGATGGCATCACGTTCGGTAGTAGAAGAATCAGCGAGGGCAGCCATACCGAGACCCGCAATAGCCGCCAAAAACAAACCGAGCTGGTGAGGTAAGCCGTGGGCCAGCACAGCCACCAGCCCCCCTACACCTGTCGCTAGCAGCATTGGCCGCGTTGTTAGATAGGGCACTACCAAGCCAATAAAGGTAACTACCATCGCAAAATCTAGGCCCAGAGCTGCGGCATTGGGTAGCTGTTGTCCCAGAGTTACCCCCAGCACAGTACACAAAATCCAGTTGCAATACATCAAGCCGTTTGCCCCCAGCAAGTACCAGTGTGTGTTGGGTGAAGTATCGAGCTGGTTATAACGACCAATGCCCACGGCAAAACTCTCATCTGTCAGCCAAAAGCTGAACAGCAGTTTCCACGCGAGAGACAATTGCTCTAGATGAGGCATGAGGGTAATGGCGTAAAGCACATGACGCAAGTTCACCACAAAGGTAGTCAAAATGATGAGTGGCACGGCCGTTCCCACCGCCAGCAGCCCTAAGGAGACAAACTGAGCGGAGCCGGCAAAAACTAGAACAGACATCGCTACTGCGGCCGCCGCTGAGAGGTTGCTGCTGGCCGCTAAGGTGCCAAAGATCAGGCCAAAGGGCGTTGCGCCAATAGCCAACGGTACCATTGCGCGAATACCCCGCCATAGCTCTTGGCGTGGGCTGGGGGAGACACAGGGAGCCATTGTCTGACTTAATTGCCCATTATGAAAACAGTACGTGCTTAAAATCGAAGTGCTTGCTAGGCTCCTATTTCCATTGCCAATAAAACTTGGTTGTGTCAGAAGTGACTCTATTTTCCACTAGTGTTGCCCACCTGTACCGGAGACATACACAACCACCTAAAACAACTCACTAAACTCTGGATTGCGGGGCATGGATTTGAACCATGGACCTTCGGGTTATGAGCCCGACGAGCTACCAGACTGCTCTACCCCGCGTTGCTTTGCTAATATAACGCACCTCTCAGGCATTGCGCAAGAGCTGCATGATACGCAAAGGCTAATCGTCGCGATGGCCGTTGGCTGGTCGAAGGCCATCGCGCTCAGCCAGTCACATGCCAGCCGCCACCGGATCGAAGTTGGGCGGCAGCAGGGTGTATTCGTCGTAGCGGGCACTGGTGAAGGTTGCATTCGCGATTACGGCACCCAAAAACTTTGCGCCGATGGTGAGATCCGCTCGGTTTAGATTGGCACCGGTCAAGTTGGCGCCGCTGAGATTAGCTCGGTTGAGACGCGCCCGCGAGAGATCGGCGTTGGTAAGATTAGTGTCCATGAGATTAGCGCGGCGGAAGATAACGCCACTGAGGTTCGCCTCAGTGAGATCAGCGCCTCGAAGGTTAATCTCACGCAGGTTGGCACCGCGTAAATCGGCACCCCGGAGGTTGGCGCCCCGAAAGTCCCGCTCTCCTTTGGCATAGCGATTAAGGAGCTCTACAGCACTCGTTACTTCAGGTGTCATCGTGTACCCTTACCGAAACATCACCTTCATTGTCTGGCACAGGTTGTTGCTGCGGCTAAGTGGCTACACAAATCTCAGGCTGTTGACGTTAGGTCAACAAGGACATAAGTCGATGTCGAAAGTCTCAGAGGTAAAACGTTGGTGACATGCGGAATTAGAGACTGAAATCAGGTGTTTGATTGAGACTTGAGGCTGAGCCAGTACCGCGTCAGCTGTGCGTGACTGTGGCCATGGCAAAGCTATTAGGTCACCAAGCTAAGACCTACCCAGCTACTGCTGCCCCTTCCCTAGTGGGCAGAGCCATTGCCATGGTACTTGTCGGTGTCGTAGAAGCCGTTGCGGGTGCCAAAATAAAGAGCAGCCAGAGAAACAACGATGCTGATGCCGAGAACAAGCGCTTTGAAGAGCATAAGACTTACCTACCTCACTGACTTTAGTGTAGTCTGTCTGGCTGTGGTCGGGGTGACTGACGGGCTGAAAATGGGTTGCTGATTGCCACCGCAGCACTCGCCGAATGGTTGCCTGTGGATTTGTTATCGGTGAATTTGATGCGTAGACTTAGCGCCCTTCGCGCAGACGACGCAGAGTTTCGACCAAATCGGCTACGGGATCAGCGGCGTCGGGTATTGGCTTGACATCAATGGTTTGTTGTCTGGCTGCTTCTTGCTTGACTGCTTCTTGCCTAGCAGTGGAGACATTAGCACGGACTTCTGCTTGGGCCTCGGCGAGCCATTGGCGCGCTTCCGCTTCGACAGTGCGGCCTTTGTACTCCAGGAGATCAACGAGGGCATTGGGGTTCGCACCCAAAAGCTGCCAGGTTTCCTCACGAACTTGCGAATCGCGCAGCATTTCGAGGGCGTTGGCAGCTGCACCATAGCCGACCCGGAGGGTTCGCTCAAGATCCATATTCTTTTACCAATCCACTCATGCCTATCCTAAGCACAGTCGCAGCAAGTACGGTACACTCGCAGCAGACCTTGGAGATGCAACCATGGCCGACATTAATGAGCTGAAAGAGATTGTGCAACGGGCACTTGCTGATAAAGTGCTGACCCGTGCTGAGCAGGAAGAGATTATGGCGGCGGTCTTGGCAGATGGCAAAGTCAGCGAAGAGGAGCAGGACATCCTTAACAAGATTCTGGGCGATATTCAGCAAGGCCGCATCAAGGCTGTTGATTAACTAATGTCTGATACTGATCGCTTGCGAGAGCGCTTGCGCCGCGCTGGCCAGATTAGTTTCTGGTTTCAGGCCATTTTGGGCGTACTTTGTACGTTCTTTTGGGTAATTGCACTGGTCGGTCAGCTCAGTTTTGGTGGCGTACCGATTGGGGCGACGGCAGCTCTTTGGACAACCTTTGCAACCTTGCTGACGCTGGCGCTTTCGTGCCTGCTGACCTTTCGGTATTGGCGCTCGGGCATTACACAGCAGTTGCGGCTGGTTTTGCTGGCGAGTTTACTCGGGGCGTTTCTGGCGGTAATCAGCTCATCGGCACAAATTGGTGAGTTGTTGGCGAGTGCGGCATTTCGGCGGACGCTGGTAGGTCGTTCGGAAGAGTGGGGCCTGCTACTGGCGATTACCAATACCAATGTGACGCTAGCGCACCTAATCAGCCTGACATGTATTTTGTGGATTCGGGGTGTTTTTGACCGTGGCGATCGCGAGCCCTAGGTTGCCGCGTGAGTGAACAGGTCGATGGGTCGCATGAATGCTGGCTATGCGCTGGCAACCGCCAGACTCATCCTGTGCGCCTTACAATCCCAGGGGATAGCCTTGGAGACTTCGAGCATCGCAAGAAGACCTGGGTGGTCTACTTTACACAGAAAATCGCAGCCTATTTCCGCATCACATTTCATTGCATTCTTATCCTTAGGACAGCACACCTTTGTTAGGGTATATCCAGAAGCATTCACATAGGTATGCTCATGAAAATTATGGTGGCTATTGATGGCTCGGCGTCGAGTCAAAAAGCTCTCGAACAAGCAATCTTTTTGGCACAGCCTCACAACACGGAAGTGCTAGTACTAGCGGTGGTTGAGCCCGTGCTTGACTATCCGCTATACCCCATTGGTGGGGCCGCATTTGTTGAGCCCAACTTGAATGGGGGCGAGATTTTTGCTGAGAAGAAAGAGACAGCGCGTAAGTTACTGACAGATGCCGAAACATTGATGAAAGATCTCCCCTACGAAACCCGACTGTGCTTTGGTGATGCGCGCCATTTGATTTGTGATATTGCTGAGATGGAAAAGGTCGATATGTTGATTATCGGTAGTCGCGGCTTGGGGGCTTTGGGGCGGTTGGTACTGGGCAGTGTCAGCGACTACATCATGCACCACGCTCCCTGTCCGGTGCTGGTGATGCGCTAGGCGCAGCTTCGTTAAACCAACCTTGGGGTGCAAAGCCCAGAGCACGTTCGCTGAGATCGTGGGTCAGCGCAAGCACTAGCTGCTGGCCCCGCTGGGTTTCGAGGGCAGAAGAGAGAATGATCGGCTGGTGGTGGGTTTGGAGGCGCTGGCGGAGTTGACTGGGGAAACCGGTGATCGCCGGTTTGATCACAAGGGGGCCGGGCCAGTCGCGCCAGCGCTCTAGGTCGGCGAGCGTACTGACAGATTCGTCGATCGCGATCGCGACTGAACTGGTTGCTGCAATATCGCGTATCTGGTCGGGGTCAGCAAGGGGCTGCTCGATCAATTCGATTTTGGCTGTCTGGGCTGACTGCTCTAGCCAGTTTAGGAGTTGCAGTAACGTAGCGCGGCTGAGGCTGCCGTTGGCATCAAGGCGCAGTTTGGCAGTTTCGGGCAGTTGCTGTAACAGATGCTCTAACCAGGCTTGTTCTTGGGGCCAAGGATAGACGCCGATTTTCCATTTGTAGGTGCTGGCTGCTTGGGCTGTTTCAAGGCGTGTGAGCGCGGCGGCTCCCGCGGGTAAAAGCTGGCTGTAGCGCAGGGTGTTAGGGAGCTCTGGCAGACCGAGGGCATCTAGCCAGGCGGCCTCGAAAGCAAACTGGGTGGCAGGACAGGTGTCGGGAATCGTGTGGATGGTCTCCCAGGTGAGGCGGCGGGGGAGTTGGGCACAGGTCGCGATCGCGACTTCGAGAGTCTCGGTGCCAAACCAAGGAATCGGCGCAATTTCGCCATAGCCCTCGCGGCCATCGACTAGCCGTAACCGCAGCCGCAGCCCCTCGCGATCGGCCCAAAGACCATGGGCTGTGCGGAGATTGAGCGGGTAACGATAGGGCGTTAGGCCCACCAGTTCTGCGTCAAGCCCCATAGCAGCACCGTGCCCAAAATAATGCGATAGATGATGAAACCCCAAGTATTACCCTTCTGGAGAAATTTCATCAGCCAATCAATCGAGAGATAGGAAAAGATAAAGGCAGACAGGGTGCCCAAAAACTGAGGCCAGAGGGCTTCTGCTTCAAAGTCGCTGATAAACTCGACCAAGCCCGCGATCGCGAGCGCCGGAATGCCCAAAAGGAACGAATAGCGAGCGGCGGCGGCCCGTTCTAGACCTAAAAATAAGCCCGCTGTGATCGTCGAGCCCGAGCGCGACACCCCCGGCACCAGGGCCAACACCTGCGCAAGACCAATCCAGATACCATCCCTAATCTGGATATCGGCAAGACGACGTTTGCGACTGCCAACCTTTTCGGCAATTCCCAGAATAACAGCCAAGACAATCAGCGCCAGAGCAATAATGCTCAGTTGTCGCGGTGGTGAGCCAAAAACAAGTTTAATCAAAGCACCCACGATCAGAATGGGTACCGTGCCGATGACAACACCGATAGCTGTTCTAAAGGTGGGTTCTTGAAAATCTTTGGCCTGCCAAGCTCGCCAAGCACCATAGCTGACAGTAAGCAGATCATTGGCAAAATAGGCAAACACCGCAATCAGGCTACCGACCTGAATCACCGCCGAGAAGGAAACACCAAAATCAGGCCAGCCCATGAGCGCCGTAAAAATGCGCAGGTGAGCCGTACTGCTGATGGGCAGAAATTCGGTGATGCCTTGGACAAACCCCATGAGGATGGCTTGCCAATCGGTCGGATTCACTGATTCCACAAACCCACCTCAACACACGCCCCTAACCCTATAGTGCGGTGGGATACTTCAGCAAGATGCCATCACTTTGACAAGAATGGCTAAGGAAGCAAAAAATATCGGCATTTGGCTAAATATTTTT
>CAZAGN010000072.1:0-12733 GCA_964484905.1 uncultured bacterium | reverse complement strand
CCAAACCCAAGAGCCAGCCCCAGATGACAAAATTCAGCAGGGCGACCGGCGCACTCCAAATGCGGGCATTAAAGTAGGCAGCACCCGCGAGCTTGGCGGCATCACTACCCTGCAAGAGCGCAAAGCTCAACTCGCGTAGGGGTAGCTGCAAGGTCGCAATGATAAGCCCCAACACCAAGGCTACCGCCCCGTGCCAGAGCGCAATCATCCCCGCCGCCTGCGGATCACCCCGCCCTAATGCTTGCGCCGTCAAACCCGTCGTCGCCATGCGCAAAAAGCCACAGCTCCAAAACAAATAGTCAAACACCACCGAGGCCAAAGCAACCCCCGCCAACGGTGCCAGATCGCTTAAATGCCCCAAAAAGGCCATATCAATCACACTCGCCAGGGGCGTGGTGATATTGGCGGCCATCGTAATCAGGGCTAAGCGCCAAAATGCCTGCATAGATTCGAGAAAGAGGTGTGCCGACTTACCAGCGTAGCGGTTTGATGATTTTCAAACCGCTTGATATGCCGAGTATCACCAACAGGTATGCTATTGCCGCCGCGCCAAACAGCATCAATTACTCGCACCTACAGTTTTTGAGAGAGAGGGAGGGTTCGAGGATTCTGTGCCGCCAACACCTGTATTGACGCCAAGATTATTCAGCCAACAACTACTTTTATATCCCAAGAGAATCTATAATAAAATCTCCAATTACCGAGACACTTTTTGCGTCCAATAAATCTAGCCAGAAGGTATCTAACTCTGAAAGTATCTCGTTATCTCCCGGACTCACTATAGCTGGACTCACTATAGAGACATAACGTAAACCTACGTCGAAATAATACCCATCGTCATCGCCATGCGTGCCGCTGAGACACGATCATGCACGCCAAATTTACCCAAAACACTTTTGACGTGCGCCCGGACTGTATTCACCGAGATCTGCAAACTTTCCGCAATTTCGGCATTATTAAATCCCTGGGTTACCAGTTGCAGCACCTCTAATTCGCGCGCTGTTAGGGGTATGCTCGGACTCGCTGCCGCCACTGGTGTTGCAGACGGTGCCAAAATTTGGCGTAGGCGGGGGGCGATCTCCGGCGAAATAAACATCCCCCCCTGCATGACCAAGTGAATTGCATGGATCAGGGTAACAATATCCAGCGTTTTCAGGCAGTAGCCATCAGCTCCCGCACCCATCATGGCCGCCACCATATCGTCGCGATCGAGGGCCGTCAGGGCAATAATCCGGATCTGGGGCATTTCTTGCTTTAAAATCTGGGCGGCTGTCACCCCATCCATTTCAGCCATATCAATATCGAGGATCACGACATCGGGCCGCAGCTGACGTGCCTGCTCTAGGGCTTCTTTGCCCGTGGTACAGGTGGCGACCACCTCCAGATGGGGCTCTTCATTCAGGCGATCGCGAAGCACCTCAACCAACATCGCATGATCATCCACAAGCAGGAGGCGCGTGATTGCATTAGGCATCAGCAGTGTGTCCTTGGCCAATAAGTTGGGTGACTGGATGGCTAGGCAAGTCAAACCAGAAGGTACTGCCCTGGCCGGGTTGACTAACAACACCGATATTACCGTTATGCGCATCAATAATCTGGCGACAGAGATAGAGACCCATGCCTGTGCTGGCGGTTGTTCGTCCGGCCTGGAAAAATCGCTGAAACAAAACTGCCTGAATCTCCCGCTCAATCCCTGCACCGTTATCATGGCAGAGAACTCGCACACCATCATTAATCGGCTCGATCGCGATCTGAATAAACCCTTGGGGCGGCGTGTGGCGGATCGCATTGGCAACAAAATTTTGCAGTACCCGCCCAATCTCGACACCGTCGGCCTGCACGGGGGATAGCTCGGGGGCGATCTGCACCGACCATTGCAGCCGTCGTGCTGTTATCGAAGGCTCATAGAGCAGATAAACATCCGCCACCAACGCGGGCCAGACAATCAACTCACGGTAAAGGGTCTTGCGGCCAGCCTGATAGCGCGAGATATGCAACAGGTTCTCAATCAAATGGGCCAGGGCTTGGTTCAGATCGAGGCAATTCTGGGTATTCCTGAGGAGGGCCGGCGTCGTCTGGCTGGCCAGAAGGTGCTGCTGTAGGGTTGTCAGCGCCACCCGCTGCGAAAAGAGGGGGTTACGCAAATCGTGGCCCAGAGCCGAAATAAAATCCTCCAGCGCTTGATTATGGCTGTGAAGTTGGTGCGTTTGCACCTGGGCATGGTGCAGGGCATCTTGGCGTTCGAGGGCCGCCGCTAACTGCTCACTCACGTGCTCTAATAACTGCCGACTGGCAGCATCCCAAGGCTGGGCTGTATGTCGCCCCAAGATCAAACAGCCCCAGACATCATCCTGACCCCAGAGGGGCAACGCCAAAACCGCCTGGAGTTGGTGCTGTTGGTGAAAACAGCGACTGGCCTCACTCACTTGAGTGTCTGTGGCGACATCCTTAATCTCAACGGTCGTGCCGCCATACACGGCCTCCATGTAGCTGTACTGCTCGCGGTGCAAGCGCGCTGGCCCAAAAACAGGCATCGCCGCCACACTCGTAAACCGGCAATGCACCCGATTCGGCAGGTGTTGATACACCAGCATCACATCAGCCAGATGCAATGCCTGAGTCATCTCCCAAATGTGCGCCCAGACCGTATCTAACTCCCGCGACTGGTTTACCCAGGCAATCGAGCGCCGCAAAAAGTGCTCCCGCTGCACCTGATACTGCAACTGCTGCACCAGCTCGCCAAACGCTGTACTCAGCTCTTGCAGTTCGCTCGGGGCGCGACTGGGAATTCTCAGGCCCTGCTCCGGTGCCAGGCGAAGCTGCTGCACGGCTCGCCGTGTGTCACTAATCGGTTGCATCACCCAGCGGTGTAACAACAGGGCTGATCCGCCTGCCAAAACAATTGCAACAACAACGATAACGCCCCAGGCCCATTGCATTTGCAGGGGCACAAAGTACCAGGAGGGCACACTAAAATGAACCTCCAGCCAGCCCATCAACCGCCCTTGCCCCCGGAGCGGAATAACACCGATATAGGGGTCCTCGGCTAGGAGCGTGACTGTATTAGCTTCGGCTCGAAGTAGGATCGGATCACGGGCTGTGATCAGCTCGGGCAACGGGTGACTACGGGGGTGATCGAAGGTGGCTGCGATAATCGCGCCATCGGCGCTGTGCAGCACATAATCTTCGAGGGTCAGCGCCGTTAATGCGTCCAGCCACTGCGCATCCAAGCGGCGTCCCACGCCATAGACCCCCTGACCGCCCTCGTGCAGAAGGTTATCGGTTTCGGCAATGCTACTCAGCACCAACAGATAGAGGCCATCTGATCGTTCTAGGTAGGTCACTTCGGGCGGAAAACGCCCCACTTGCTGCCGCAGATAGGCGTATTCGGCCTCGCTCCAGGGTGCTGTGCGACTGTAACTAAACAGAATGTCTTGGCGGGACGACAGCACCCAGGCAACATCAATACCCACACTCGAAATCGAGGGATACCAACCACTCAAGTTCGACTCAGCCCAGGCTGGGTCACGTGTCGCCAAAAAGAGATACATCTCTGACCAGGTGCTGTAATCACGCACATGGGTCGTTAGGGGTTGTAGTGACAGCTGCATTAGGCGCTGGGTACGCTCCAGACGGGCTTGACGCAGGCTTTCGGTTTGCTGCCACACCTGGCGATTGGCCCAGCCCTGTAACAACAGTGGTGAGGCCAGCGTCGTCACAGCCGACAACGCACCGATAATCACCAAACGTAAGCGCAGGCTGTGGGTTGCTGACATCGTGAGTAATTCCGCCAACACTGCTTCTTTAATACTGGCCTCAATGGCAAGTCTATTCACCAATCGTTGCCTCGAATCACCCATCCAGCCGGCGAAGTGTACACCGGCAAAGACGCGGGTTTGGCCAACAGGCGGTGATAGCATAAGTAGCTGGTGGCACGGCACGATCATGCATATTTCCTATAACTGGCTCAAAGAACTGGTAGCCTTCGAGTTATCGCCCGAAGCGCTCGCAGAGGCTCTCACCAGTGTTGGCTTTGAGGTCGAAGATATTGAAGATCGGCGCACCTGGGCCGATGGCGTCGTCGTCGGTCAGATTAAAACCGCCGAGCCACACCCGAATGCCGATCGTTTACGTGTTTGCCAAGTCGATGTCGGCCAGCCCGATGTCCTGACGATTGTTTGTGGGGCGGCCAATGCCCGCGCTGGGATCACCGTTGCCGTCGCCCTGCCCGGTACTTACCTCCCCGCTATTGATCTGAAACTGCGGCGGACAAAGCTGCGCGGTGTGGCCTCGGAAGGCATGATTTGCTCCCTCAGTGAGCTGAACCTGACGAAAACCGCCGAGGGCATTCACGAATTTACTGAGGCCTATCCTGTGGGCACCGATGTCCGACCTTTGTTGGGCCTTGATGATGTGATTTTGGATGTGACTTCGACCGCTAACCGTGCTGACGCCCTCAGTATGGTCGGCATTGCCCGTGAAGTTGCGGCGATTGTCGGCAGTGATGTGAATCTGCCTACCGCACCCACTCTGAACCTCAAGCCCACCTTGCCCCTCACGGTTGAGCATGGCTGCCCTGCCTACAGTGGCACCCTGATTACGGGGGTTGCGGTGAAGCCCTCACCGCTGTGGTTGCAACGCCGACTCACCGCTGCGGGTATCCGCAGCATCAACACCATTGTCGATATTACGAACTTGATTCTCCTGGAATGGGGCCAACCGCTGCATGCCTTCGATTGGCAGCACCTGCAAGCGGTTAGTGGCAGCCCAACGCCGACCCTGGGTGTGCGCCTCGCCCAAGCCGAGGAAACACTCGTCACCCTTGATGATCAAACGCGACCGCTTCAGGCCGATAACCTTGTGATTACGGCCAACACAGTGCCAGTCGCGTTGGCGGGGGTGATGGGCGGTGGCAGCACCGAAGTGGGTGATCAAACTGTCGATATTTTGCTAGAAGCAGCCCTGTTTGAACCGATCGCGATTCGACGTTCAGCTCGAGCTCAAGGTCTCCGCACCGAAGCATCAGCCCGCTATGAACGCGGTGTTGATCCGTCAGCTTGGCTGTTGGCTCGCGATCGGGCTGTCGCTCTCATGCTTGAACTGGCTGGTGGTGAAGTTATTGCTGAGGGGCAGTATGATGCCCGCCCGACTACGTCTGTGCCGGTTCAGCTCCGCCTGTCAAAGCTGACGGGTTTGTTGGGGGATGATGAAATTGAGCCCGCTCAAATCGAGTCAATCCTCGGTTCTTTGGGCTTTGAACTGATCATCCTGGCCAGCAATGACGATGAAACCGAGTGGCAGGTAACTGTGCCACCCTACCGCCGCCGTGATGTTGAGCGCGAAGTCGATCTGATTGAAGAATTTGCGCGTCTGTATGGCTATGACCGCTTTCCCGAAACCCTGCCCCTCGAAAGTGAGGTGGGTGATCTTTCCGACGAAATTAGTCTTATTCGGCAGGCGCGTGCGGCGCTGCGGGGTATTGGCCTCACCGAGATGATGCACATTTCGCTCTGTCCGGCCTCGACGGGGGTGCCAGTAGTCATCAGTAACCCTCTGGCGACCGAATTTTCGGCGCTGCGGCAAGAGTTATTGCCGGGACTGATCGAAGCCTATAGCTATAACCAAGACCAAGGTAACGGGGCTCTGTGGGGCTTTGAGTTGGGGCGTGTGTTTTGGCGTGCTGAGGATGAGTACCAAGAAGCGGATCACCTCGGCGGCATTTTTGGTGGCAACCCAACCCGTAACGACTGGCAACATGGGGTCAAGCCCCTCGATTGGTATGCAGCCAAGGGCTTGCTAGAGCAGGTTTTTGAGCGGCTGGGCATCATGGTCGAATATCAACCCGATCAGCGACACACCAGCTTCCACCCCGGTCGAACGGCCTCGCTCTGGATTGCAGGGGTGCGCCTGGGTACGTTTGGTCAACTGCACCCGCAACTGCATCGCGATCGCGACTGGAGTGATCCGGTTTATGCCTTTGAGTGGGATGTCGATGTCTTGCTCAATGCCCTCACCGATCGCGGCCTCACGCAGTACCACGCCTTTTCGACGTTCCCGGCTAGCGATCGCGACATTGCCTTCTTCTGCGACCTCGATACTAGCGTCGCCCAGCTTGAGCGTGCTATGACCACCGCCGCTGGTGAACTCCTGGAATCAGTCACACTGTTTGATCAGTACCTGGGAAAAGGTGTCCCCGAAGGGCAGCGTAGCCTCGCCTTCCGCCTTATTTACCGCGCGCCTGATCGCACCCTCACCGATACCGAGGTCGAGGCAGCCCAGCAGCAGGTTCGCGATCGGCTCCAAGAGCAGTTCCGTGTTACCTTGCGCAGCTAATCTGGGGAGAACTAGAGATCTCTATCGGCGACTACGATCCCCCCTTTTTGCTACACTAAAGTTCGATTAATGCTGGTGTAGCTCAGTGGTAGAGCACTCGCCTTGTAAGCGAGCGGTCGAGGGTTCAAATCCGTCCACCAGCTTCTTGATATACTCCCCGCAACAAAGCGGTTAGGTCTGTGGGCTTGACTCGCGATCACACATCCGAGCGCGGCGGCATGTGTGTGAAGTTCCCTGGCGGCTTGCCGCATCGGGACGCTACAAACAGTGGTGTCAATAAGCCTCGGTAGACACAAAAAAGGCAGCGGCCCCAGCCACTGCCTCACGTATTTAGACCTAATGTGTAGATCGGTGCGTCTAGGCCGTCGCTGCTTGCTTCTTAGCTAGCTTTTCGGCTTCAAGCTCTTGGGCAATGATGCTTTGCTTGGGCTTCAGCAAGAACATCTTCAGGAACTCAACCCCCGTACCCGCGAGGTAAGGCAGTTTGCGCAGGGTCTTGAAAGCACCACCCTTGGCGCTGATTGCCAGGATTGCGTTGATGTTGGCGACACAGCGATCCATGCCCTCAACAAATTTCGGATTTTCGACATCCAAAATCACGGGGAAGACCTTGCTGGCGTCGTAGTTGGTGTTACGAATGACATCCCAGTTGTAATCACGCGGCTCTAGACCCAGAAGGGTGTAGAAGTCGGGACGGATCGCAACATCATTCAGATACATCGTGCCGTAAACCGACAGCAAGAAGAAGCGGCACCAGAGGCGCGACTGCCAATCATTGAGGAACTGAGGCTGGCTCTTGAGCACGAGGGCGAAGAAGTCGCCGTGGCGGCTTTCGTCTTGGCACCAATTCTTAAAGAAGTTGAAGATTGGGTAGATCCGGTGCTCGGGGCTGGCTTCGAGATGGCGGAAAATCTTGATGTAGCGCCAGTAACCGATCTTCTCAGAGAGATAGACCGAGTAGAAGATAAACTTCGGTGCGAACTTGGTGTACTGCTTGTTCTTGGTCAAGAAGCTCAGATCGAGGGCCAAGTTGAAGTCCGACATCGCCTTGTTGAGGAAACCGGCGTGACGTGCTTCGTCGCGGCTCATGAGGGCAAAGCACTCGGCAAGGACGGGGTTAGAGTCTTTGAGCTTGCGTGAGAGTTCCTTATACAGCAAGAAGCCAGAGAACTCAGCGGTGCAGGAGCGCTCAAGAAACTCAACAAACAGGCGCTGAGTTTCGGGCTCGAGCTCGTCCCAGGCTTGCTGGAACTCTTCGCCCCGGACAAAGTGGTGGCGGTTGTAGTCGGTGCGAAACTCTTCGAGCATCGCTTCAAACTCAGCGGCGCGGCTGGAGATATCCAGCTTGGCCATCGCATCAAAGTCGGTGGTATAGAAGCGGGGGGTGAGAATTGTCTCGGTGGGTACCCGCGCTTGGGTTTTATCCGGAGCAGTTGCAACCATAATGTATGTCTAAAACGTTTTAAAGACCATTACGTGCAGTCTAGCAGCCAAGTTTCGGTGCTGTTGCCCCATCAGTGTTAAGAAGTGTTGCTACTTATGGGTTCGTGTCAAACAATCAGCTAGCCATCGCTGGCTGTTTCGCTGGCTTTGCGTCGCCGTCGCCAGAGGCGCGGTAGGTTCCAAAGCAAGATCGCCAGAATGATGAGGACGATGGCACCAATAACGTAGGGCATTACGAAGGCGAGGGTAATCCCGGTGACGGCAGCCGCATCTTCGCCGACGCTAATGACGGGGGCGGCCATACCGACAGTGGTGGCGTTGGCAACTAGGCGCGCGCCCAGCTTGCCGACTTCGACGGTTTCGGCGGCAATGCCCCCTGCCGCAATGCCCAAAACGATCGCGACGACGGGGTCAGTAAAGGTAATGGTGCTGCTCATCACCAGCGCCCCGGCAATCGGTTTGATCAGCAAGCTGAAGCTGTCGAGGAGGTTATCAAGGGCGGGAATTTTGTCGGCCAGAATTTCGAGGCTGGTCGCGATCACGAGAATGGCAATCGCATTGGGGCTCGCCAGCCAGGCCAGTTCGCTATTAATTACAAGGGCATTGCTATAGGCAAGGATACTGACCACCAGCAGCGGCAACCAGGCCCGTAGGCCCGCTGTTGCAGCCAGGGTCAAACCGAGAAGAATCTGACCGAGGGGGTCGATCGCGACATCCATAGCCCATCCCAAGGAAACTGTGCTTACCCTAATCGTGATTGGCTGATCTTGATAGGGGCATTCGAGTAGATTCAGAGGCGATAGATTAGCCGTAGATCAATAGGCGGCACCACGGCGCGGGAACTTGGTACGATGGGAGCAGTTCTGCGGTGAGACGCATTGACAATGGCAACAGTCATGGTAGTTGAAGACGAACCCACGATTCGCGAGACTGTAGCGTTGGCGCTCGCCGAGCAGGGCTATACGGTTATCCCCGCCGAAGACGGCCGCACGGCCCTCGAAGCTGCCCGTAGCCATCCCGATCTCGATTTGCTGATTCTCGATTTGATGCTGCCGCACCTCAATGGTCTCGATCTTTGTCGGGTGTTACGCACCGAGGGCAACGACGTACCGATTTTGATGCTGACGGCCCGCGATACCGAAACTGACCGAGTGGTGGGTCTTGAGTTGGGCGCAGATGATTACCTCACCAAGCCCTTTGGCATGATGGAGTTGGTGGCTCGCTGTCGTTCGATTTTGCGCCGTCAAGATCGCCTCAGCAGTCGCGATCGTAGTACCACCCTCCGCTCTGGCCCCATTGCCCTCAACTCCGAGGAATGCCGCGTCAGTGTGGGCACTACGGAGGTCAGCCTCTCACCCAAAGAGTTCCGCCTCTTAGAATTGTTCATGAAGCATCCCCGCCGCGTCTGGTCGCGGGAGCAACTCCTCGAAAAAGTCTGGGGTGCTGATTTTATTGGCGACAGCAAAACCGTTGATGTTCACATTCGCTGGCTTCGCGAAAAGCTAGAAGTTGACCCCAGCGCCCCGGAGCATCTCGTGACGGTGCGCGGCTTTGGCTATCGCTTTGGCTAATGGCAGGTTGGATTAATGGCAAAGGGCAGCAAGTCAGAATGGGTCTGTCAAGCCTGCGGTAGCGTCTCCCTGCAAGAATTTCAAAAGTGCCCCAAGTGCGGTGCCTGGGGTAGCCTCGTCGAGCACATTAAAGTTACGGCCAAATCACCGACGGCCATTGCCCGCCAAGCGCGTCAAAAACTGGCGAGCCTCCCCGCCGCACCCTTAGCCTCTCAGCCCATTGGCAGCATTACCCAAGACACCTTTCAACGCATCGATAGCGGCTTTGGCGAATTCAACCGTGTTTTGGGCGGCGGCATTGTGCCGGGCTCCTTGGTCCTCATTGGTGGCGATCCGGGTATCGGCAAATCGACTTTGTTATTGCAAACGGCCCACGCCCTCGGTAGTGTTACGACGATGCTCTACGTCTGTGCCGAAGAGTCAGCCCAGCAAGTGAAGCTGCGTGCCAGCCGTTTAGGGGTCGCCGCTGAGGGGCTGTACGTCCTGCCCGAGACCGATCTCGATGCAATCCTCGCGGAGCTGAGCACCCTGCAACCAAAAGTTGCCGTGATCGATAGCATCCAGGCCATTTTCTGGCGCGAGCTTAGTGCGGCGGCTGGTTCGGTCTCCCAGGTGCGGGAATGTACGGCGGCACTGATGCGCTTGGCCAAGCAACTGAATATTAGTTTGCTGATTGTCGGCCATGTTACCAAAGAGGGCATGATTGCGGGGCCGAAGGTACTGGAGCACTTGGTCGATACGGTGCTCTATTTTGAAGGCGATCGCTTTCAGAGTTACCGTCTCCTGCGCTCTGTCAAAAATCGCTTTGGTGCGGCCCAAGAAATTGGCATTTTTGAGATGGCCGATGGCGGCCTGCGCGAGGTCGAAAACCCTTCCGAGTTATTCCTCTCCAGTGGTCAAGAGCCTGTTTCGGGGACGGCGACGATTGTCGCTTGCGAAGGCACACGCCCGTTACTGGTTGAAGTCCAAGCGCTTGTCAGCCCCAGCAGCTACGGTTCGCCCCGCCGCTCGACCACAGGTATCGAAACCAACCGCTTTCTCCAGATTCTCGCAGTTCTCGAAAAGCGGGTTGGCATTCCCCTCTCGAAGCTTGATGCCTATATTGCGGCGGCAGGCGGCATTCAAGTGAATGAGCCCGCTGCTGATTTGGGTGTGGCGGTCGCGATCGCTGCCAGTTTTCGCGATCGCGAGGTACCTACCGATACCGTCCTTATTGGTGAGGTCGGTCTGGGTGGTCAACTCCGGCCTGTCTCGCAGCTCGAACTACGTCTCAAAGAAGCGGCTAAGCTCGGCTTTCGTCAGGCTATTGTCCCCAAAGGCACGATCCTCGACCGTCACGGCCTCAAGATTACCCAAGTCGGGCGAGTCATTGACGCCCTCATTGCCGCCTTGCCCAGTGATGCCGCCCTGGAGACTGCTGCCCTCAACGCCCACAGCCCCCAGTAGGGACAGGTTGATGGGTTAAAGTGCTCGAAGTGAGCGGAGAACGACAGCGTGCGACGGCTCAAGCAAATCCTGGTTCTGGCGTTACTGGTTGTGGCCCTGCTGAGCAGTGGTAGTCGTGCCAATACCCCCTTTGCCCTCGATTTAGACCTCTTCTCCGATTTCGCGATCGGCACACCCCTCGAATTGGGCCGCGTAACCCTTGATGGCCGGCTCGTCTTTCAGATTGCTACCCCCAGCGAGAGCGAGCTGACCGCACGAGTGCGTGAACGCACCATCGAAACCCGTCTCCGGCAAGTCGCCGTTGAGGCCCTGCGTAACGAGCGACTACCCCTAGTCAGCTACACCTTCCAGAATGAGCAAATCGTCATTCAAGCCGATGACGAGTATCTATTTACCGTTACTGCTCTGGATGCCCAACTGTATGGCACCACCCCTCAGGGCCATGCTGCCACCCTCATCAGTCAAGTCCGCCGAGCCTTTGAGCGCTACCAAAGCGAGCGCCAAGTTGATCACCTGATTCGGCAAGGCATAGCGTTTGGGGCAGCCATACTAACGCTAGTTGCAGCAAGCTTGATTTTGCGCCGCTACCAGCGGTTGTGGCGAGTGCAGCTCAAAACCATACAAGATTCCCTTAAGACCCACAGCCTCGACCAGCGTCTCATTCGTTACGAAATTCGGGAGCGCTTTGGTGAGCTGGGTCAGATTGTCCTTTGGGTCGGTATCCCCATCTATGCCATCGGTCTCTTTCCCCATTTACGGCCGCTACAACAAGTGCTTCTATTTGGTTTTGGCCGCCGCCTCCTGAGCGTTCTGGGCGTTGGTATCGTCACCTACGGAGTTTTACGACTCAGTTTTGTCGTTATTGACTATGTGTTTATTGCCCTACAAAATAATGCCTTTCTGGTCTCCGCCTCCGCCCGCCTCAGCAAACGGTTACAAACACTGATCAGTGTCGTGAAGGGGGCTACCAGTGGCTTGGTACTGGGTGCAGGTTTTATCGTCGGGTTAACGCTTTGGGATGTTGACCCAATTCCCCTGCTGGCAGGGGCCGGGATCTTGGGTTTTGCGATCTCCTTTGGGGCGCAGAACCTTGTCCGCGATGTCATCAACGGCTTTTTTATTCTCCTTGAAGATCAGTACAGTATTGGCGATGTCATTACGACAGCGGGTGTATCGGGCTTTGTCGAGAGTATGAACCTACGAATTACACAAATTCGCAGTGCCGATGGCAACCTGATTACGATTCCTAACGGCCAGATTACCGTGGTCGAGAACCTGACCAATGGCTTCTCGCGCGCTAATTTGGGCATTGATGTGGCCTACGACACCGACCTCGATCAAGCCATTCGCGTGATTGGTCAAGTTGCGGATGGGATGTCCCAGGAACCCGGTTGGCGCGAGATGATTGTCAATCCACCCCTGATTTTGGGCGTAGATGATTTTGGCGATAACAGCATCACCATTCGGATTTGGATTGATACACAGCCCTTGCAACAATGGAATGTGGCGCGTGAATATCGCCTGCGACTCAAAAAAGCCTTCGACGCGGCTGGCATTACGATTCCCTTCCCACAGCGCTCGGTCTGGTTCAAAAATGCCTTGCCACCCACTCACCACTACGAACAGGAATCACCTGCCAAGACACCCTGATCTGCTTAATCAAGATTTCCTCAACAGCTAGCGCTTGAATTGCCTCATGACGCAAATCTGTGAGGACAGCCACCTGCTCGGCAGCCATCCCTGGGTTCATCTTCACGCCTGGGCACGCTATCCACGTCTACTCAAGAAGCCTCCTATTCATTCAGCACGGCATCGCGATATTTACCCCGCCTAGTCCAGGCAAAATCAGTACCTTGCGGTATTTCACGCACTATGAGCGGTCTCCTAATCCTTATACTACAGATAATTAATACTTATCCGTAGTATTAGCTCTCAAAAAA
>CAZAGN010000071.1:0-12848 GCA_964484905.1 uncultured bacterium | reverse complement strand
TTGGCACCCTGCGAGGGCGAGGCCGCACAAAAGTCCAAACACATACCGTCTCATGAGCACTCCCCTACTCTGCCACCGCCACTCGCAAAAGCAGCTAGTGCTACTGTACCCAAGCTTTATAAAGAAATTACAAAGAGACAACAAGCATTGATGCGTATTTTCAAGGATATTTTGGTTTGATCTATACCTAATCTCCTTAAAATTACGGATTCTTGTTGCCTCACCAGCTTGGGGCAAAGCAAATGTCAGTTTTCTCGGAACTTCAGATGTGGGGGGGGGGGGTGGTTTTGAGCTTCCCAGTACGCTACGAAGATTAAATGTCAGGCGACTGTTGCCCAATTACCAACAGGTGACTTGCTCGGCGGCACTGTGTCGGTGGCGTTATATCAGTGAGATTAAGTAAGTCTTCTTCTATGAACTTAGTATGAACATTACTTATTTTCTGTCACTCAAAGCTGTTTTGACTGAAGTGTATTGAGCTTCGGGCACAACCCCGGAAATCTCCGACTGTAAACTGGGTTGTAAAGTGACTCCAGACACCTCGGCTCGGGCCTGAATAGGCGCGGCGGTACAGCGGACTTGCCACAGATAGCGGGCGAGGGGCTCAAGCTGAGTTGAATCGAGGGTGCGGAGGCGGCGCTTACCGAAGCGACTATCCAGTACAGCCAGACTTTGGAACAATGGGTTGCTCGTTTTGAGGGCAGCTTCGGGTGTCAGCTCATGCACATAAGCCCAGCAAGCTGCATGAACATCATCACGACTCAGCTCGCCGTAGCTGACAAGCGCATAGTGTGGCTGGTGAGTCGCCTTGGCCGGGATACCGCGATCGGTTGTCTCAAAGCCACCGTAACGATTGAAGTAGGCAAAGGTGCAAAAATTGGCAATCACAACACCATCAAGAGTTAGCCAGGCATGGCCATACTGGGAATCGCCGTAGCGGGTGTTGTGGATGGCAACCCGTTTGTTGAGGGCAAAGCGGGCCTCAAGAAGGGTTTTGAGTTTTGACCAGCGCATGGTTTTAAGTGCCTCTACTTTACAGTCAAATCTCCAATTACCGAGACACTTGTTGTTTCCAAGAAGTCTACCCAGAGGGCATCCAACCTCTAAAAGTGTCTCGTTACTTCCTGGACTCACTACAGTTGCTTCTGCTGTGGGACATGTTAGCGGCTCAGAATCTCAGCGTAATATGCCGTCAGTTTGGGCACCCAATCTCTGGGTTCCAGTGCCCCTGTGTGAACCCGCTAGGGTAGACATTGAGAGAGCAAATCTCTCAGGTTCAAAAGCTAAAACTTCCTGAATGTAGAGGTCGGAGGTTTGCCACTGGTGCAACACAAATACAGACAAACTGATCGCCAGAAACCCCACTAACGTACAGACGGAGAGGTGCTGAATCAGGCGATCAATATCGATCTCGAGGGCTAGCGTTTTCAAAAGCGTTCGGTTGAGCAAACTCAGTCAGGTTTGTACAAATATACTCGTCTTTTTTAAGCCTAAAGGACGAAATGGAGAAAATCCAAGGGCTTAAGAGAATTTCTCCTTAACTGTGGCCATGGCTAGGACAGTTGTGGTCAAGAGTCGGTTAGGGCGATCACCCTAGAAGCCCGTACAATCGTAAATCACAATCAATTTATCATATTGCAGGAGACGCAATCATTGTAGAGCGCTTGCCTGCGGGTATAACTCTAGGATTGGTTCCTATTACCTTAGCTGGCCTGTTTGTCGCCGCCTATCGCCAATGTCGTCGCGGCAACGCTCTCACGGACAAGTAATCCCTGAGTTAATGGCAATGTTATTGCGAAAACGAACATTTAAAAATAGGCGCTTAATCCTCAAAACTTGCGGTTTGGTATTGCTTTCAGCGACAGTAAGTGTCTTATCTTATTTGACTATTGCCGTTAAGATTAGCTGAGAAGTTCACAAAAAAACTACCTGATTCTGGCGGGTGATTGTCCCCGACTGGGGTGAGTTAATTAGGCCGTTGAATCATTAACTCCAGAAGCCGTTTTTTCTGTCCTGGATCAATGCCGAGTAAACGGACATAATCGCCTGAATGTTCCAGCAGATAGGCCTGAATCGAATTGATTATCTCATATTCAGGCTGACTCTCAAAGGTTGGCCCAGCTTTCCAGGAATTAGCACGATATCGGCGGCGATCAGCATATTCCAAACCGAGATAATTCCCTTGAGCCAGTTGCGCCCGAATTTGCGTCAACACGGCACCCTTCAAACCCGAGGCGGGTTGAGAACCATTCCCAGAATGACCCCGAGAACCGATATTCGTCAAACAAGCTGCATCCTCAGCGCAATGGTACCCTGCCAGCAAATCCTGATTGACTTGCACCACATGTTCAGAAAAATGGCGATCAGAATCGTTAGCATCGGGGAGACGTTCGGCAGCTTGAGGGGTGGTGATGACGGCTCCCGAGGGAATATATTTACCTGGGGGAATTTCTACATCCTGAATTAAGGCGTGCATCATGACAATGCAACCATCCCCGAGTTTAGCGTTGAACACCGTCGAGCGGAAGCCGACAAAGCAGTCATTGCCCACATAGGCTGGCCCGTGAATTAGGGACATATGGGTGATGCAAGTATTTTGGCCAACCCAAACCGAGTAGAGTTCTCCATCGTCTCCGATGACTCGTCCTTCTTTGAGGCCATGGATGACTACGCCATCTTGGATGTTGGTGTTCGCTCCAATATGGAAGGGTGAGCCTTCATCGGCACGAATGGAGGTTCCCGGAGCAATGAGAACGTTGGCTTCTAGGCGGACATCTCCAATGAGGGTGGCGCGGGGGTGAATATAGTCGGAATGGTGAATTTGAGGCGCTTCTAGGTCTTGATCCCAGGGCGTTGGAGGATTGGCTTGATGTCGAAACGGCATGAGATAGAAATTTCAGATTTTTATAGATGGGAGTCGTTGGTCTTGGAAGTATTTTAAGAGAATGAAGATTATTGTCTCATGATTGAGGGAATAGGGAACACCGGGATAATATTTGAACTAAAGCTTCGTCCCTCGAAACTGGGCGGTATTTTGCATAGCGTAGTACGCCGTCAGTTGGGGGAGGGCATCCGGGCGCCCCAAGACCATAATCGTATCGCCAGCTTGGACCACGAGGGCCGGATCGGGCTGGGGTGTGAAACTGCCATCGGTATGGCGGAGAGCCACAACAATGCAATGGCTGCGCCCCTTCACTTCAAGATCGCTGATCGTACGCCCGATAAGGGGCGATTTAGCATCGAGATGAATTTCGTTAATTTGCAGAGCGAGCGGCGCGAGTTGTTCGTTTAAAAAGCTGGTGCTGTCGATTTGGTTGAGAAAGCTGATTGCGGCGGGATGGGTGATCATGTGGGCCATGCGTTGGGCACCAATGGCGGCGGGTAGGACAATGTGGTCTGCCCCGGCCAAGCGGAGCTTTTGCTCGACGGAGGGTGCGGAGCCGCGTGCCATAATCTGCAAGCCTGGATTGAGGCCGCGTGCGGTCAGGGTAATAAAGACATTGGCAACATCATCGGCGAGTGCTGTTACCAAAACCCGTGCTCGTTCGACACCGGCTGAGAGTAAAACGGCTTCGTCGGTCGCGTTGCCACAACGCACGTAGTACCCCAAGCTTTCGGCCTGATTGGCAAGATCGGCATTAAGTTCGATGACAACAAAGGGTTGCTGGGCTTCGCTGAGCTTGACCGCGAGGATTTCGCCGACATGACCATAGCCGCACAGGACCACGTGATTGCTAAGACTACTGATACCGTGTTCCATACGACGGGCTCCTAGGGCGCGACGAATTTCGCCTTCGGCGAGGAGTTGGACAAAGCCCCCCACCGCGTAGACGGCAGAAGAGGTGCCGGCGACAATGACACCAATCGTAAACACCCGCAGTTGGGGCGTCATCGGGCGCACTTCACCAAAGCCCACGCCAAAGATCGTAATTACCACCATGTAGGTGGCATCGAGAAATGTCCAGCCCGCTGACATATAGCCAAAAACGGCAACGACGTTGGTGACAGTAAAGAAAATCGCACCGACGATAATGCGCTTAAGGGAGCGTTGCACAGAGTTGCAAGCCAAGAGATAGCTTTACTCAAGCGTATTTGAGATTGGAATTCTGTAGTCGCGATGGCAAAAGGTCGGTCGCAGACGATCGCGAAAGCTGCCCCTTGATCTCTAAAGCCCTAACTCAAGCGCGCCGTACACTCCAGCAAAAACCGCTGATTTTCGATGGCATGGGGTTGAATTGCCAGCGCCTGCCGGAAGGCAGTCTGAGCCGCCGCGTAATTACGCTGGGCCATGTGGCACAGCCCCAAGCCATGCAAAGCACCAAAATGGTAAGGAATCAGGCTGATCACCCGCTCACAGTCGGCCCGTGCCAGGTCGTAGTTGCCCTGCAAAAAATAAATGACCGCGCGCCGATTCCAGGCTTCGGCAAAATCAGGCATCGCCACAATCAACTCGGTCAAAATGGCGAGCGCTTGGACGAGATCACCGGCTTCGAGATGCAGTTGAGCGGCATTAATCTGCGCCAAGCCCTGCTCGCCCTTAGCCATAAACCAGGCTTCCCAGAGTTGTTGGGAGGCGAGATCTCGTGTTGCCGTATCCTCACTTTGGAGTGCTTCTAGCCACTGCTCTTCCATTGCGCATTCCCGGTGCTGCCTTCAGGCTAGCCTGTGTTGTGGCTCTCTGCGTGTTGATTGCGGCGCTAGCGGAAGCGATCATCGGCACGGTGCGTGGCGGCTCACCCACGGGCATTCTCAAACCAGCCAATCCGGGGTGAGTCTGGATAGCGATCAAATTCGGGCACGTAGGGCTTGAGATCGAGTAGAGGTGTGCCATCAAGAATATCAACGTTAGCAATATCGAGGCGATTGCCGACCCGAGCCAGTAGACGTACTACTGATAAGCCGATGGGATTAGGGCGTGCCGGTGAGCGGGTCGCAAAAATACCGTGGGACTGGCTATCCATAAAGGGGGTAACGATCAGGTCTGCCTGTTTGGCCTGATGCAAGCAGTAAATAAGCGTGAGCTGCGAGAAGCCTTCAATATCGAGCAGTCCCTTGGCTAAGTCGGGTGCTATTTCGATGTAGCCCTGCACATCGGTTGCCCCCATGGGGGCGTTCCCTCGCGATCGCGAAAGGGGCTATGAATAGTGCCAATGATGCGAAAGTGCAGCCCCATCGCACGCTCACTCATGGATCTCAGGCTCCAGAACCTCGGCCTCATCCGGATCGGCGGCGAGCTCCCCAAAGCCATAGTAGGCAGGCGGCAAATAGAGCACCACAATCGACGCTTCCGTTTTGATCCGGGCGACGGTTTCGGGAGCATTGCCCATCGTTGGCCGACCGAGGGGTGTTGTCCGAATCCCTGGCAAGAGCACCAAGAGATCACCTGACTGGTGAGCCTTGACGACCTCGTTAACCAGTGAGCCAGGGCGGCGCAGGCAACTGACGCTCTCGCCATTGGGCAGGCCAAAGTTAGTCGGTGTCAGTTGCCGCGTCTCGGACAGGAGCATCTGCAAAGGGGCTTTGAGTTCGGTGGCGAGGGTATGCGCCAGATCGAGGGCGGCAATCACGCGGGGCGTGTGGGCGACACCCTCGGGGACGGCAAAGAGAATGCGCTGGGTGGCTTCGAGGGGTTGCATCAGGCGCGTCACCAAAATCGGGACACCGGCCCGTTGCAAGACGCGGTCGATAATGCCGCCAAAGAGATTTTCGGTATAGGACGAGTAGCCCTTCCAGCCGACCACGACCAAGCTGGGCTGATGTTCGTAGACCGCATGGACAATCCCTTGCTCGATGGAATTATCGACACGGGCAATGCGCTCAACCTTAGTTACAGCGGCATGGGCTAAACTTTCGGCCACACTCAGGAGTTGATTTTGCCGCACCTGCTCAGCCGCCGGAATTCCCTGACCCCGATCGCGCAGGACATTCAGGGGCAAGAGTGTCCCTTGGGCTGATTTGGTCAATAACAGCGCCAAATTCAGCAAGCTTTGTTCGGTGTTGGGGTTGGCCACAGGCACCAAGACCCGCTGGCCCCAACCGACCCGCTCGGTAGTGGTTGCCTCAGCGGGTGCTGGATTGACGACCTTACCCCAGCGGCGGGTGATGATCGGCGAGAGGATGCAGGTGACCATAATCATCGCGATCGTGCCGTTGACCGTCAGCTCGTCTACCAGCTCGATATTAAAGGCGACTGTAATAGCCGCCAGGGTGGCAGCAGCCTGGGCAACCGACAGACCAAAGACCGTCATGGTGCTGTTCCAGGCCCAACCAAACCAGCGCCCGGGTATCCAGGCAGCCAAAAACTTACTGCTGACTTCGGCCCCGACCATGGCACCCGCTACCAGTAACGAGCGTGGCTCGCCTATTAGAATGCCGGGGTTAATCAGCATCCCGACCGAAATCAGAAAAAAGGGAATGAAGAGCGTATTGCCAATAAATTGCAAGCGGTTCATGAGAGGGCTGCGCCCCGGAATGAGGGGCGTAATCGCCGTACCCGCCAAAAATGCGCCGACAACTGGCTCGACACCAATCATCTCCGCGCCATAGGCCGCCACAAAAAGCGTCGTCAGAACAAAGGTAAACTCGGCCCCCTCATCGTGACCAAACTGACGGAAAAACCAACGCCCCAGACGGGGAATGCCCCACAAGGCGGCCACCGTATAGACCGTCAGTGAGGGAATAAGCGTCAGCCAGAACTGTAGCGTCAGCTCGCCTTGGTGCGCCCGCACCACCACCGCCAGCACGAGCAAGGCCAAGACATTAGTAACGAGGGTGCCGCCGAGGGTCGCCGTAATGGCCGGTAGCCGCATAATCCCCAGACGGGCCGCAATCGGCAGGGCCACCAGCGTATGGGAGGCGAGGCAGGAGGCAACCAGGACAGCGGCCAAAAAGTTGTAGCCCAGCAGCACCATAGCGCCTGTGCCGAAAAGCATCGGCAGAATGAAGGTAGCAACGCCAAAAATCAGTGCCCCTTTGGCATTGGCTTTGAGGTCATCGAGGCTCGTTTCGAGCCCAGCCATAAACATCAAAAACAAAAGACCAACGGTACCCAAGAGGATGATCGTGTCGTCGCGCTCTAGCATCCCCAGGCCATAGGGGCCCACCAAGACACCGGCCAAAATGAGGCCAATAATACCCGGAATATTGACCCGCTCGAAGAGCAAGGGCGCAATCAGCATGATCGCGATCATGATCAAAAAGACCAAGACAGGGTTTGTGATCGGGCCGATTAGGGTCGCAACTATCACAGGCACATCCTTGCTACAGCAATATGGCTAGGCTACAGGCATCATGGCATTTTCTCGAAAGCGGGCTGTGAAGGCACGAACACCGCAGTTTCTAGCCTTGTAGTCACCGATAGCCTCAGTCGCGATCGTCTTTGTTTGAGGCGGTTACGCAGAATCCGCTACGCTAGCGGCGGTAGACTCGGTGCCCCCATGACAACTGCTCTGAACGTTACACAACCCCATAGTTTGGCGGCTACAGAGCTAGTCACCCAGCTCGAGAGCAACCTTGAGACCGGTCTGAGCACAGCGCAGGTGCAGGCACGCTTAGAGCACTGTGGGCCGAACGAAATTAAAGCCAAAGCCGGTATCAGCGCCTGGCAACGCTTTTTCGTGCAGTTTAAGCAACCCCTAATTTTAATTTTGCTGGTTGCCGGGGTGATCAAAGCCCTGCTGAATTCCTGGGTTAATGCCGGGGTGATTTTAAGCGTGACAGTAATCAACGCCATCATTGGCTATCTTCAGGAAGCAAAGGCAGAAGAGGCGATTGCGGCCTTGGCGCAGTCGGTGGCGACCGAAACGATGGTGCTACGCAATGGCGAGCAGATTAACGTGCCCTCACAGGGATTGGTGCCAGGCGATGTGGTGCTCTTGGCCTCAGGAGATCGAGTACCTGCCGATTTACGTTTGCTGGTGGTGCGCAATCTTCAGGTGGATGAGGCAGCCCTGACCGGCGAGTCGGTACCGATTCCGAAGCAAGCCATTGAGCAGTTGGCCGCCGATACAGCCCTCGCAGAGCGGCGCAACATGGCCTATGCCGGTAGCTTTGTCACCTTTGGGCAGGCGACGGGGGTAGTAATCGCGACCGGCACCAATACTGAAACGGGCCGAATTTCGCGCCTCATCGAAAGCAGTGGCGGCCTCGAGACCCCGCTCACGCGCAAGTTTGCCGCCTTCAGTCAGGTCTTGCTCTACGGGATTTTGGTGCTGGCGGCGCTGACCTTTGGCGTGGGGCTCTGGCGGGGGCAGAGTGCGATCGCGATGTTTGAAGCGGCGATTGCCTTGGCCGTGAGTGCGATCCCAGAGGGGCTGCCAGCGGTGGTGACGGTGACCCTCGCGATCGGTGTGGCGCGGATGGCCGAGCGTAATGCGATTATTCGCAAGCTGCCCGCTGTCGAAGCCCTCGGTAGTGCGACGGTGATTTGCTCGGATAAAACCGGGACGCTCACCGAAAACCAGATGACGGTGCAGTCGATTTTTGCGGCGCAGCAGACCTACAACGTCAGTGGTGTAGGCTATCAGCCCCTCGGTGAGATTCAGCCCCAAGACGATAATGTTGCCCTCAAAACCTGCCTGGCGGTGGGCTTTTATTGCAACGACACCAATCTGCGTCACCCTGATGCCAATCCCGATTTGAATGACATTGAGGTGGTGGGTGATCCGACGGAGGCGGCCCTGGTGGTGGTGGCCCAAAAGGCGGGGCTGCGTGACCGCAAGCAGCAAGTTCGCCTGGATGCGATTCCTTTTGAGTCGGAATATCAATACATGGCGACCCTCAACCAAATCAGCAGTGCGCCAGTGGGTAGCCAGAACGTTATTTATGTGAAGGGCTCGGTTGAAGCCCTGCTCCAGCGCTGTGTCAATCAAATGACGGCAACGGGTGGGGCCGAACCGCTGCGCTACAGCAGTATTTTGCAGCAGGTTGATCACATGGCCTCTCAGGGCTTGCGGGTGTTGGCCTTTGCGATCAAAGAGGCTGACCAAGGCAGCCTTAGCCATGATGATGTCAGCAGTGGCCTGACCTTTGTCGGCTTGCAGGGCATGATCGATCCGCCCCGCGAAGCGGTGATTGCGGCGGTGCAGGACTGCCAGGTGGCTGGCATCCAGGTGAAGATGATCACGGGTGACCACGTGACGACGGCCCTCGCGATCGCGAAGCAAATTGGCCTCAAAAATCCCCAAGGCGAGGTGAAAGCCTACTCGGGTCGCGATCTGGAGCTGATGCCCGATGCTGCCCTCAAACAGGCGGTGCTCGCAGGATCGGTGTTTGCCCGTGTGGTTCCTGAGCAAAAGCTCCGTCTTGTTGAAGCCCTCCAAGCTCAGCAACACGTTGTTGCCATGACTGGTGATGGTGTGAATGATGCCCCGGCCCTGAAGCAGGCGGATGTTGGTATTGCCATGGGCAAACATGGCACCGAGGTCGCTAAGGGTGCGGCTGATATGTTGCTGACCGATGATAATTTTGCCTCGATTGCCGCCGCTGTCGAAGAAGGCCGCACCGTCTATCAAAACTTGATTAAAGCCATCGCGTTTATCCTGCCGGTGAATGGTGGCGAGTCGATGACGATTTTGCTGAGTGTGCTGCTAAATCGGGAGTTGCCGATCTTGGCCTTGCAGGTGCTTTGGCTGAATATGCTCAACTCAATTACGATGACCGTGCCCTTGGCCTTTGAGCCGCCCACGGGCCGCGAAATGCGCCAGCCGCCCCGTAATCCGAGGGCCAATCTGCTGTCACCGAAGTTGCTGCAACGCATTCTTGTGGTGTCGCTCTTTAACTGGATTTTGATTTTTGGGGTGTTTGAGTACGTCAACCAAACCACAGGCGACAGTGCCCTCGCCCGGACGATGGCGATTCAGGCACTGGTCATGGGGCGGATTATTTACCTGCTGAGCCTGAGCCAAGCGCTGCCGAGCCTCTGGCGGCACGTAAAGCGCAAAGATGCCCGCAGCCAAGAAGAGTCACTGGAGGATAGTGTCGCGATCGCGAGTGGTATTGGGGTGGCTGTGGGGCTGCAAATTCTCTTCAGCCAGTGGGGTATCCTCAACGCGCTCTTCCAAACCGCACCGCTGAGCCTAGGGCAATGGGGTATTTGTATCGCCTTAGGCTTGCCCATGATTATCGTCTCGGTGATTGCCAACCGCGTTGATCCGGCCTAGCGCCCACGGTACAGTAAACTCGATAGCCACGGAAGTCGGTATGCTCTTGCAGCACGTGCGGGTGATTGACCCCAACACCGGGATTGATCACCGCCAAGATGTCCGACTCGAAGACGGTATTTTGCAGGCAATGGCCGCCTCGCTGTCGCCTGCCGTCGATGAAGTCTGCCTCGATGCCCAGCCGTGGGTGTTGGCTCCCGGCCTGGTTGATCTCTATACCCAACCGGGCGAACCCGGCTTCGAGCAGCGAGAATCCCTAGTCTCACTCCGGGCTGCCGCCTTGGCCGGTGGGTTTACGCGGGTGGGGATACTGCCGACAACCCAACCCCCTGCCGATCAGCCCATGCAGTTGGTCTATTGGCGATCGCGACTGTGGCATCCCTATGCGGTACTGGCGGGTACGACCCTACCCGAACTGGCCGAGCTGGCACCGCTGGCGGCGGCGTTTTGCCACAACGAGCCCCTGCCGAGCTGGCCAACCCTGCGCAATGTCTTGAATTATGTGCAACCGTTTGGCAAACCCGTCTTGCTGTGGCCCCAGGTCGCCAGCCTTGCCCAAGGGGGCGTGATCTATGAAGGAGCGGCGGCGGCCCATCTGGGGTTGCGGTCGTTACCCCAAGCGGCCGAAACCTTGGCGGTGGCCGGCATTATCGAAATTCTGCGCCACGTACCCACACCCGTCCATCTCATGCGCCTGAGCCTGGCCCACAGCGTTGAATTGGTTCGTTCGGCCCAAGCCCAAGGGCTACCCCTCACGGCCAGCACCACCTGGCAGCATCTGATTCTCACAGAGCAAGAGCTGCATCGCTTTGACCCGCACCTGCGCCTGTCGCCCCCCCTAGCCTCGGCGAATGACCGCGAAGCCCTTGTTGAAGCGGTTGCAGCGGGCACATTGGCGGTGGCCACCGACCATCAGCCCTACACCTACGAAGAAAAGCAAGTTCCCTTTGCCCAAGCGCCGGCTGGGGCGATTGGTCTCGAACTGGCGCTGCCGCTACTCTGGCAAACCTGGGTCGCTACCGGGCGCTGGTCGGCGCTGCAACTCTGGCAGGCCCTCAGTCAACGCCCGGCGGCGGTCTTACATCTGCCGCCGCCCCAGCTAACCCTCGGTAAACCCCTCGAAGCGGTGCTCTTTAATCCCCACGCCACCTGGACAGTGAATGCTGCTAGTCTCAAAAGTCAGTCGCAGGCTACAGCTTGGTGGGGCCAGACGGTGACGGGCCAGGTGCTGGGTACCTGGAATCGGGGCGAATGGGTGGGTCAGCCTTTGGCTTGAGAATGTTTAGCCTACGGGTTCATCAGGCCGAACCTTACAAAAACTGAGGCGATTCTGCACCTCACCCGTAGCTGAGGTCACCCGGCTATAGCTTATGTGGTCGCTCAGTTTACGCATCAAAAACCAGCCATAGCCCCCCGTCGGCGCATTACCAGCCGTGAAGTGGCTGGGGTCGTAGGGCGGCAGGGTTGCGGGATCAAAGGGTGCCCCATAATCCCAGATATCAACCTGCACCTGCTCTGGGCTGGCCGTAATTTCGAGCCGAATCGGTGTCTCGGGCGGGTGCTGCGCGTGGGCATGGCGCACGGCATTCGTGAAACCCTCCGCCAAAATGAGACACAGAGCATAACGACAGTCGGCCAACCAGGCCATATCCCTCGCGATCGCGAGACTGCACCAAGCCTCAAACCAATCTTCCACCGTGGTCAGTTGATCTAAAGAGCTGGTGACTTCGAGTTTCACAGTGGGTCTAGCTCAAGCTACGGAAAAACTCGGCACCCTCACGCAGAGCCGCCAGAAACTGGTCAATCTCCGCTGGCGTGTTATAGAAATAGACACTAGCGCGGGCAGTCGCCGAAAGCTTGAGATAGCGATGCAAGGGCTGTGTACAGTGGTGGCCCGCTCGAATTGCAATGCCCGCCTCATCCAAAATTGTCGAGACATCGTGAGGGTGCATCCCCTCGACCGTAAAAGCGGCCAGACCGACCCGCTCGCGGGGGCCATAGACCGTCACGCCTTCGATACTCTCGAGACCCGCCAAGAGTTGCGCCGCCAGAGATTGCTCATAGGCATGAATCTCGGCCATTCCGATCTGGCTTAGGTAGTCAACCGCTGCCCCCAAACCCACCACCTCAGCAATGGCGGGTGTACCGGCTTCAAAGCGATTGGGCACATCGGCATAGGTCGAGTGGTCGAGATAAACATCGGCAATCATCTCGCCCCCGCCCATCCAAGGCGGCATCGCCCGCAAAACATCGAGCTTGCCATACAAAAAGCCGATACCCGTAGGGCCGCACATCTTATGACCCGAAGCCGCCAGCCAGTCACACCCCAGCGCCTGCACATCGACGGGCATATGGGGCACACTCTGGCAGGCATCCAGCAAAATCCGGGCCCCGACGCGGTGAGCCGCCTCAATGAGGGCAACAGCCGGGGTAATTGTCCCCAAGGTATTTGAGGCATGGACAAGGCTGACCAGCTTTGTCTGGCTCGAAAGCAGACTTTCATAGTGGGCAAAATCAAGATCACCCTGGGGTGTCAGTTCGACAAAGCGCAGCACCGCCCCCGTTCGCTCGGCCACTAACTGCCAGGGCACCAAATTACTGTGGTGCTCCATCACCGAAAGGATGATTTCATCCCCTGGTTTCAGGTTGGCCATGCCCCAACTGTAGGCCACGAGGTTGATCGCTTCG
>CAZAGN010000070.1:0-13052 GCA_964484905.1 uncultured bacterium | reverse complement strand
CTCAACCCCTTGGCCAGCTAGCCGAGCCGCCCCCACGACCGATAGGCTGAGATGGGATGCACGAGGTTGGGTGGCGATGCAGCTTTCTGAGATTGCGGCCTACTGCGGCTGTCGCCACGAAGGTGAAGTTGAGATTGTGGGTGTGAGTGCTTTAACCAACGCTCAGACGGGTGACATTACCTTTGTCAGCGAATCAAAATACCTGCCCCTCTTGGCCGATACGGCGGCCAGCGCCGTAATTCTCGATGAAACAGCGCCCTGTCCACCCCAGCTCGCCTGTATGCGTACCCCCCAGCCGCGCTTGGTGTTTGCCCAGGTCTTGACACTGTTCGAGCGGCCCTATCGTCCGCTAGGGATTCATCCAACGGCGGTGATTGCGCCTGATGTCGTACTGGGGGAAGGGGTCGCGATCGGCGCGAATGTCGTGATCGAATCTGGCGTCAGCCTCGGTGAGCGGGTTCAGATTCACGCTCAGACGATGATCTATCCGGGTGTCTATATCGGCAGTGATTCAGAAATTCATAGCCGAGTTGTGCTGCAAGACTGTAGCCTTGGCCAAGGCTGTATTGTCCGGGCGGGTGCCGTCATCGGTGGCGCGGGCTTTGGCTATGTACCCCAAGCTGACGGCACCTGGTACCGGATGCCCCAGCTCGGGCGCGTTGTTCTGGGCGATCAGGTCGATGTTGGTTGCAACAGCACCATTGATCGGCCGGCTGTTGGCGAGACTCGCATTGGCAGAGGCTGCAAAATTGATAACCTCGTTCATATTGGTCACGGCGTGACGATTGGTGATCACAGCATCATTGTGGCGCAGGTCGGTATTGCGGGTGGAGCCAGCCTCGGCCACCACTGTGTGATTGCGGGTCAGGTGGGCATTGCGGGTCACGTGAGTGTGGGTGATCAGGTGGTTGCAGCCTCGCGGGCGGGTATTACGAGCAATGTCGAGAGTGGCACGACTGTGGCTGGGTTTCCCCACCAAATTGATAGTGAGTGGCGACGCTCGATGGTGGCGATACGCAAATTACCCGAAACCCTCAAAACCCTGCGCCGCTTTGAAGAACGTCTGAGTACTCTCGAACATTCAAAGGAAAATTCAGACCCTGCTTAAACCTTGGCTCCGGTGAAGGCTTGCTAAGCTGAGAGCATGAGACATAGTTCTTTACACAATAAATTTACACCGTACATCTACACCGTTTTTTACAGGGCACACTCGATGAAGCAACGACTGGCATGGCTCTGCATTTGCCTCATTGGTGTGATGGTGTGGTGGTCACCACCCGCCCTAGCGATTACCTTTCCTGACCCACCGACGGCGGTACTCGATTTAGCCGCCGAGCTGTCGCTGCCCGAGCAAGTCAGCCTAGATCAGCAACTGAATCAACTTGAGGCCGATACGGGCTGGAAGTTGCGCGTCTTGACCCAGTTTGATGAAATCCCGGGCATTGCCGTTAAAAATTACTGGGGCCTCGATGATCACAGCGTTTTACTGGTTGCCGATACACGCGGGGGCAATTTGCTAGCCTTCAACGTCGGTGATGCCGTCAGGCCGATTTTGCCGCGTACGTTTTGGGTCGAGTTGCAGTCGCGCTTTGGCAATCAGTTTTATGTGCGCGACCATGGCGAGGATTTAGCGATTCAGGCCACGGTTGATACGCTGGAATACTGCTTTCGTCAAAATGGCTGCCGGGTTGTGCCAGGTTTGCCCGATGAGCAGTGGGTGCTGACGCTGGTGTGCTCTTTGGTCGGTGGTTTGGTCTGTGGGTTTGCTGGCAAGCCGCGCCATGAGGGCGAGTTGTTTAGCTGGCAGTGGGCGCTCATTTTTTCGCCCCTCTGGCTGATTCTTTTTGTTGCCTTTGGTTTAGGGCCGGTGGTAACTCGTACCCAAGACTGGCTGCCGATCTTGCGGAATTGTCTGGGTTTTGGTGGGGGCATTGTCGCGATCTATCTCCTGCCCCAGCCCCAGCGTAATCAAGCAAAATCCTGAGGCCGGTATTTCTGATGAATGATGGAACTGCCGTGGCAACCACCTTCAGTCTTGACTTTGAGCTGGCGGATGTTCGTTTGAGTGCGCGTCTGAGTGTGCCGAGTGAACCGGCCTGGGCCTCGGTGCTGCTGCTGCCCGGCGGTGGTTTTAGTGATGGCGAGGGCAATGATAGCTTTGAGGTGAATTTTTCGCCTTTAGCCCAGTGGGCTGAGCAGTTGGCTGCCCAGGGAATCGCCTCCTTGCGCTTTGATCGGCGCGGGTTGGGGGCTTCTGGTGGCGATTTGGCAGCGGCAGCCACAACATTAGAGGATGCGATCGCGATCGTTGAGATCGCCCGCTCAATGCCCGAACTGCCCGCACCTTGGCTCTGTGTGGGCCTGGCCGAGGGTGCGATTTGGGCGACCCTGGTAGCGCAGCAATCGCCACACATTCGAGGCTTGGTTTTGGTCGCACCGCCTGCCCATCCGGTGGGTGATCTGATGCAATACCGGCAAGCGATTTTGCAAGCCGATGCCAGCCTCGCCGAGATTCAAGCTCGCTATGCGGCCCAAGCGCCCCTGCTAACCTTCGAGCCGATTTTTAAGGTGGCCTGTCCGTTGCTGCTGCTGCATGGGGCAGATGATGCCGTGATTCCGCCCGCTTGTAGTGCCGATCTCGCGATCGCGATCGAACGCCGTCAAGCGCCCCGCGACAGTCAACGCCAGCTCCTGCCAGGGCTAGACCACTGGCTCTGCCGCCACCCGGGCGAAATCGACACCGAGGCGGTAACGCTGCTGGTAGACTGGGTTAGGCAAAAAATCAAGCAGGAGTAGGAGCATTGCGGCAGATCGTCTTGGCAGGCAACTGGAAAATGCACAAAACCCAGGCCGATGCTAGCGCTTACACCCGTGCCTTACTCAGTCACCCCCTCGAACCCAACCGCCACATTGTCTTGTGCGTGCCCTTCACTACCCTTGCCACAGTGGGCGCAGCTGTCGCTGGCCAAACTCAGATTAGTGTCGGTGCCCAGAACATCCACTGGGCCGAGCAGGGTGCCTTCACTGGCGAAATATCGGGCGCGATGCTCACGGAACTGGGTGTGCGCTATGTCGTTGTTGGCCACAGCGAACGCCGCGAACACTTTGGCGAAACTGATGCTACCGTCAACCAACGCCTGGTGGCAGCGCAAAAACATGGCCTGATCCCAATTCTCTGTGTTGGCGAAACCAAGGCGATCCGCGAAGCTAGCCAGACCGAAGCCTGGATTCTCGCTCAGCTTGAGGCTGGTTTGGTTGGTATTGATCTAGCTCGCTTGATTATTGCCTACGAACCCATCTGGGCGATTGGCACCGGCGAAACCTGCGAGGCCACCGAAGCTAACCGTGTGATTAGCGTCATCCGCCGCCACCTCAGCAGTCCTGATGTGACGATTCAGTATGGCGGCTCGGTGAAGCCCGACAACATCGATGAACTTATGGCCCAACCCGAAATTGATGGTGTGTTGGTGGGAGGGGCCAGCCTCGATCCGGCTGGTTTTGCCCGCATTATCAATTACCAGGCTTCCACGGTTGCTGTGTAGTTAATGCCGTTGCATGGTGATTATGCCTGCACTGGATTTTGACCATAACTCATGCCTGCGTCGCACTGCCCGCACACTTTCACCATAATTAGGAATGTAGGGATTTTCCCTGACGAGCAATCTTTGGGACAAAAGTTATGGATCCACAAGCTCGTGTAACTATCAACCCAGATATCCTTGTCGGTAAGCCTATCATCCGGGGCACACGCCTGGCTGTGGAATTTGTTATTGATCTTCTTGCCCAAGGTTGGACTACCGAAGACATCCTCGAGAATTATCCCGGTCTCAGCCTGAAGGACATTCAAGCTTGTCTCAGTTATGCGAGTGAAGTCCTTAAAGCTGAGAAAGTCTATGCGATGCCAGTCTTGTAATGCGCTTCCTTGCCGATGAAAATTTTCCGCGAGCTGCTGTTGAAGCTTGGGTAGAGCAAGGTCATAACGTAGTTTGGATTCGTACAGAATCTCCTGGTATTGCCGATACAGACGTATTAAGGCGTGCCCAATCTGAAGCCCGCATTCTCTTGACTTTCGATAAAGATTTTGGCGAACTTGCGTTTCGAGTCAAGCTGCCTGCAACAAGTGGCATCATTCTGTTTCGGATTACAGCGTCCTCCAGTGTTGTCATGGCGCAAAAGGTAGTTTCTGCCATTACGTTGCGCAATGATTGGGCCGGACAGTTCAGCGTTGTCGAAGATGACAAAATTCGGATGAGACCGATATGAAACCTACTTTCCTACTAACCGCCTAAACCGCGCTACCGCCAATCTGCCCTAATCCTCCAAATCTAACTCCTGCAACAGCCATAACCCAGCAAATTCTTGCGCTTCGGGTGCGGTTTGTACCGCCAAAAAGTGAATGCCGCGTAAATCTAGCTTGCGATCCTCAAAGGCGGTTCCCTCTTTGCGCAAAGCCTCGGTGCTAAAGCGGGCAACAATTTGCCGATCGCTACTGCCCGACTCCAGCACCAACCCGGCATTCTGGCCACCAAAGGCTTTGAGATAGGCAGGCTCAACACCCGTCATCCAAGCGGCAATCGGAAGCGCCCGCTGCGAAAAGAGAATGACCCCCGCCGCTTTGGCTTCAGCTGGGGGCTTGGGTAGCAGCTCCTTGAGAGGCAGGGTCTCACCAAAGGCCTTGGGCCAGCTATCGGCTTCGTACAAATCGGCTAAGGGCAAGGTAACAAACGCCCAGCGTTCTGGCTGCAAAACATCCGGTAGAGGTAAGGGAGCTGCCCGCTCCATTGAAATGGGAATGCTGCCCACTTCGGGGGCATAGGTGTAGGCGGCTTCTTGGGGGTACACCTCTCGCGATCGCACTTGTAGCCAGCGTGCCACCAGCGACACCCGCCGACTCAGCTTGCAGGGCACATCAATTTGCTCCGCTGCCCGCTTAACGAGATTAAACACCCGCTCGCGAAATGTCCGAATTAGCGTTGGTCTACTCGGTGCCAGCGCCAGCCACGCCTGCAATTGCTCTCGCAGCCACACCGAATTAGCCTGAGCATTCGGGCAGTAGGCTTGCTGCCGGAAGGCACCGCTGGCATCACACACCAGCAGTTCCCAAATACGCTTACCGTTTTCATCCAGTAACGGACGGCTATAAAAATCCAGTTCCCAAACGCTCATTGCAGCCCAGTCAGCGATGCTTTCGCAGCCTAGCACCAGACGGGATCACAAAAAATTTACAGGTAGGGTTAAAAAATATGGCTTAAAGGCCGCCCTAGATACAGTACCTTTGCTTCGCACTTTCCAGCCGGTGCCGTAAAAACCACATGCGTATCCCCGAAAACGATAGTCAACACCGCCTCAAACCTGTGGATCACCTGCCCCATAGACCAGCGAATACTCACCGAAACCAATCTTGGGTGCCGTGTAGCCACATGTAACAGAGACCACCGTAAAGCCCTGGCTGCTACTAAGATGCTAAATGGTGCAAATGAGCTACGTATGGATGCCTACTTACCCCTCGTCTACTTACTAGTGCTCGGTGGTTTTTTAGCTGTCGTCGCGTTTTTGGTTGTGCGAGAAGTACGGCGAAACCAGCGTCAAGAGCGCGTCCTCAGCCGTCTGCAAGACAAGCTTGCACGGGGCAAGGGGGCCGCCGCAGATCACTACGAGCTGGGCAGCGTCTATCTCGAAAAGCAACTCTACGAGCAAGCCGTTAACCAGTTCAAAAAAGCCCTTGATGCCAGTGAAGAGCCCCTGCCGCTGGTTGCCAATGCCCTCGGCTATGCCTACTTTGCCCTCGAGCAATACGATCTGGCGATTCGTACCTACAAACTCGCGATCGAACAAGAACCGACCTACGTTGTCGCCCTCAACAACCTTGGCCATGCCTACGAAAAGAAAAACCTGATCCAGCCCGCCCTTGATGCCTACGAAGAGGCCCTCAAGCATGAGCCGCAAAATGCGATCGCGAACCGTCGCGCCACATCCCTGCGCAAACGGATCTAGACCCGTCACTGCGCTGCTACCTGTCACTCGCTAAACGGCAACCCTGGCTGATTATTGATGTCGTTAATGATCTACGCCAGTCTTGCTAGCTAAATCCCATTACATACTAGAGGCAGCATTCCCCTGCGGTCATGTCCATTCGACTGCTCATTGCCGACGATCACCCCCTGTTTCGGCTGGGGCTAAAGTTGGCGCTGCAAGCTGAGGGGTTTGAGATCGCTGCCGAAGCGGCTGATGGGGAAGAGGCTCTGGTCGCGATCGCGAACCAGCCTATCGATGTCGCAATCCTCGATATCAAAATGCCTCGGCTCGATGGCTTGGCGGTGTGCAGTCAACTGCACGCAACCGTGCCCCGGTGCCTGTGTATTCTTCTCACCACCTTCACCGAATCAAGCCTGCTCTTGGCAGCTCGCGAAGCTGGTGCCAAAGCCTTTCTCTCCAAAGATATTGCGCCACCCCTGCTCGCCAAAACGATTCAAGATATTTTTGCTAACCCCAGCCGCGACTGGCTGCCGATCCCGAGCGAGATTCCCCATCTCTCGCCCCGCGAGCTCGAAGTACTCCAGCTCTTTGACCAAGGTTTTAGTACTAAACAAATTGCCCAGCACCTTGGCCTTAGTCTTAGCACCGTCAAAGAATATGCAGGCAGCCTTTACCGCAAACTGGAGGCGACTGATCGCGTTACCGCCCTCAATCGGAGCCGCAGTCTGGGCTTGCTCTAGCACGTTAGGATAAGAGCGTGATTGGGGATGACTCTAAATGTGGTGGTTCAGCCTACTTGCCAGTCCTGTTCTGGCACAACCGATAGATCTCAACATTGCCCGTCTCCAGACGGGGACTGTCCTACCCGTAACGACTCTTGCGGCCACCGAAATTTTGGCGAACGATACCCTACGGCCGGTGCAGTTGGTTGTTGCCGAAAATATTTTGACAGCTCAGGGCACCGTTGCCATTCCTGCCGGTACTGTCATCCACGGCGAATTTCAACCCCGTCAGGGTGGTGGCCAAATCATTGCCTCGCAAATGATCCTCAACGGGCGCGCCTATCAAATTCGTGCTGTCTCGGACTTTCTCCACGACGAAAAAGACCCTAACCAAATTAGCACTCGGGCCATTGGCGAAGATGCCCTCATTGGGGCTGCTGCTGGCTTTGCCCTGGGTGTGATGACGGGTGGCATCAGCACCGCTGGTGTCATTGGTGGTGTGGCCACTGGCATCACTGTGGGTAATGTCACCGCTCCGCGTACAGTCGTGCTGCCTGCCGGCCAGCTTGTCCCGATAACCCTCGAGCACGGCCTTGATCTCTGAGCAGGATTGACACCTCTCAGAATGGGGATACAAGCCTCTTCCTAGAGGGCGGGGAGATGTCAGAAAGGGCTGCGGTGACTGGGGCGAGTGTGTCAAACTGTTAAAAGATCGTTACGAATGAGTCCGCTATGAGTCGCAAGCAAGCCATTGTCATCGGCGCAGGCATCGGTGGGTTGGCGATGGGGCTTCGTCTGCAGAGCCTGGGTTTTGAGACCACCATCGTTGAGGCTCTCGACGCACCGGGTGGGCGTGCTTATGTGCGTCGGGTGGATGGTTTCGTCTTTGATATGGGCCCGACCGTCATTACGGTGCCCCACTTTATCGAAGAGCTATTCTCCCTTGAGCCTGGTAAGACTGGCCTTAGTGGCCCTGACTTTCCCGTTGAAATTCTTGACGAAAACAAGCGGATCAAGAGCGGTGTCTCCGGTGGCCCTAACACCAGCCGCTACGTGCAGATCGTGCCAATCCTGCCCTTCTACCGCATCTACTTTGACGATGGCAGCTTCTTCGACTACGACGGTGACCCCGCGCACACCCGCGAACAGGTAGACGCCCTGGGTGAACCTGGCGATCTCGAAGGCTACGAGAAATTCCATGATGCGGCCCGCGCAATCTTCGAGCGTGGCTTCCTGGAGCTGGGCTACACCCACTTCGGTACCGTCGGTGACATGCTCAAAGTTGCCCCCGACCTGTTGCGCCTCGATGCTGTCCGTAACCTCTTCAGCTTTGCCAGCACCTACTTTAAGAGCGATAAACTGCGTCAAGTCTTCAGCTTTGAAACCCTGTTAGTAGGAGGCAATCCGCTCTCGGTACCCGCAATCTACGCCATGATCCACTTTGTCGAAAAGACCTGGGGCATTCACTTTGCCATGGGTGGTACGGGTGCTCTGGTGCAGGGCTTTGTCCGCAAGTTTGAAGAACTGGGTGGCACGATGCGCTACAACGCCCGTGTGGCCAAAATTAATGTCATCAAAGAAAACGGTCAGTCGGTTGCCAAGGGTATCAGTCTCGAATCGGGTGAAAGTCTGAGTGCTGATCTGGTGGTTTCGAATGCCGACTGGGCAACCACCTACCAAAAGCTCATCGATAAAGAGCATCGTTTCTGGAACGGTGACTGGCGCGTTAAGCTCACCAAGCAATCGATGTCGCTGGTAGTGATTTACTTTGGCTTTAAGGCCGATGGTAAAGAAGATGCCAAGCTGCGCCATCACACAATCATTCTTGGTCCCCGCTACGAAGCACTGCTCAAAGAGATTTTTGGCAAAAAAGTTCTCGCCCAGGATTTCTCGCAGTACCTCCATGTGCCGACCCTGACCGATCCTTCCCTCGCGCCTCCTGGCCATCACGCCGCCTACACCCTGATCCCGGTGCCCCACAATGGCTCGAAGATCGACTGGTCTATTGAGGGTGACAAGCTGGTCGATACGGTCCTGAAGTTTCTCGATGAGCGGGGTTATCTGCCCAACCTGCAAGCGAGAATTGTTCACAAGAGCTTTATCACGCCCGATTACTTCGAGACAACGCTCCAAGCTCATGTTGGCAATGCCTTTGGCCCCGAGCCGGTGCTGCGTCAATCGGCCTTCTTCCGGGCCCATAACCGCAGCGAAGACATTAAAAATCTGTATATCGTGGGGGCCGGTACCCAACCCGGTGCCGGTACACCTAGCGTGATGATGTCGGCAAAGATAACAGCTCGTTTGGTTGCTGAAGATTTTGGCATTGTGGCTGAAGCGGTTGACAGTGAAGCCAGCGTTGAAATGGCGGTATAGGGGACAATGAAAGGTGGATCACTTGCTTTGCTATGACTGAGCCTGATGACGATACGGCGGCGCCTTCGTATTTGACCCAGGCGCTCGAAAATTATCTGTATGTCCACAACTTTGTCGGTACCTGCCGCCTGGGGCGTTTGCTGGTACCGCCGTTGAACCCGGCGGATCCACCCGGCAACACCCTCGATAGCCTGATTGGCTATTGGTTGGGTCTAGATCGTCGCCGTTACAGCAGTTTGCCCTTTTTTGTCCGCAGCGAAAAGGTGACAGCTGCCTACAACCGCGAACTGGCTCAGGCGCACCTGGTAGGCACCCTCCAGCATCCCAATGGCATTTGCATGGATTACACGCGGCAAGGAATCGATGATGCCTATGCCTTGTTTAATCTGATGGATGCCTATGACCGGATCAGTGGCATTCAGGGGCGGATTCGGCGGCTGATGCAGCAGGAAACAGCGGCGGAGATCATTGCTGATCCCTTTTGAGGCTACCGGAGCCTTTGGGGGAGCCTGCACATGAATTCAATTGGCGATGACAACGGCATGCCTTCAAGACGAGGGATGCACAGCAGAGAAAATCAGCAGCCTTGAACAAATCCGATAGAATGGCACTGGGCAGAGTAATCTGCTCATGTTAACTTTTTGCTGCCTTGAGCAGTGAGAGTTTTAAACTTACGGCTGTTAATGCTATTTGCGTGACACCGTAAGGCTGTTTAGTTCTGGAGAGAGAGATAAGTTTGGCTAGGGACGAACCCATCCGTAAACCCCGTCGCGATTTACCGACCATCAATGATCGGATTCGCTTTCCCCGCGTGCGTGTTGTCGATTCTGACGGTACCCAGCTTGGGATTATGCAACCCCGTGATGCCCAAAAACTCGCGGACGAGCGTAGTTTAGACTTGGTATTGGTCAGCGACAAGGCCGATCCGCCGGTCTGTCGCATTATCGACTATGGCAAATATAAGTTTGAGCAAGAAAAGCGAGCCCGCGAAGCGCGCAAAAAGCAACATACCTCTGATGTCAAAGAGGTGAAAATGCGCTACAAAATTGAGGAACATGACTATCAGGTACGCCTGCGGAGTGCTGAAAAGTTCCTTAAGCACGGCGACAAGGTCAAAGCAACAATCACGTTTCGGGGGCGGGAAATTCAACACTCGCACCTAGCGCGAGAGTTGCTGACACGCCTTGCGGGTGACTTGACGGAGGTGGCTGAACTTCAGCAATCACCGAAGCAAGAAGGGCGTAACATGATCATGATTCTGGCCCCGCGTAAGACAGGTTAACGGATCTGACTGCGGCAAATTATAGTTATGGATTGATTCGTCAGCTATTCAGATCATTCCTACCGGGGCTAAGGCTCCGGTTTTTTTGGCTTTGACTCATGTTGTTCGTGTATTTCTCTAGTTTGGATGGCTTCAGCTTGAAGGGCATCGCGCAGGACATCGAGAAAAAGCTGGACTTTGAGGGGGCGCTGGCTGGGGTAAAGACCGCACAGATAAATAAGCGGCGGTGGATAGTCGTGGAGGAGGCGTTGGAGGGTACCGCTTGTGAGGTCAGCCTGAACCAGAAATTCGGGCAGGAGGGCGATGCCGTGGTGATCGAGGGCGGCGGCGCGCAGGAGTTCGCCGTTGTTGGCACAGAGCTGGCCGCGCACGGTAATGTCGTGGTCGCCTAGTTGCCAGGTTTGGCCGCTCGCCAGATAGCCGTAGTGCAGACAGGCATGGGCTTTGAGGTCGGGGGGGGTGTGGGGCTGGCCGTGCTGAGCGAGGTAGGTGGGGCTGGCACAGAGGCAGCGGGGGATGGGGGCAAGGTTGATGGTTTCGAGATGGTGGAGGCGCGGCGGTGTGGCAATGCGGAGGGTGAGATCGTAGCCTTCGTCGAGGGGATCGATGAAGCGATCACTAAGGCTGACTTGCACTTGCACCTGAGGGTAGTGCTGGCGAAATTGGCTGACGACGGGGGCGAGAAAGTGCATGCCAAAGGAGAGGGGGGCGTTGATTTTGAGGATGCCCTGGGGTTGGTGGTGCAAGGCGGCAACATCGGTTTCGGCGATCGCGATCGCGAGTAAAATTTCCTGACAACGGCTGTAGTAGTCGAGGCCGGTGACGGTAGGGCTGACCCGGCGGGTGGTGCGCTGGAGTAGCTGCACATTGAGCAGTGCTTCGAGCTGGGCAACGGCTTTGTTGACCGCCGATCGCGACCGGTCGAGCTTACGCGCCGCCGCCGCAAAGCCCCCTGCCTCAACGACGGCGACAAACACCTGCATCGCCTCGAGCTTATCCATAGGGAGATGACTCCAGCGATTCTTGATAGCCCGCCAGGAGACTGGCCGCTGCCAGAGGTGCCGTCAGGGTGCGCAAGACACGGCGACCGAGATTAACAAGGATTGCTTGCTGCGCCAGCGCCGTCTCAATTTCGGCTTCACTCCAGCCGCCCTCGGGGCCGATCGCGATCGTATAGGCGGTGACAGAAACCTGAGTCATTGCTGTGAGTAAGTGCGGTGCCTCCGCCCGTGCCGCCGCGAGAAACCAGGCTTGCTGTTGCCCGGCAAGCCAGTCGGCCCAAGCCTGAGGCGGGGCGATGGTGGGAATAATCAAGCGCTCACTTTGCTCGGCGGCTTCTTGGGCAATCGTTTGCCAGCGTTCTAGGCGCGCCCGTGCTGTTTGGCTGTAAGTCGTCAGCAGGGGTGTGATTGTGGCCACCCCCAGCTCAGTTAAGGGGCGAATGAGCTCATCAAAGCCGTTACCCTTCGGCATCGCGATCGCGAGGTGAACCGGACATCTCAACTCACGCGCTCGGGGTTGGAGAAACTGCTTCAGAACCGCCTGCTCGGGTGTGACGAGGCTGGCCTCAGCCAAGGCTCCCGAGCCATCAAATACCAAAAACGAATCGCCCAGCTTGAGCCGTCGCACCCGCACCAGGTAGTGCAACTGAGCCGCTGTCAGCGATAGCTGCGTCGTCGCCAGTGAACCCAGTGGCAGTGCCAGTCGGGGCCAATGCTTTAGCTGCTGCGGACATTCAAGCAACACCACTCACCCCGCTTCCAGAGCGCTGCGACAATCCAGTCATTGGCCTCAACCGTTTCGGTCACAATTTTGGCCTGCTCTAGCAAAATGCCACTGAGAATAATCCAGCCGCTGTCTTTAACCACCAGCTTAAAGCTCGGAATCATATCAATAATCGTCTCTGCCAAGATGTTGCAGACCAAGCCATCAACCAGTTCAGGGATCGACTCCAAGCTACCCTGCATCACCGTCAGCCGATCGGCCACACCATTGGCAAGGCTATTGTGGGTGGCGGCTTCAACCGCCAGAGGGTCAGTATCCACCGCATAGACTTGCATCGCGCCGAGCATGGCCGCACCAATCGCCAGTACCCCCGAGCCACAGCCAATATCACCGATGATATTCGGTGCTGTGTCGCCATCTAGGCGCATCTCCAGGGCTTCGAGGCAAAGCTGTGTTGTGGGATGGTTCCCCGTACCAAACGCCGCCCCCGGATCCATCCGAATCACGAGTTGATTGGGTTTTGGTTCTGCCGTGAGCCACTCGGGGCAAATAACAAAACGATCCCCAATCGATTGCGGCTGCCAGTGGGCTTTCCAGCTATTATTCCAGTCTTCATTTTCCAGCCGCTCCCAGCGCAGGTGCGGCAGCTCCCAACTGTTCTGGAGCGCATCCTGGCGCAGTTGAAGCGTGAGGGCTGACAAATCAAGGGCAGACACCCGATTCAACGGAAAATAGGCCGATAGCTGCACTGACTCGCCTTGCTCTTGGCTAGCCACCTCTTGGCAGCCCAGGGCATTCAGCCGCCAATAAATCAGATCTTCTTGTTCGGGTCGTGCCACCACATGGACAGCCCACCACGCCAACGAAGGTGTCGATCCTTTGGAACTCATGCTAACCAGCACGCCAGATGCAACGATTCTCGCACTATTTTGGAGGATCCGTTGCCTCAACGTATACCCAATCAAAGCCCTAGG
>CAZAGN010000069.1:1875-13188 GCA_964484905.1 uncultured bacterium | reverse complement strand
TGGTACGTCATGAGGCAGGTCATCTGTTGGTGGCTTGTGCGCTGGGAATTCCAGTTACCGATTATGTGCTTGATCCTTGGCAAGCTTGGCGGCGTGGCTACCCTGGCTATGGTGGGGTGCGGCTAGATGATGCGTCGCTTTGGGGTGAGGCGGTGTCGCGGCAGGTTGTTGATCGCTTTTGCGTGGTCTGGATGGCGGGCGCGGCGGCAGAGTTGACTCAGTATGATGTCGCTGTGGGCGCTGCCACCGATAAAGATCGCCTGAGGCGCTTGTGCCGTTTGGTGGGTCTCGACCCGGGCTATCAAGAGCGCTGGGCCTTGCTGCGGGCGCAGGTGCTGCTGAGCGAAGAGACGGAAGCCTTTGAGCTCGCGATCGCGACCATGCAAGCAGGGGTTCCGTGTGCTGAGTGTGTTGCGACTGTAACGGCGGCTTTACGAGGTGAGCATGGACAAACAGAGCCTGCTACAGAGTTTGAGCTGTAGTCAAAAAAATAACAGGTCAATTTTTACTGTAGTTTTGGACTTTCTTCCGCTTTGGGGGAGAAATTCGGGGTGATGGGCAAGTATTCTTCTCGCTACTGGATCTAAATCCATGCCGTTAACATGGAGTTGGCACAGGGATGCTACGACGTTCGTTGGCATCAGCAGTGCTGGCGGAAGCTTAGAGAGCAATCTTAGCAACAATGGAAAAATAGATTATGAATTTCAGAAGCCAATGAATTGTTTTATTGAAAGATATCATCTTTATCGACAGGAGAGAACATAATGAAGTTGAAAATTATTGTTCATGAAGCAGAAGAAGGTGGATTTTGGGCTGAAGTACCAGCTATTCCTGGCTGTGCAACTCAAGGTGATAATTTTGAAGAGCTACTAGAAAATCTTTACGAAGCAGTTGAGGGTTGCTTGTCCGTAGATATCGAAATTACTTCGACCTCTACGAACAGCCGAATCATAGAGATTGCCGTATGAAGTCTATTTCCGGTAAGCAGCTAGCCAGGCTCTTAGAACAGAAAGGATGGCAATTGATACGAGTTCAGGGCAGCCATCACATTTATACAAAAACCGGTGAGTCAGTTCGCATCTCTGTCCCAATTCACGGCAATAAAGATCTCAAAATAGGACTACTTCGTCATTTCATGAAGCAAGCTAATCTGTCAGAATCCGATCTTTAATAATTTTTGTAAATTTTGTGCTCATGTGATTCCTCTTAAGAAAAACTTCACTAAAGTCAAGATATCTGAAGAGTGCCTGAAGAGATGGTATGAACAGTGCTCGAAAATTGCCGCACCCTAAAGTTTGAAGTGCAGGGGTTTGAAGAGAGCTAGTGTGGTGTGGCCGTTGCAGCTCGATAAAGTAGAAGTTAGTTGTGCGATCAATCAAAATAACGGCTGCTTTACGAGGTGAGCATGGACAAACAGAGCCTGCTACAGAGCTTGAATCAACAGGCGGCGTTTAATAATCTGCCCCTCGATCTCAAATGTCAGTGGCGGGATGAGCACTTGCATGTTCTGCTGCTGCTACCCAACCTCAACTCTCAGATCAACTGGCAGGCTGTTGCTGCGGATACGCTGACTAACTTGACAGCACTCCAGGCTAGTTACGGTATTCGGCACCTCAGTCTCTGGTATGCCAAAACCTGCCTTGTGACCGTCGATCACAATCCCTACCTGTTGCTAAAGCCTGACTCGCCCTTGCTGAGTACCGATCTGCCTACCCCTGCACCTGTAGTGGCTCAGATTGTGCAGACTTTTATCCAGGCCAGCCCAGAAGAACGCCGCACCTATCTACCGGCCATTGCCTACTATTGTGGTCTACCTCGGAGTCGCCCGCCGGCTGTGGCGATGCCCGATGGGTTAGGAACCATTCAAAGCCTCAGCCTTGAAAATAAGCGGGCGGTGGCAGTGTGGCTGAGTCGTCTGGGGCGTGATGAAGCAGCAACCCTCGCCGTACTGCAACCCCCAGAACCGACTCTCGCGCCAGCAGAACCTGGCGCCGATCTAGAGCGTGAGGTCATGGCCAGTCCGCTTGGGGTTATCCTTGCCAATCAACTGCGGCAGCAGGGCTTTACGGTCATAGCCCAAGAAACCGCCCAGGGTATTCAGCTCCGCTTTCCGGAGACGACTACGGCGAAAGCGGCGAAACTGGCAACTTTCAATGCTCTGGCAGCCCTCGACTGGCCCAATGCTCCGACTTGCTGGCTTTATGGCCTGACTCGCGATCGCAAAATTAGCTGGCGTGCCCAGGTAAGCTATGTGCCCCAACCTCAGTCTGAACAGGTTGCCTTCAATCGCTTTAGTTTTGATAATCCCCGCGTCAATCTGTTGGCAATTCCAATCGCTTTTTTGATTGCGATCGTTTTGAATTTCAGTTTTTTCTTTATTTTGATGTTGCCCTGGCATATTTGGGTGCATGAGGTCGGTCATGCCTCAGCAGCTTGGGCGGCTGGGTTTCGGGCAATGCCACTGCCCTTTGGCTGGACAAGCATTAGCAATCATCGCCATTGGTTGGTCTACTTAGGGGTTTTGTTTTTGCTCGGGGTGTGGTTCTGGCAGGGCTATAAAGAGCGGCGAATTTGGGTGATGGTGACGGCAGTTGTGTTTGCGGCGATTCAGTTTTATATGACGTGGCTGATCACTGAAGATCAGGCGTTTATGTGGATTTCTTTTGCTGGCATTGGTGGTGAGTTTTATCTCAGTACGTTTTTGCTAGTGAGTTTCTATTTCCCGCTACCCGATCGCCTCCGTTGGGATATTTTCCGTTTTGGTGTGATTGTGCTAGCGGCGGCAACACTCCTGAATAGCTTTTGGCAGTGGCACCTGATTGATGTTGGCCTGAGCGATATTCCTTGGGGCAGTATGTTGGGCGGGCGCGGTGATGCCAACGGCGATATGAATCGGCTGCGTTTGGATTACGCTTGGACGCCAGAACAGATTATTGCCAGCTATCGCCGTCTGGGCGAAATTTGTCTGCTAACGGTTGGCGGGGTCTATACCTTGTTTGTAATTCGGGGTAACCCCAGGCGTTGGCACTTACTCAGGCAGCGCTTGGGGCTGTTGCGCTAAGGAGATATTACTCACTCAAGGCCACGATGGCGTTGGCAATGCGGGCTGCAGCACCTGGGGTGCCCATACGACGCTGGGCATTGAGATTTAAGTCGGGAGGCTGGTTGAGCAGCCTTTGAATCGTGCTCGCGATGGTCGCCGAGCGACCGTAGGTCAGCGCGACCGGGTCAACCTGGCTGTGGTAGATGAGGCTGCTGCCCAAATGCCGCGACTGGGCTTCGGCAAAGCGGGGTGTAAACTGTGGCCCTTCGCCGGGGAATGTGACAACGGGCTTGGCAAGGCCTACAGCCTGCTCGGTGGCGGTACCAGCCATAGCTAGTACGACATTGGCGCGGTGCAGGCAGCTGCCAAAGCGATCGCGAAACCTGATCACCCTTTCACCCGGCAACTGCGCCTCGTCCAGCCCCGGACTGAGGGCCGCCACAATCTGGACTGAGGGCGGCAACTGCTCACAAACGGCCAAGAGGCGTGTCCAATTACGGTAGGCTTCCGGTGGGCGCGAGCCCGGCAAAAGTAAGACAACAGGCCGATCAGGACTCACCCCTGGCAAAGGCAGGGTCGGTTCTAAGCCATCGAGCATCGGATTACCGAGATCCTGCACGCTGATGCCAAAGCGCTCGAGGTTTTTGGCCGTGAGGCTATCCCGCGCAAAGACCGCCAAGCAACGTCGCGATCGCATCAAAGCCCGTTCCCAGGGCAGATACACCGATGGCTGCGGGTCTTGCCACCAGCCGCGCCGACCGTAGCTGCCGGTTTCATCCCGCAAGTAATAGTCCGTTTTAGCCGTACCGACATAGATATAGGCCAAGCCCGACCAAGCAGCTAAAAGCTGAACCACAATATCGCCCGTTGCCACAATCAGGCCGCCGGGGTGTTGTCGTCGCCACTGCCTGAGCGCCTGCATCTGCTGCACCAGCAGCCCCCCCAGACCGGCCTGCCAGTCGCGCCAGAGTTGCCGCCAGTCCATATAGACAAACCCGCCCGACGGTAAGGTGCGGACGGGGCCAATGATTGGAATTTTTGCTTGGGCGTAGGCATGGCCCTGACCAACAATCGGCAAAGCGTCGAGTTGACAGCCTCGCGATCGCAGCTCAAGGGCCAGCCGACAGGCAATGTGATCCTCGCCGTGGCCATTGCTAAGGCAGAGGATCTGCATTTACATCATGCCGCCCATACCGCCCATGCCACCCATACCTGGCATACCACCACCACCCGCAGGGGCAGCACCAGCCGGTTCGGGAATCTCGACGACAAGGGCTTCTGTGGTCAGCACCATACCGGCAATCGAGGCCGCATTTTGCAGCGCCGACCGCACAACCTTGGCGGGGTCAACAATGCCCATCGCGACCAAATCACCATAGGTGCCGCTGAAGACATCGTAGCCATGGCCTGCGGGTTGCTCGAGCACTTTCGCGGCAATCACGGAACCTTCAAGGCCCGCATTATCAGCGATTTGCTTTACAGGTGCTGAAATCGCCCGTTGGACGAGACGCACACCCAGTTGCTCTTCCGGATCGAGTTGCAACGAGGCGAGGGCTTTGCTTGCTTGCAGCAGGGCTGTACCACCACCCGGCACAATCCCTTCTTGGACAGCAGCCTTGGTTGCATTGAGGGCATCTTCAATACGCAGCTTGCGATCCTTCAGCTCAGTTTCGGTCGCCGCGCCGACCTTAATCACCGCAACACCACCAGCTAGGCGAGCAATCCGCTCACTAAGCTTTTCTTTGTCGTAGTCAGAATCGGTAGCGTCCAACTCACGGCGAATTTGGGCAATGCGCTTTTCGACATCAGCCTTGGTATCACCCATCGCCACAATTGTGGTGGTGTCCTTGATGATCCGCACCTTCGTTGCCCGGCCTAGGGTTTCGAGGGTGGCTTCTTCAACACGCAGGCCGACATCTTCCGAGATCATCTGACCGCCAGTCAGCACGGCAATATCTTCGAGCATGGCGCGACGACGATCACCGAAGCCTGGGGCTTTGACAGCGGCAACGTTCAAGACACCGCGCAGACGGTTGACGACCAAGGTGGCTAGCGCTTCGCCATCAACATCCTCAGCAATAATCAGCAAGGGCCGACCGGAGCGAGCAACCTTTTCCAAAACGGGCACGAGCTCTTGGATGTTGGAGATTTTTTTGTTGGCGATCAGCAGCAGCGCATCGTCAAACTCCACGGCCATCCGCTCGGGATCGGTGATGAAGTAGGGCGAAATGTAACCCCGGTCGAACTGCATCCCTTCCACCACTTCGAGGGTGGTATCGAGGGATTTTGATTCTTCGATTGTGATCACGCCTTCGCGACCGACGGCATCCATGGCTTCGGCGATCATCTCACCCACCGAGTCATCACCACCAGCCGAAATGCTGGCCACTTCGGAGATCGTTTTTAGGTCTTCGACGGGCTTGGCCATGGCAGCGATTTCGCTGATGATCGCTTGCACAGCTTTGTCGATGCCGCGTCGTAGCGCGACCGGATTCGCGCCAGCGGCAACGTTTTTCATGCCTTCGCGAATCAGGGCTTGGGCTAGGACTGTCGCGGTTGTGGTGCCATCACCAGCAACATCATTGGTTTTGGACGCTACTTCGCGAATGAGCTGCGCACCGCAGTTTTCAAGGTGATCTTCGAGTTCGATTTCTTTCGCGATCGTGACCCCATCGTTGACGATTTGGGGATTGCCGTATTTTTTCTCAAGCACCACGTTGCGACCCCGAGGGCCCAAGGTGATCCGGATGGCATCGGCAACTTTATTGATTCCGGCTTCTAGCGCCCGGCGAGCGGTTTCGTTAAATACTACTTTCTTAGCCATCTTTACTGTTTCCTTGCATTTAGCACTCTCATGCCCTGAGTGCTAATGTATCGCAGTTCGCGATCGTCCAGCAAGCTAGTCAAGACCCAATCAAGACAAAAAGCAGGTACCCAGGGCACCTGCTTAGGATTTCTGAACGCTACTGAAGCCTTACCTAGGCGTCGTAGGTTCGTGTACCCGAGAACTTGACGGTAACGGGTTCAGGGTTACTGCCGATGTTGCGCGGTACATAGTTGACCGGCTCACGACCTGCGTTCGATTTTTCGGAGACAACGCCATCTTTGGGATAAACCAGCACAGCTTCTTCACCTGCAAGCACGCGATAGACCTTGTACGCTTTGATCTTGTAATCGCGTAGCTGTGTGCCCAGGGCCAAGCATGTTTCCTTGCGGGGCAGATACAGAATGTTTGTCCCCTCTACCATGGTTGCAGAACCACCAGTGGGCATTTCAAACACTTGACCGGCTTTGCCAGTCCAGGTGATGTAGTACTTCTCTTCGGTTTCGGCAGCCCGCAACAAACCGCCCGTGTTGCCACCAAAAAGAGGCGTTCTGGCCGTACTCACCTTGGACTCTGTAGGCTCAGCAACTGCTGTAGCGACTTCTGGGGTCGAAGTTCCTTCCGCTGGTGTCATCGCCGTTTCAGATGTAGTTGTTTCGTCAGACATAACCGTCTAATCTCCTTTGCCTGTGGGCATCGTACCACCGGGCTTTAGGCGGGCTTAATGACTGTTGCCCAACTGTAATTATTTGTAGCAGTGGCTTCAGGCACACCTGGCATGGAGCCTGAGATTGAGGCCAAGTTTTGTGAGTCGCAGGGAATCTCTGTGCCCTCATTGGGCCTGCACTGAGAAACTATCAGAGAACTAATGAACCACCAAAAAACCCCAGTCAAAAGACTGGAGCTCTGGGTCGACAAAAATAAACATTTACGCTTGCAAAACATTACGAACAGCAGTTACGCAAATGCTGCACTCCCTTCCCTAGGTATCAGCGCTGCCTTCATCACTAGAGCGTTGGTTGCGGCGACGGGCACGGCTCTTCTGGAACTGCCGTGCGTATTCGCGATTTCGTTCCGCTTTCTCTTGCTTTAGCTTGCGCTTCTTCGCCATGGGAATCGTGACCTCTGTTCAGAAAACTATATTAACACCACTCTCACGCCTCTCAGAACGATGACGGAGGCTCAGCAACCCGAGTACTTTCACAATCTTTTCATGATCTGCTTTAATCACAATAGTGAAAGGAATATGAAATTATGCGCACCCTCTTGATGCTCCTAGCTGCCGCGCTCTGGAGCCCACCCGCTGCGGCCCAATTACGCGTTGTTTCGACGAATACCATTGTTGGTGATTGGGTGGAGCAGCTGGAGGGTGAGTGGCTTGAAAATCAGACCCTGTTGCCGACTGGTGTTGACCCTCATATCTACGAGCCTGTGCCTGCCGATAGCCGCGCTATTGAGACGGCAGATTTGATTGTCTTTAATGGCCATAATCTCGAGCCCGGACTGGAACGACTGATTATTGAGAGCGCAGCAGTGACACTACCTTTGGCCGAAGCACTGCCCGAGACGGTGCTGATTATGGCCGGGGGGGCGCCGGATCCGCACGTATGGGGGGATGTCTCGCTCGCGATCGCGATGGTGGGCAATCTCCGCGATACCCTGATCGAGCTGACACCTGACTACACCGAGGTGATCACCACTGCCGCCACCACCTATCTCGAAACTCTCACAGCACTCCATAGCTGGGTGGGCGAGCAAGTTGCCACAATCCCCGCAGCCCAGCGGCAATTAGTGACGACCCATGACGCTTTTGCTTACTACAGCCGCGCCTATGGCCTCAATCCCCTCGGCACGCTGATCGGCATCAGCACCGAAGAACAACCCAGTGCTCAGACTGTTGCGCGCCTGGTACGTACTATCCAAGCCGCTAATGTTCCCGCAATCTTTGCCGAAACCACCATCAACCCTGTCCTAATTACGACCGTTGCCAACGAGGCAGGTGTCCGTCTCGCCGACCGCAAACTCTATGCCGACTCCTTGGGTTCCGAGGAAGCCGCTACCTACGTCGAGATGCTGATTTTTAATACTGAAACTCTGGTCAGCGAGCTAGGTGGCACGATCACGCCTTGGGTTACACCGTAGGCTTTATCTAAGCCAACTGTACTTGCAGCAGAGATAAATCATCATCAAAATGAGTAATCTGTACCTTTTGCCTTAGGGCCGCGCAAATCGCTGTTGGCTCTGGTGCATGTGGCTGATGCAGGCTTGTGATCAGTTCTCCCAAGCCAGGCGCCGTCCAATAGCCCCCCTCGGGCAGTGGCAGCTCATAGGCGCCATCACTGTAAAGGTACAGCGTACTCTGGGGTGGCACTGTACAGGTTGCTTGCAGGTACGCACTCTCAGGCAACATGCCAATCGGCAAACCACGGGTACTGAGACTCTGCAAAGACTCACCGGCGCTGAGTAAAAAAGCTGGCGGATGACCTGCGCTGCCGTAGCGCAACTCGCGAGTCTGCCGATTAAACACGCCGTACCAGATCGTGAAGTATTTCTCGTTATGGCGCTCCATCGGAAAACTAATGTTGAGCGCTGCCAGTAGGGACGCCGGTTCTAAAAAATCCGCCTCACTTACCGATCGCGAGCGGAGCACATTCATCACCGATGCCGACAACAGCGCCGAGCCCACCCCATGTCCCGACACATCCAGCAAATAAATCGCCAAGTGATCAGCATCCAGCCAGTGATAGTTAAAGCTATCGCCGCCTAACTGAGCCGAGGGGATAAACGACCACGCCGTCCGGATAGCACCGGAAACGAGTGGCTCCGGCAACAAAGAACGGACATACTCAGCTGCCTCTGCCAGCTCCTGCTCCAGAATTTCTTTTTGCTGTCGCAAATCTCGCTTGAGCTGTACCGAACGCAAACCCGCCCGCACCCGCGCATTCAGCTCACCAATATCGGGTGGCTTCGCCAAAAAGTCATCTGCACCCGCATCCAAACCCATAATGCGATCATCAAGGGCACCCCGCGCGGTCAGCAGAATAAAGCTACTCAGCGCTAGTTGGGGCGATGCTTTCACCCGCTTGCACACCTCAAGACCATTAAGTTGAGGCATTTCCCAATCGCAAATAATCAACTCGGGCAGCTCAGTCTGGGCTAACTGCCAGCCCTGTTCACCATCCGCTGCTGTGGAAACCTCATAGCCTTGCTTTTGTAACAAGCGCCGCAGTGTCATCACGATTGTAATGTCGTCGTCAACGATGAGAATCCGCGCCATGGTTGCTACGACTGAGTTTTGACTTGCCTTACCTACGCTATCACCTTGCTTTAGCGATCTGTCAGAACACCATAGCCCCGGTATTGAAACCCTGGCCGAGGTCAAAGCTTAGCAATTCACATGCTTGAATGCAGTTAGATATGGTTTGTCAAAAACTAAAAAAATCCCCCTGCTAGAGAGGGATTCATCAAATGTAGACATACCTCTAAACAAGTGCCTTCAGGCATCAATCAAATCACAGGTAACCTCAAACCATGGGCGAACATAGCATCAGTCAGTCTACTGACCTGATTACTCGTTAACCCACGCCTGAGCTGCCGGCGCCCATTCGCACAGTTCCGAATCGTTAAACCATAGATCAATCTCTCGCTGTGCTGTTTCGAGCGCGTCAGACCCGTGAATAACGTTGCGACCAATGTCTGTGGCTAGGTCGCCCCGGATTGTACCCAATTCGGCATCAAGAGGATTTGTTTTCCCCATCATCTGACGGGCAGCACCCACAACACCGTTACCTTCCCAGACCATGGCCACAACAGGGCTCGAAGTAATGAACTCAACCAAGCCTTTGAAAAAAGGTCGATCTTTCAGCGAATCGTAGTGGGCTGCTGCAAGGGTGTGATCTACTTGCATCATTTTCATACCCACCAACTTGTAACCGCGCTGCTCGAAGCGTTGGATGATGGTGCCCACTAAACCGCGTTGGACGCCATCGGGCTTAATCATCAAAAATGTCCGTTCTGCCATAGCGATAACCCGAATCCCTAATTACGCTACCACGCCGCTGGCACCCCTTTTTGCGCCTAATCAGGGCCAAGAATTCAGAGAGGGCAACCCGCCTGCCTGTGCTGTCTGATTCACTTGATGGCTGAAGCAATGCCTGAAAGACCTGGATCCCTCGGATGCTAGTTTGATATCACATGGGCTTTCACCTAGCCCTGGGTCAGTGAGCACCACCTCACCAATAATATGCTTAATCTATAAACGCCGCACCGAAAAGACATCGGCAAGCTGATACAACTGATTGACAATACGATCAAGCTGCTGGCGGTCATGAACATCGATACGTACTGTGATTATGGCCATACCATTGCGCGTCTTGACATTGGCATTGCTGACATTGATATTGCTCTCGGAAATGCGGGCGGTAACGTCCTTAAGAATGCCAACCCGATCCACAACATCGAGGCGTAACACTACCGGATAGATTTGCTGTTTAGTTTGGGATGACCACTGCACATACAAATGCCGATCACTGGGGATATCGAGAATATTGTGGCAATCATCGCGGTGAATCGCGATTCCCCGACCAGCCCGACCAACAACACCCAAAATCGAATCGCCTGGCAGGGGATTGCAGCAGCGAGCCAAGTGATACAGCAAACTTTCGACGCCAGCAATCGTGCCCTTGGGTGCTTCGGCAGTAGGCGGCGCGGGTTGAGGCGCAGGCCGCTTGGGCTCGGGCTGAGGTGTGACCGTACGCAGCAAATTAAGCTCGCGCAGCTTATTGACCACCGACGTTACTGTCAGCTCGCCATAGCCCAAGCCTGCCAGTAAATCGTCACACTGGGTGTAATTCAGACGTTCGACAACCTGCTGCATGTGTTTCGATTTCAGAAGGCTATCGAGACCAGTTTTGCCCAATTCACGCTCAAGCAGTTGCCGCCCCCGAATGATGTTGTCATCACGATGGAGGAGTTTAAACCACTGGCGGATGCGGTTTTTAGCCGAGGACGTGGCAACAAAATTAATCCAGTCGAGGCTGGGGTGGGCGTTGTTCTGCGTCAGAATTTCGATAATATCGCCATTGCGCAGGCGGGTATCAAGGGGCACGATGCGGCCATTGATCTTGGCCCCGTTGCAGTGATTACCAACTTCGCTATGAATGCGGTAGGCAAAATCGACCGGACAAGCCCCACGCGGCAAGGCATAGACATCACCTTTGGGCGTAAAGGCATAGACCTCACCTTCAAAGAGGGTGTCACGCAGGTTCTCAAGATATTCAAGATCATCGCGTAGATCATTTTGAAATTCGAGGAGTTGCCGCAGCCAGACAAACTTTTCTTCGGTGGCGTTGAGGGGTTGAAGCGAGTTACCTTTCTCCTTATATTTCCAGTGAGCCGCAATCCCATACTCGGCAATGTGGTGCATTTCCCAGGTGCGAATTTGCAC
>CAZAGN010000069.1:0-1775 GCA_964484905.1 uncultured bacterium | reverse complement strand
GCATTCACCAGATTTTGAATGTTGCGGTAGGCTTCACCGTCGCTGTATTTGAAAGCGAGATCCTCAAGCTCCCACTTGAAATGCCAGATCCCTAAGCGGTTGGCGAGGGGCGCAAAAATATCGAGGGTTTCTTTGGCAATTTGCTTTTGCTTGGCCTCGGGCATGTGCTCGAGGGTGCGCATATTGTGCAGCCGGTCAGCCAGCTTGATGACGATCACTCGGATATCTTGAGCCATCGCTAAAAACATGCGGCGAAAATTTTCGGCGAGCTGTTCGGTTTTGCTGGAGAAGTTCAGCTTCGAGAGCTTGGTGACACCTTCGACCAGGGATCGGACTTCGGGGCTGAATTGCGCTTGGAGCTCTTCACCCGTTACCTCGGTATCTTCGATGATGTCGTGCAAAAAGGCAGCCGCAATCATCGCGGCATCACTGCCCAAATCCCAAAGTAGGCCCGCCACATGAATAGGATGGATGATGTAGGGCTCGCCCGAACGTCGCCGCTGATCGGCGTGGAGTGAGTAGGCAAAGACAAAGGCACGACAGATTAAATCAAGTTCGGCTGCTTCAAATAAGCGTGAGCCACAGGCTACTTGGCCAATTTCTCGTTGCTCCCAAGATGTTCGCAGCCAGCCTGGAATTTCGAAGCCGAGATTGTTGAGGTTAAAGGTTAGCTCGGGTGTCGCAACCACAGCATGGGTAAGGCAAAGAGTGCATTTAGCCTAGCACTACCCTTTGGCGTCTGAAAGTAGAGCGATTCAGGAAAAAGGAGAATCCCTTAATCTTGACTTAGTCGGTAGCTAATCTGATGGGATTAGTGATGATGACTAGCTTTTGGCAGAGCCGCAGTGTGATGCACAGGCGATGACCTGGATAAGCGGTGTATGTGGCTGATGATCAACGTAACTGCCTTATCGCGTGGTCTCCGACCGGCCATGGGTCAGCCTCCTGATACCCGCTCGCTAGCCCTACTAACTCCCACAGACTCTGTTTGCAGGGTCTTTGAGGCTCTGGCAAAAAAAATCTGCCAAGCAGTTGCAATTAATTCTCAATAAGTTTATTCTAGCTTTAGTGCAAGCGACGGCGACTTCACTCAGGCTCTAGCTCTGTTAGAGCCTTTTTTTAATCTTGTTAATAGAATTTGATCTCAAAAAAGGCGATATGACTATGATTCCCGCGACGACTGTGTACATTGGGGCAACGCCCGCACTGCGCCGCTTTGATTTGCCATTGCTTCGACATTTGGCGCAGGATCGCGATGTTGCCAGTTGGTACTACTCGCAAAATGCCGATGAACCCGCTTGCTTAGATACCGCCGTAAATTTGTTGGTGATGGCAATGGCAGGGCAGCCCCGCCACCTGATTGGTCATGGCCTAGGCGGGGTCATTGCCTTATCTTTGGCGCAGCGTTGTCCGCAGCTCGTGCGTTCCTTGGTGCTTTTGGGGGTGGGGACGCAACCGGCCCTGACCTGGCACGCCCACTTTTATGTGCAGCGGCATCTGCTCCCGATTAGTCGTGAGCAAGCGATGGCACGGTTGTTGCAAACTTTGTTTGGGCCGCAGCGGTTGCCGCTATGTACAGTTAAAGCTCTACTCGATGATCTGGATCAGTCGCCGCAGCCCCATTCGCTGGTGCAGTTGCGGGGGTTACCGCTGGCAGATGTGAGTCAACCGTTGTTGGCCTGTGGTGGCGATCGCGATCGGATTATCGGCCTTGAAGCGCTTGAAGCCTGGGAAACCCAGGGGCAGTTGTGGCTTTGTCCGGGGGGCTATCATTT
>CAZAGN010000068.1:0-13274 GCA_964484905.1 uncultured bacterium | reverse complement strand
CTAACCTTAATCTTGGCATTTGCGAATAGTTGCATTAGTTCGCAGCCTTATCGCTTCTAATTGGTAGCAGCATATGGTCTCAGCCACCAGTAACTTCTGTTCACCCGCTGGGGGTATTGTGCCGCACTAATCCCCTTAAGCTAGCATTTTGACGACAAACCCAAACAGATATAGATGTATGACTAAGGTAAAATCTCAAGCTAACTCTAAACGCAAAGTGCTGCTCTATCCTGGCGAGGATGGTTACTTTGTTGTTGAAGTTCCGAGTCTGCCAGGATGTGTCACCCAAGGCAAGACTCGTGCAGAAGCTCTCGCCAATATTGAGGAGGCCATTGCGCTCTACCTTGAAGTTTTGCAAGACCGAGGCGAAACAATTCCAGATGATGGGGTTGAGGTCGTGCTGGTATGAGTAAATTGCCTGTTATCTCAGGTGCAGAATGTGTCAAAGTACTTGAGCAAATAGGCTTTTTAGTAGACCGTCAGCGGGGAAGTCACATTATTCTAGTGCGTGAAGATCCAAGAACAACCGTTGCCGTACCTGATCATAAAGAACTTGATCGGGGAACTTTGCGGGCAATTATTCGCCAAGTTGGCTGTAGCGTTGATGAGTTTGTTGCCCTTCTGTAGGTGATTGGCTACACCCTACCGCCACCCCCATCACAACAGTTGCCCCGACAACACCTTCACACCAAGGCAAGCCTCAAGCCGCAACATAATCAAAATAGTGCTGATGAATCTCAGAACCAATCGCCAGCAGGCGATCTTCAAGACGCTCTAAATAGGGAATCACGGGCTCAATCTCGCCAATGCGGGTATAGACCAGTTCGGCATAGAGGCGACCAGCCAGACGCTCGGCTTCATTGGCATAGGTATCACGACTGCTTTGGCTAATATTCTGCAAAATCGTCAGCACCTGCGAGCCGTTGTAGCGCAGCGATCTCGGAAACGTTGGGTTCAACACCAACATCTCGACAATATGCGAAGGGTCTACCCGTGCCTGATAAATTTTGTTGTACGCCTCCGAGGCCGAGAGTGAGCGCAGCAACGAGTACCAAGGCTGCAAACTCAGCAACGACTGCGGAATGAGATAGGTATAGCGCACCTTAAGAATGCGGGCAATTTGACAGGCACGCTCCAGATGTCGCCCCAACTTAAGGAAATCCCAACCCAGCTCTTGCAGCATCGTGCTGTTGGTCAGACCATCAATCAGTTGCGAAAACTCCTTCACCCGCTCATAAAACGTACTGGCAACCGTTTCGTCGTCTGTGGGCAGGCTCCACTGCGGATCACTCAGCTCCAAAAAGCAACGATTGAGCGTAATCCAAATTTCACTCGCGATCTGATCACGAATCCCCCGCGCACATTCCCGGGCTTGGCGGATACAGGCCAAAATCGAGCTGCTGTTATTAAAGTCAAAACTAACAAAGTGACTCACCTGGGCCGCTGTAATCTCGTCATGTCGATCGCGATAAGACTGCTCGACCCCCGTAACTGCCAGTACCATCTGCCAGTTGGGCGCTTGCTCCGGATCATCCAGCAGCGTTTGGTAGTGATCAGCCACCACCCGCGCCGTATTTTCGGCCCGCTCCATATAGCGGCCTAGCCAGTAATGGGCTTCGGCAATGCGGCTGAGCATGATCGCTACTCCAGGGTGTCGTCCTCTTCTGGCAAGGATACACCCCGAACAATGCGTGAGAGATCATCTTTTTCGCTGTATTCAATGCGGGAGGGCGAGCCGCTGATGATTCCCTCATAGCCTCGGAAGGAATCTTTAATCAGTGCCCCCTGACTCGAGATACTGTATTCGCGAATGCCCTTATCGTGCCAAGAGCCGCGCATTTTAAAGACATTAATCGCCCGCGACATTTCACCGCGAATTTCCACGTATTGCAACAAAATAATCGTGTCTGTAATCGTCGAAATGTGCGATTCGGTAATCGAGTGCGAGCCCATAAATTGGTCGGTAGTATTCGTAAAAAAGCCGGTGATTTCTTCTTGTTTGGCAAAGCCCGTGGCCCCAATCACAAACTGCCGGAAGGCATTTTGACTGACACCGCGTGCTAATGCAGACAGCGAATCGATCGCGAAACGACCCGGCTTGAAGGTCATAATCTGGGACTTGATAATTTGCAGATGATCCTCAAGGCCGGCTGATTCGGGATAGGCACAAATAATCTTGAGGAGGCCGTCACGCTCCATTTGCTCCAGATCCATGCCCCACGACGAGGCATTACGGGAAAGCTGGGCCCGCGATTCTTCGTAGGCAAACAAAATCGAGCGATCACCAACACGGTAGCCCTCTTGGAGAAACTTACAGACCAAGGAGGTTTTGCCAGTACCGGTCGCACCCGTCACCAAAATAATCGAATCTTTGAAAAAACCACCGCCGCACATGTCATCAAGGGTGGCCACACCCGACGACACACGCACATTGGAGGAGCGTTGGGTCAGCTGCATCGCCCCCAGCGGAAAGATATTGATGCCCTCAAAGGTCATCGTGAAGGGATACTCCCCTTTCATGTGGGTGGTGCCGCGCAGCTTGAGAATTTCAACGGTGCGTCGGCGCTTTTCGTTCTCAAGGACATTGCGCAAGATCACGACATTATCGGAGACAAACTCCTCGACACCAAAGCGGGCGATGGGGCCATACTCTTCGGTACGCTCGGTGGTCATCACCGTTGTCACATCGAGTTGCTTGAGGCGAGCCGCCAGCCGGAACAACTCGCGCCGCACAACACCCACGGCATCGTATTGCTGAAACACCGCCGTGACCGTGTCAATACCAACGCGTTTGGCTTTGTACTTTTTAATCGCATACTGAGCCCGTTCGATCAGAGCTGAGAGGTCAAAATCACCCGTAACGTCGTAGCCCTCCGGATCTGGGGAAGCATCGAGAATAAAGAATTTACCCTGGTCAATCAGTGTTTGCAGGTCCCAGCCAAAGCTGGCGGCATTGCGGATAATGTCAGCGGGTGCTTCTTCAAAGGTGATAAAAACGCCAGCCTCGTTAAACGAGATGATGCCGTTGTAGAGAAACTGAAGGCAAAATAGGGTCTTGCCGGTGCCAGAGGTGCCACTTACAAGGGTTGTCCGATGCAGTGGCAGGCCACCGTGGCTGATATCGTCAAAGCCATCAATGCCGGTACGAATTTTGGGAATCCCCTGGCTTAGCAAATCGCGCGGGTAGAGGGTTTCACTGTACGGCTGTTCACTGGACTGGCGTTCGCTGGACTGGCGCTCACTGTACGACGGTTCACTGGATGGCTGTTCACCGAATGCTTGTTCGTTGTCGGGCCGCTGGCTAGGGGTTTGTTGGTGATCGTGCTCGCTGTTGTTTTGCTCGTTGTCTTGCTGCTCGCCAGCACGTTGTTCATCAGGCTCACCAGCCATCACACACCTCGCATGTTGCCATCTTCAGTTAACTCTTCGTAGAGCAAGTCTAAGCCAATCAAGACTTTTTCCCGATCTGAGAGATCTCCTATGATCTTACGGACTGGTGGCGGCAAAACACGCGCTAGGGTCGGCGTTGCTAAAATTTTGTCTTCCTCTGCTAGGCGCGGATTCTGCAATACATCAATCACCTTGAGGCTGTAGACCCCCAAAAACTCGGTTTCGAGGATGTCTTGGAGGGTTCTGAGCGCCCGCACTGAATTGGGCGTTCGACCCGCTACATACAGCTTGAGCACATAAACCTTGCGGGGAACGTTCATACTCTAGCCTCCGATGTCGATTCACGCGGAATAGAACGGCGATACAGTTCGCTGAGGTGGGCGATTACATCAATGAGGGTAATACGATAGTCCAGCAAAATCTCCTCGCTGCGGCCCTCAATTTTCAGTTGCTTGGCATAATCATCCATGAGCTTCATATGCAGCTCGAGTACCTGAGAGATGCTGAGGTCAGCGAAAAAGGCTAGGGCGACGAACTCGTCAATGTGCCGGTTGGCCTGATTGGGCTTTTGATAGTAATCCAAGACAATCGCTTGGTATAGGCCCCGTAGCCGCTGTGTGATCTTGTCTTGCTCGGGCTCACTCAAATACCGATAAAAGCGGGTAGGGCTCCGCTTGTAGTAAACGCCCAAATAGCCCAGGCGTTCGCGCAGATTTTCGGCCAGGCGTCGCTGCTGCTGCCGCCCCTGGATATGGCTGACAGGGTCACGCTCGGGCAACATACAAATGGGGCTGGTTTGCAAAAAAAGAGCAATCGCCTGATCAACAGCACCGTTAACAGCCGCAAGCGGTTCAATAGCATCAAGCACAACGATCGCGTTGTGATAAAGCAACTCGCTTTGGGGAATCGGCTCCCCCTCTCGGTCAAGGCTGTCGGCAAGCACCAGTACTGTGGGCACAAGCAAGCCTTGGTTGCACAACTGCTGCGCTAGCTGCTGGATGTCGGGCCAACTGTGGCTGTCGGCAACCAAAACCAAACAGTCAATCGAATCACTAGTTTGATCGATATGCTCAAAGCCAGCTGAAGCAGCATCAAAGAAGTCAACCTCAAAGCGCTGCCGATCAAGGGTTTGTTGCCACAGGTTTCCGTCGGCCGGAAAGTGGCTGAGGCTCTCGGTTTGAACCACAACAAGACGCAGTCGCTTAGAGGCCACCATCAGCTCCTAGAAGGGCAACGGCACTTCTGCCGCTGTTTTGGCCTGTAAAAACGCTTGCTGTACCGGCGCTTCGGCCAAGAGAATCTCGACATCACGGATGATGGCCTCACCCCAGAGGTTATCGCGCAGGGTTTGGATCTCGCCGTAGGTAAAGTCGAGGCTTAGGGCTTGTTGGGCCAGTTCGATAGCTCGCTCGCGATCGCCGAGGGCAAAGCGGGCAGTTGCTTCACCGAGGTAAGGCTCGGCGGCTTCAGGGTCAATCACAATGGCGGCGGCAAACTGTTCAGCAGCGGCCTCAAGATTGCCCAGCTCGTACTCTAGCAAGCCGGTGTTGTTAATGCTGGGCCAGAACTCAGAATCCAGAGCCAAGGAGTCCGCATAGGCTTGGCGGGCCGCATCGTAGTCGCGCAGCATCAGGTGGGCGTTGCCGAGGTCAAACATACCCTGCAAGCTATCGGGGCGTTGTACCAGGCCAGCCCGGAGCGCATCAAGGGCGGCAAAATGGTTGCCTTGGCGTACATAGGCTGAGCCGAGGGTGAGGAGAATATCGGCGTTGGTCGGCTCAAGGCGGCGAGCTTCTTCGAGGCTGGTGGTGGCGGCAGCAAAGTCACCGGCTTGGAGTTCGAGGGAGCCGAGGACTGTGAGAATTTCGGGTCGGTTGGGGGCTATTTGGGCGGCGAGTTCGGCGCGGCGCAGCGCTTCTTCGAGCTGGCCAAATTGCGAAAGTTGAATCGCATCGCTGGCCAGCTGCAAGCCTTGGCTGAAGAGTACATCGGGGTCAGGCTCGATGGGTCGAATCAAAACCTGAGCCTGGAGGGGGGCCGCACCCAGGACAAACGCCAGCACCATTGAAGCAAGCCGCATAGATACTCTCATGTACGTTCCCTATTCTATCGGCTCTGATCGAGGCAGAGGTTAGAATCAAGCTGCGCGTGTCCGCACGAATGCCGAGCGAAGGTTTTTGGCTCGTCGTTTCCAGAAGGTTCCCAGTCCCAGAAGGTTCTCAATCTAGTAGTCTTAGTGAGATTTTCGCCAGATTGTGTCTATGCTCTACCGTCGCTTTGGTAAAACTGAACTCTCGATGCCGGTGCTGACCTGCGGGGGCATGCGCTACCAGCACAAGTGGCAGGATGTGCCTTGGTCGGCGATTCCGCTGGAAGGGCAAGCCAACCTTGAGGCCACCATTCAGCAAGCGGTGGCGTCGGGTATTACCCATATCGAAACAGCGCGGGGCTATGGCAGCTCGGAGATGCAGCTGGGGCGGATTTTACCGACACTCAAGCGCGACCACCTGATTGTGCAAACCAAGGTAGGGCCAGCCCCGGCCCGGGAGTTTCGCAAAACCTTTGAGACGTCGTTGCAGTATCTGAAGCTCGATTATGTCGATCTGCTGAGTATTCACGGTATCAATACCCACGATCATGTGCAGATGCAGGACTGTATCGCCATGGCCGAGCGCTTGGTGCAGGAGGGTAAGGCGCGCCATCTGGGTTTTTCGACCCATGGCCCGTTGGATGTGATTTTGGCCGCGATCGCGACGGGGCGTTTTAGTTACGTAAATCTGCACTGGTACTACATCAATCAGACCAATTGGCCGGCGATTAAGGCGGCTCGCGATCGCGACATGGGGGTTTTCATCATCAGCCCCGTTGATAAGGGTGGCAGGCTTTACAATCCACCGCCCAAGCTGGTTGAACTCTGTCAGCCCCTCAGCCCAATGCAATTTAACGATCTCTTTTGTCTGGCGCACCCCGAGGTGCATACTCTCAGCATTGGTGCGGCCCGCCCCAGTGATTTTGCGGCCCACGTCGAGGCCGTGGATTTACTCGATCAAGCCGACACATTACTGCCGCCGATTGTGGCGCGCCTCGAGCAAACCCTAGTCGAGACCTTTGGCGAAACCTGGGCCAAGACCTGGCATGTCGGTCTGCCCAAACCTGAAGAGACCCCGGGCAACATCAATATCCCGATTATTCTCTGGCTGCGAAACTTGGTCTTGGCCTACGACATGGTGGAGTACGGCAAAGCTCGCTACAACCTCCTGGGTGGTGGCGGTCACTGGTTTCCGGGCAACCGTGCCGAGCGGGTGAATGCCCGCGCCCTGCAAGACTGTCTGCGCCACAGCCCCCACCGCGAACAGATTCCGACTTACCTCGAAGAGGCTCACCGCCTACTGGGTGGTGCCGCGGTACAGCGACTCTCGCAATCGTAAGGGTGCGCTACACATAGCCCCTAAACATAGCCGTTGGCAGCTTTCGCAAGGTCATCTAGTTGCGGAAGGTCGCCTAGGTGCGGGGTGGCGGCTGTCAATGCATGCAGCCTTACGATTGCGGCCAAGGCCCCACCACTAGCCCAAGTAGGGTGTTGACTCGCGGACGGTTTGCAATTTGCCCTGGTTGAGATAAAGGCAGCGATGAGCGCACTGGCCGAGCAGGTTTTGATCGTGGGTGGTCATCACAATCGTGACGCCAAAGCTGTTAAGGCGTTGCAGAGCCCCTAGCAACAGCAGCGAGTTGTTGTAGTCGAGGTTGCCCGTGGGTTCGTCGGCCAGCAGTAGTGCCGGACGGTGGACAATCGCCCGCGCCAAACTGGCGCGTTGCTGCTCGCCGCCGGAAAGTTCGTGGGGAAAGCGGTCTTGTTTTTCGAGTAGATCAACCATTTTGAGGGTGGGAGCCAAGCGACGCCGAATCTCCCCGGGGGGGAAGCCTTGGGCTTCGAGGACAAAGGCAACATTTTCGGCCACGGTGCGGTTGGGCAGCAGTTTGAAGTCTTGAAAGACGACGCCGACGCGACGGCGCAACAGGGCTCGCGATCGGTGGCTGAGGCGGATTAGCGAGGTGCCCAAGACTGTGACATCGCCCTTGGTAGCCGTTTCGGCACCGTAGAGCAGCCGCAGTAGCGTTGATTTACCCGCACCCGAAGCACCCGTCAGAAAAACAAATTCGCCCGCTTGGACATTCAAAGACACATTGTCGAGGATGGGACGGCCCTTGCCGTAGAACTTGGAGACCCGCCGCAAATCGACAAGGGTTTCGGCCGCTGTGGGTTGGCGTGACTGCGGCTGGACAGGGCTTTGCATCATGACCGACTCCAGAGGACTAACCAGGCAAATTGAGGTAAGACGAGCATGCGCCGCCAGCGCCATGGCTCCTGATAGAGACGATACAACCATTCGCAGTGAATAGCGCGTAACCAACGGGGTGCGCGCTGCTTTACCCCCGACCAAATATCGACGCTGCCACCAATACCCATCCAGACCGCAGCCGGGCAAAGGGCTTGGTGGCTGGCAATCCACTGCTCTTGGCGCGGTGAACCCATACCGACCAAGACAACCTGGGGCTGCCAGGTTTGGAGTAGGTTTGCAATAACAACCTCAGCCTCTGCCTGCACATAGCCGTGGTGAACCTTCAGCTCAAGCTGGGGTGAGCGCATCTGCCAATGCTGCTGTACAGCGGCGGTGATCTCAGGCTTGCCACCGACAATCAAAACCCGATAGGCGGCACGCTCCAGAATTGCCTCGGCCAACTCAATACCCGGACAGCGTTGCACCGCAACACCCCGCAGCCGCAGCGCCAAAACCACACCAGCACCATCAGGTGTGCGCAGATCAGCAGCCTTGAGGAGTGTTTCAAAGCTGGCATCTTGGCGGGCTAGCATCGCCATCTCGGGGTTAAACGTGACAATCTGAGCCCCGCGAGCCTGGCTAATCTGGGCTTCAAGCCAGTCCAGATAGGCGGCCATGCCCCCACAGTGAACCGTAAACCCAAGCACACTTGCAGTCTGCATGGGTATCAGCGAGGCAGTAGCTGTACAAGTTGCTGGAAGGGCTCCCAACTGGTTGCTGTGCGTTGGACGGTCTGCACGGCCACGTCCCAAAGCTGCGCCGGGGAAATATCGTCCTTCACCAAGTCCCAGAGGCGCTGTACTTCCTCGATATGAAAGCGATCCCCTTCGGTAAGGGCAAGGACAAGCTGCTGCCGGAGGCTATCCCCTTCCGCCGAGAGCAAGAAGCTCAGGCCCAGTTGGGCTGAGAGAGTCAAGTTGGGCTTGTCGGTGTCGAGGCGGGCAATTTGAATCAGACTTTCAAGGCGTTGCCACTGAAAATGGCTATCTTGGGTCAAGACATCGAGCAAGCGCTGTCGGATCGCTGGCGATTCGTCGGTAAGCAAACGTTTGGCCACATAAGGATAGGCAACCGCGACAATTTTGAACTCGGGTGAAAGACTGAGGGCGACCCCTTCAAGGGTGACAAGGGAGCGAATAATGAGGGCAAAATTGGGTGGCACCCGGAAGGGATAGGCGTACATCAACTCTGAGAAACGCAAAGTTGCTGTCCGGAAATTAAAGTTCTGGACGTTTTGATCAAGGATGTCTTTGAGAACAACCTGCATGGCCGGGCCAAGGGGGCGCGTATCGACCGTAGGCGATAAAAAGCCAAGCCGGATAAAGTCTTGAATCAGGCGCTCGTAGTCTTGGTTGACGAGGTGAACCAGGGCATCAACGAGGCATTCTTTCATCGACTGGCTGAGCTGATCCATCATGCCAAAGTCGATAAACGCGAGGCGGCCATCTGCGAGGGCAAACAGGTTGCCGGGATGGGGGTCGGCATGGAAAAAGCCATATTCGAGCAATTGTTGCAATGAGGAGGAAACACCGGCACGCACCAGGGTATCGATATCTAGGCCCGCTCGGCGAATCCCCTCGGTATCGTTGAGCTTGATCCCTTCAATCCATTCGAGGGTGAGGACGCGGCGAGCCGTATAGGCCCAGTAGATTTTGGGGACGCAAATTTGAGGGTCGTGCTCAAAGTAGTGGGCAAATTGCTCGCAGTTTTGACCTTCATGAATGTAGTCGATTTCTTCAAACAGTTTGGTGCCAAATTCATCGACCACAGAGGTCAGTGACTGCCCTAAATTTAGGGGCAGCCAGGGGCCAATCCAACTGGCGAGCCAACGCAGAATATAGATATCGAGACTGAGTTGCCTTAGCAAATTAGGGCGCTGGACTTTGACCGCAACGATTTCACCGCTCAGCAGTTTGGCTTTGTAAACCTGGCCGAGACTGGCGGCGGCGACGGGCTCGTGCTCGATGTCGGCAAAAACCGCCTCGAGGGGTTGGCCAAGGGCTTCGGTAATGCGGGCAAAGGCGATGGAGTTGCTGAAGCGCGGCAGTTGGTCTTGGAGGGTGGTCAGTTCTTCGACAAAGTTGGAGCGCACTAGGTCGGGGCGGGTTGAGAGCGACTGCCCGACTTTGATAAAGGTTGGCCCAAGCCGGGTCAGCATTGTGCGCAAACGCTGGGCACGCTTAGCGTCAGGGTTGCGGCGCAGGCCATCCAGAGCCCAGGCGATCGCGAAGCCGAGCAAACTGCTGAGCACAACCCAAGCCCGACCGATGACTGTCCCCGGTCGCGATCGGTAATAATTGCGGATCGTCGCAAAATCGTAGCGCGGCCAATCAGGGAAATCAGTCACGGCAGCGGGTTGGTACAGCATATTTATGGTAGCGGATTTTGCAAAACCTCTTGGCGGCTGAGACGCTAACGCTCAAATTCACCCAGCATCTTGACCTCGGGCTGGAGACAGATGTGCCACTCGCTATCCACCCGCTCGCGAACCAACTGAATGAGCTGAAAAATCTCCTGTGCCGTGGCCTGATCGCGATTGAGGATGAAGTTGGCATGACGCTCCGCCACTTCGGCACCCCCCAGGCGAAACCCCTTGAGTCCAGCTTGCTCGATTAACCAACCAGCAGCGTGGGGCTGGGGATTACGGAAGACACTGCCACAACTGGGTAGATCGTAGGGTTGGCTGGTGCGGCGCTGCTGCCAGTTCTGCTGGGTTTGCGCCTGAAGAACCTGGGGATTGTGGCCGGGTTCAAGCTGAAATTCGGCCTCAACCACGAGCCAACCCTCGGTTTGCACCCGCGAATGGCGATAGTGAAAATCCAGCTCGGCGGCGGTTGCTGCTTGAAGCTGCTGCTGCGCATCGAGGTAGGTTGCCGCCACCAGCACATCGGCCAGACAACGACCATGGGCGCCCGCATTCATCGCCACCGCGCCGCCGACACTGCCAGGAATGCCCACGGCCCACTCAAGGCCATGCCAACCCTGAGCCGCCGCCCAGTGGGCGACTTTGATGATCGGCTCACCAGCAGCAACCCGAAAGCGACCCTCCCCCAGCGAGGTCAGCCCTCGCAATTTACGTAAATTAATGACCAGCCCTGGCAGGCCGTGATCGCTAATCAATACATTGCTACCTAAACCCAACAGTGTGCGGGGCATCGCCCCAGCAGTGGCGAGATCGGCCTGCAATTCGCTCACACTACTGGGCAGGCAATACCACTCGGCACTACCGCCAACCCGCCAGGTTGTGAGCTCGGCCAGGGGTATCTGCGCTTGAATCATGACTGAACAACACCCAAATGACGCTCGCGATAGGTTTCCATCGTCGCCGGAATGCTTTGGTTAAGGTTGCCCGCTCCCAAAAAGAGCAGGATGTCGTTGGGTTTAATGAGGCTCGCCAGCCGCTGGGGTAACTGGTTGAGGTTCGCCTCGTACTCGGCTTGGCCGCCACAGGCCACGATCGCGATCGCGAGCTGAGCCGCCGAAAACTCTTGCTCAAGGGGCGCCACTTCGCCGGCACTATAGGTCGGCACAACAACAACATGATCGGCGGCAACTAGGGCTTCGGCAAACTCATGAAACAGCGATGTCATGCGGCTGTAACGGTGGGGCTGAAACACGGCAACAACGCGGCGATTATGCAGATGTGCCGCCGCCAGGGTCACGGCAATTTCGCTGGGATGATGGGCATAGTCATCAATAAAGCACACCCCATGCACACAACCCCGCGCCTCAAAGCGCCGCTTTGCCCCGGTAAAGGTTGCTAGGGCTGCGGCAATCACCGCAAACTCTAGGCCCAACAACCGCCCGGTCGCGATCGCCGCCAAGGCATTAGCCAAGTTATGCTTCCCCAGCACCAACAACTTCACTTCACCCAATACCTGCCCTGCTTCAAGCACCGTGGCCGTTGTTCCCAGCGAACCATAAATCACATCCCGAACGGTGTAACGTGCCTGGGGATGATTGTGCAGGCTGTAGCCCACATCAACAGCAATCTGACTACTGACATTAGGACAATCGAGGCAAGCGACAACCCGCTCAGACTGAGCCGCATAGCGTTGAAACACCGTCACCACCTCAGCCAACGAAGCATAGTGGTCGGGGTGATCAAGCTCGATGTTGGTAATGACGCCAATCTTGGGGTGAAGCTTCACAAGCGAGCCATCCGACTCATCCACCTCGGCCACCAGATAATCACTGGCCCCCGCCCGTGCATTACCCTGCCAGGCATCCATCTCGCCACCAATAATCACCGTCGGATCAAGACCCGCCTCCACCAGCAGGTAGGCGATCATGCTGCTGGTCGTAGTCTTGCCGTGGGTGCCGGCCACACCAACACTGGTGCGGGGATTGAGCAGCTGTGCCAAAACATCCGAGCGATGCCGAATCGTCAGCCCCTTAGTCAAAGCCGTTTGCATTTCCGGATTACTGGCTTGAATGGCACTGGAGTAAACCACCTCAGGTTCACCCTGAATATGCACCTCAGCATGGCCGACAAAGCACTGCACACCCAAATCTGTCAGGCGCTCTGTACAGGCATTGGCCGACATATCTGAGCCCGAAACCTCATGCCCCTCGCTTGCCAAGATATAGGCTAAGGCAGACATACCAATGCCGCCAACCCCGATAAAATGGTAAGCACTGCCCATGATTTAACTCCTCGTCCACACCGGCAGCGGCAAAGCGGCTTCCTTAGGGGCAATAATACCAAGAATTCTCGGCGGCGTTGGTGAAATCAAACACATCCACTGCGCAAAAGCACAGTCCGCCCTACTACCATCAATTCCTGAGCCTCACGGTAGGCTGAGAAGGCATCAAGGAGGCAACCATGCCGCGCACTCGTTGGTACACCCCAGACGCAAGTTACGAGATTGGCTATACTGCCCAAGATACGGGGCAGCCCCTGGCACTGTTACTCATTCACCCCATTGGTGTCGGACTCGATCGCGACTTTTGGCAGCGCTTTGCCAGTGCCTGGGGCGACCGAACAGCCCTCTTTGCACCCGACTTGTTGGGCTGTGGTGAGAGCGACAAACCCGCTCTGGCCCTTACCCCCGATCTCTGGGCCGATCAACTGGCCGCCTTTATCCAAGATATTGTCCAGCGGCCCGTCATCGCCGTGGTGCAAGGTGCTCTGCTGCCCGTTGCCCTACGACTGGCCCAGCGTGTGCGTCTCAAAGGTCTGGTGATGGCGGGGCCACCGACCCTCGAAATTATGAGTCGGCCTGCGGTTGCGTGGCAAAAGCAACTGAGCTGGTCACTGTTTACGTCACCCTTGGGCAACGCCTTTTTTCGCTATGCCCGTCGATCGCGATTTTTAGAGAACTTCTCCCAAAAGCAACTGTTTGCCAACCCTGAGGCTGTGGATGCCGAGTGGCTGGATCTGCTGGCAGCGGGTGCCGCCGATATGGACGGTCGCTATGCGGTGTTTGCCTTCCTCGCAGGCTTTTGGCGCGAGAACTATGTGCCCGAACTGGCTGCCCTCGATATTCCGGTGTTGGCGCTCTTTGGCGAAGCCGCCGCCAGCATCAGCCGCAAGGCTGCCCC
>CAZAGN010000067.1:6650-13730 GCA_964484905.1 uncultured bacterium | reverse complement strand
GCCTCGCGATCGGCAAGAGCCAGCAAGTCAGCATTAATTTGATAGGGTGTAAAAATGGGGAGGCGGCTTTCCGCTTCGTCTTCTTGGCCCATACTGGCCCAGACATCGGTGTAGAGAATGTGAGCGCCTGCCGCCGCCGCTTTGGCATCGCTTAACAGCTCAATCGTGCCGCCCGTCCCTTTGGCGATGGCCTCTGCTTCAGAAACAACCGTCGCATCAGGCTTAAAGTTCGGTGGTGTTGCCACCCGCACGGTCATACCAGCCATCGCACCGCCCAACAGCAACGAGTGGGCCACATTGTTGCCATCACCTAGATAGGTTAGAGTCAGCCCTTGGGTGGTGCCAAAGACTTCGATCACCGTTTGGAGGTCAGCCAAAATTTGACAGGGATGATACAAATCCGTGAGGGCATTAATGACCGGGATACTCGCACTCGCGGCAAAGGCATCAATCTCCGCCTGGGCATAGGTACGAATCGCAATTACATCTAAATAGCCCGACAAAATCCGCGCTGTGTCGGCAACCGGTTCGCCACGACTGACTTGTAGGGTGTTGGGCAGCAAGTCCAACACAGCACCACCACAGTGAGCCATGGCCGCCGTAAAGCTGACGCGGGTACGGGTTGAATTCTTGGTGAATAGCAACCCGAGGATCCGCCCCCTAAGATCGTAATGACACTGACCCTGCTTGAGGGCGATCGCGAGCTCGAGTAAGTCCGTCAGTTCGGCCAGGCTGAGATCACTGAGGCTCAGCAAGTGACGGCCTTTGAGGGTCGCTACCATGGCGGCTCCGTTGCGCGGGGAATCTACTTCAGTAGCTTAACGGGCCTCAGAAACAACCGATCCTGCCTGACGGGCAATTGCGTCTTCAAGCGATCGCAGAGCCGCCGCGTACTGTGGATCGGCCGGTGTGCCCAGCAGCTCACGATCCGCCGTAATGCGCTCAATATCCGCTTCAGTCAGTTCAATTTCGATATCGGGCGTAATGCCGAGGTGATCAATATCGGTGCCGTTGGGCGTACGGTAGCGCGCAATCGTCACGGCTAAACCGGCACCCCCCGAAAGAGAATGCACCGACTGCACCAAGCCTTTACCAAAGGTTTGGCTGCCGACAAGGGTTGCCCGACCATTATCTTGCAGAGCCCCAGCCAGGATTTCGCTGGCACTAGCCGAACCACCATCCACCAAAACCACCAGGGGTTGATCGGTTAGGGAAGCATTATTGGCCGATAAAACATCCTGAACGCCACGTCGGTTTACGGTCGAGACAATATCGCCACTGTCCATAAACATCCGGGCGATTTCTGCACTTGAGTAGAGCAAGCCGCCGGGGTTGCCCCGCAAATCGAGAATGTAGCCACTTACGTTTTCTGCTTCGAGGGCTTCTACGGCCTCACGCATATATTCGGAGGCATTGGCACTGAAGGTTAACAAGCGGACATAACCCACATTTTGACCGCCGTCCTGGCGCACCTCGTAGCGGACAGGCCGCAGCTCAATTTGGGCACGGGTCAGGGTAAATTCCAACTCCTCGGTGCCATTGCGCAGAATACTAAGCGTCACCGTAGTGCCCGACTCGCCCCGAATCAAGGCCACAGCCGCATTGATGTCCATATTTTCGGTGCTGGTGCCATCAATTGCCGTAATGACATCCCGAGACACAATACCAGCCTCGAAGGCTGGTGAATCTTCGATCGGCGATACGACGAGGGGCAAACCCGTCTCATCATCAGCACCCAGCTGAATTCCCACGCCGGTTAGCTCACCGGAGGTATCAATCCGCATCGAGGCAAATTGCTCCGGATCCATAAAGCGGGTGTAGGGGTCATCCAGAGCTTCTAGGGCCTCGTTAATGGCCGTAAACGCTTCGGTGTCGGTAGCGTAACTCGCGGCGAGAAGATCACGGCGGGTTGCTTCCCAATCCACCTCGTTAAAGGTGGCATCAACAAAATCACGGTTGATAATTTGCCACACTTCATCAACCAGTTCTTTCGGATTAGAGCGAAACCCTGCCCAACTGGGTGCCGCAATCTGGAAACCGATTAATGCTGTTGCCGCCATCACTGCGACTGTAGAACTCACCAAGAAACCGCGCTTTTTCATGAGAAGTCTGTGTAGGAGGCGAATTTGTTGAGCCCACTGTAGCATAGGCATTTTGCTGTCAGCAGTGACTTGACGCGCTCTTTCGCGGTAACGTTCCCGCGCAAAGCAATTTCAAGGTTCACCAGAAACCAAAATTAAGACTGTTTTTCCTACTGTTCAAGAAATCGTGCCGATATTAGCGTTACATTCAGCCTTGAATTGGACTGTCAAGATTCACGGCATTCAACAGTCGAACTGGCGGCTGTGGGCAAACCTGACCGCCAGCGGCAGAGGCTTTGGGGGTAACCTCAGAGCGCATCGTGCACCTCAAAGGCGGCGTAGGCGGAGACAATTTTTTGCACCAAGGGGTGGCGGACAACATCTTCAGCTTCAAAGCGGCAAAAATGAATGCCCTCAACGCCGCTGAGTACCTGGGTTGCCACCGCCAAGCCCGAAGTCTGACGCGGCCCCAAATCCGACTGCGATAGATCGCCCGTGACTACCACTCGCGATCGCGAGCCCATGCGCGTTAAAAACATCTTGATCTGCTCGGGCGTCGTATTCTGCGCCTCATCCAAAATCACAAAAGCATTGTTCAGCGTCCGCCCGCGCATGTAGGCCAACGGCGCCACCTCAATCACACCCTGCTCTAGCAGCCGCGCTAGCCGCTCACTTTCAATAAATTCGTACAGCGCGTCGTACAGTGGGCGCAAATACGGATCAATCTTTGCTTGCAAATCACCGGGCAAAAAGCCCAGCTTTTCACCTGCCTCAAGGGCAGGGCGGGTCAGAATAATCCGGTCACACTGCTTCTGCAACAAGGCTTGCACCGCCATCACCGCCGCCAGATACGTCTTGCCCGTACCGGCTGGCCCCAGACCAAAGGTTAGCTCGTGGGCTTGGATCGCTTGGATATAGGTTGCCTGACGCGGCGTGCGTGCCCGGATCGGTTCGCCGCGCCGATTGGTCGCAATCACCTTGGCCTGGGCCGCGACATAGGGTTCAGGATCGGCCAAAGAACGTACCGCTTGATCAATATCACTCAGCCCCACGGTGCTGCCAAACTGCCACAGGGGCTTGAGGAGCTCGACAATCCGCCGTGCTTGTTCACACTGATCGGTGGTGCCCCGCAGCCACAGCTCAGAGCCCCGCAAAGTAACAATAGCACCGGTCTTGAGGCCAATCTGGCGCAGATTCGTCTCATTCGGCCCGGCTACTAGCATCGCCTGCTCGGCGGTGGGCAGCGCCATCACCTCATACACAGGCACCTGCCGTCACTACGACTTGCGCGCCACAGTGTAGCGACTCATAAAGTGACTCGTAACCTCGAGAATCTCGCATCCAGCCGCCGTTAGGTATGCACCCAAATCATCGCGAATATAGTCACGATAGTACGGCTCATGGAAGATCTGCGCAAACGCTTCCATCGATTCTTGCAATTCTGGCGAGTCTTCAATCTGAATCGAATCGCAAATTACAATCACGCCCCCTGGCTTGGTTACCCGTACCATCTCGGCAATCACCGGCTGACGGACGGCGCGGGGCAGCTCATGGAACAAAAAGACATTGGTGAGGGCATCAAAATAATTGTCTGTGAAGGGCAACGCTTCACCCGGTGCTTGGATCAGTTGCGGCAGCTCGCCCGGCAGTTCACTGAGGAGCTGATTGGCCTTGCGCAGATAGGCAGGCGAAAGATCAGTACCTACCAGTTGCACATCCGGCAACGATTGACGCAAGAGGCGCAACGTCCGGCCCGTACCGCAGGCAACATCCAGAATGCGCTGCGACTTGTTGAAACGGGCGGCATACTCGACCAAGGGACGAATGATCCGGCGACGCATTGCATCGGCACTGCCACCAAAGAGCAACTCGACCTGAAGATCGTACAGACTGGCTGACAGATCGCTCAAATAACCATTGGTCTGATGGTGAAAGTTCTGAACGTAATAGTCGGGATAGCCTTCGGTATCGACATCAGCGGCAAAATCTTGAAAGCGCTTGTGCGTCACCCGATCACTAATCGAGACCAGATCAGCCCAGACCAACGGGTAGTACTGGACAAAATCCGCCCAAGGGTTATCAAACAGCAACGACTTGGGATAGTAGCCTGCCACGGCATCTTGCCAATCAGCATCCAGCAAGCGTTCGTAACGCGCTTTGACCACCGCCATGGTCGTTGCACTGATGGGCACACCGCCGGGCAGTTGGCGCGGTTGCTGACCCGACATTTGATCAGATAACTGCCAGAGCTGCACCATGGCGCTGCTGGCTTGGGTCGAGGCAAATTTGTGCGCCACGCCAAAATAGTTTTTACTCCACTGGAACGCTTTGTAAGCTGCTTCCTCAAAGGAGGCGGGCAGGTTCAGGGAAGGAGCAATTTGCATAACGCACCGTTTCGTTACGTTTATTCACACACTCATCCTAGCGTGCTCTTGAGGTTGGCACCAAGGATCCCCCAGAAGCCGCCCAGAGTGCGGGGCGACCCACCAAAAAAGCTAAGATCGGAAAACCGTGATTGAGTGAAGCGGCCTTGGTAAGTCTGGGCGTCAATATTGACCACGTAGCAACGATTCGGCAAGCCCGCCGCACAGTCGAGCCTGATCCAGTAGCGGCCGCTGTTTTGGTTGAGCTGGCCGGTGCCCAAGGCATTACGGCCCATTTGCGCGAAGATCGGCGTCACATGCAAGACCGTGATATTTACCGTCTGCGTCAAACGGTGCAAACCCATCTGAACCTTGAGATGGCAGCTATTTCTGAGATGGTGCTGATTGCCCTTGATGTTAAGCCCGATTATGTGACGCTTGTACCCGAGCGCCGTGAAGAGGTCACAACTGAAGGCGGTCTAGATATCGTGGGCCAGCTGGCCCACATCAGTGAGGTTGTCGATAAACTGCAAAGCCACGCGATTCCGGTGAGCTTGTTTATTGATGCCGATTTTGCGCAAATTCAGGCGGCGGCGGCCACAGGTGCCCAAATCATCGAGCTGCATACGGGCCGCTATGCCGAAGCGAAAACCGAAGTCGAGCAGGCTGAAAGCTTTGCTGCCTTAACTACAGGCACACAACAGGCGCGCGCCCTGGGCTTGCGGGTAAATGCGGGCCATGGCCTCACCTATCGCAACGTCGCCCCGATCGCGACCATTCCAGGCATGGAAGAGCTCAATATTGGCCACAGCATCATCAGTCGGGCGGTGCTTGTGGGCCTAGATCGGGCGGTGCAGGATATGTTCACGGCAATGGCGGGCCAGCTATGAGCTACGGCGCTTATCAAGAGCCGCAGATGAGTAGCGCCGAGGTCAGACGCCTCAAAGATTTGCTGCCTGCCAGCAGTCGCGATCGCGTCGAGATTATTGCTGCCCCCGACCGCCAAACCGATGTCATTCGGGGCAGCCGTCTACTGCCCTGGCAACGCCGCCTCAAGATTTTTATTCGACCCCAAGCATGGCAGCAGTTTTCGCCCAACCAGCGCTCAACCTTGTTTTTGCACAAGGTGGGCTATCACAGCCCCGCCCTGACCCGTCCCCTCGATTTTTATCTGGCTCTGACCGCTTTGGGTGCTGTGAGTCTGGTTGTTGAAGGGGCTCAGCGAGATCCGGTTGGCATTGCCGTCTCCGGTGGCCTCACGAGTTTGGCCCTGTGGCAACTGCGCCGCGACCAAACCAACGACCGTCGCCTCCTGGCAGCGGATACCTATGCCGTAGATCGCTTGGTACTACGGGGCTTACCCCGCCTTGAAGCCGTCAAAGCCCTCGGTGAAGCTCTCCATATCGAAGCGCAGCTCGAAGGGCGTTCGGGCAATGATTTGCTCGATGTCTTGCGCTATCAAAACCTCAAGCGTCTGGCCCAACGCTCTGCCGAAGATATTGTGTTTAATAATTAGGTCGTTTGCTCATTGTCTGGGGTTCATCACATGGAGCGTTTTCGAGACCAGCCGCTCCGATCGCGAGCTCACATTGCTGTCTTCTCGTCGTCTAAGGTGGGGAATTTTGTCCTGACAACGCCCCTGCTGCGCGGCCTCAAAGAAAAATACCCCGATTGTCAGCTCGATTTTTTTGGCAGCGACATCACCGCCGATTTTGAGCAGCACTCGCCCTATATCGACTTTCGCTTTTCGCTGTACAGCAAACGCCCCGATTTTCTAGAGGCCCTGACGGCGGCGGTTGTCGAACGGCGGCAGGCGGCGGGTGACTACGATTTGGCGATTAACTGTGATGAGTTTAGTGAGCTGAACTTGGTAGCAGTGACAGCGATTCGACCCCAGTACCTGGCGGGTGCCGGCCTATCGCCCGATTTTCAACGTAAATTTGCCTCGGGTGATGACCCGGTTTTGCAAATGCTGCGCGATGACGATTGGAATAGCCTTGCGTTTATCGAACGTCACCGAGGTGTGATTCAAAGCAACTATATTGCCGAGATTTTTTGTCGCCTCGCCTATGTTGAAACCGACTTTTTTCGGCTGGAGCTGCCCAGTCAACGACCCGATTTTGCCATTCCTGATATTTTGGTACACATCACAACCACCCGCCGCGCCAAGATGTGGCCGTTTGACTACTGGCGGCAACTCATCGACTGGTGTGAGACAGCCGGTTACAGCGTCGGCGTTATCGGTAGTGCCCCGGCAACCCAGCGCTCGCTTTATCACGCGGGCAGTGGCGAGGATGAGCTGCTTGCGTCCACAGCCGTTATTGATCTGCGTGGCAAAACCTCTTTGATTGTCTTGGCGGGTGCCCTCACCCAAACTAAAGCCTGCGTCACCGTCGATGCGGGGCCGTTGCATATTGCGGCGGCTGTGGGCTGCCCCACGATCGCGATCTTTGGTAATGCTGCTGATGGTGAGGGGGCCAGCCCAATTCGCCTGTGGGCACCGCGTCAACCGCATGTTGTAACGACGACCTCACCCCATCGGTGCAGCCTCTGTAGTGAAAACCGCTTTAAAAATGAGGCGTGCTTACTCGATGATCATCCTTGTATGACAGCACTCCAACCGGCGCAGGTGATCA
>CAZAGN010000067.1:0-6550 GCA_964484905.1 uncultured bacterium | reverse complement strand
TGCTTACTCGATGATCATCCTTGTATGACAGCACTCCAACCGGCGCAGGTGATCAACCAGTTAAAACACATACTGGCGGCGACAAACTCTGAGTAATCAGGAGATTATTGTGTAGTATTCACCACTCGCTGACCAGTTCGTGAGCACACCGTAGCTCCAGAGTAGGGCGAGCGCCCAGCACTTTCAGTAACGACCTGAGAGTATTGGCTGTTACTGCTGTTTTGAAATTGGATACGGCACAAGTCTTGAGTTTAGTAGTAGATTTCGGTGCTTTTGAGACAGGCGACTTATTATCAAGATTAGGTATGGAGCCGCTCATGATTGATGCCCTTCTCATTAGCATTTTCGTGATCGCCGGTGTGGGTGTAGGTTTTTATGGCCTCGACCTGTTGCCTGCCGCTGCCGTGAGTGGTGCCAACATTACGGGCGCTCGCTTTGTCACCAGTGGCTTTGGGGGCGTGGTTGGCTTGGCCTTGGGTGCCTTTGTGCGTTGGGCCTACCGCCGCTTTGAAGCCAATGTTCGCTCCCTGCCGCTCGATATTCTGATTGCCCGGGCGGTCGGCTTGGTTTTTGGCTTGCTGTTAGCCAATTTGGCGATGGGGCCGGTTTATGTCTTGCCATTGCCGCCCGAGTTTACCTTTATCGAGCCGCTGACTTCGGTCTTTTTTAGTCTTGGCTTTGCCTATTTGGGGGTGAGTCTGGGGGATACCCACGGACGATCCTTGTTGCGGCTGTTTAACCCCAATTTGGCAATGCAGGTAGCCTTGATGGCGGAGGGCACTGTCCAGCCTGCAACGGCAAAGGTGCTCGATACCAGTTGCATTATTGATGGCCGCATTGTCCATCTGATCGAGACGGGTTTTATTGAAGGGACATTGGTGGTGCCACGCTTTGTCCTGCTGGAGTTGCAAACGATTGCCGACAAGGCCGATGGTCAAAAGCGGGAGCGGGGCCGCCGTGGTCTCGATATCCTCCAAGATTTGCAAGATGCCTACCCCGATCGCTTTGTGATTCATGAGGCTGATTTTCCGGACTTGCCGACGGTGGATGAAAAATTGGTACGACTGACCCATGAGGTGCATGGAGCCCTGCTGACGACCGACTTTAACCTCAATAAGGTGGCAACTATCCAACAAATTCCGGTGTTGAATGTAAATGAGTTGGCGGAGGCGCTGCGACCAGCCTTTATTCCGGGTGATCGTCTAGAGATCAAAATCATCAAAGAAGGCAAAGAACCCGGCCAAGGCATTGGCTATCTAGAAGATGGCACGATGGTGGTGGTTGAAGAAGGCCAAGTCGCGATCGGGCGTAAGTGTACAACGTTGGTGACAAGTGCAATCCAAACTCCTGCCGGCCGGATGATTTTCGCGAAGCTTAAGCCGACGGTGACAGTGAAGAGCTAGACCGGTTTGAGTGGACTCATCGGTTTGGGTCAACCTAGAGCTTGATTAGCCTTTAAGCCAAGTGCATACAGGGTTCTTGATCAGCGATGCTGCCGCTTTGATGCCCGCTAAGTTTTTGTCAGGATAGCGGCAGCTTCGAGGAGGTGGCGTTGCTGGCTCAGCATCGCGTCCAGACTGGCAGGGTCGGGATGATCCCAACCCAAGAGGTGCAGCAGACCATGACTGGCGAGCCAGGCCAGCTCGACAGGTAGCGCATGCTGCTGCTCGCTTGCTTGGGCTGCCGCAGTATCGAGAGAGATCACAATATCGCCCAATAACGGCGGTAAGTCGTCACCATCGACCGCGAGGGGCGCACTGTTAAACGCCAGGACATCGGTAGGGGCATCTTTGTGGCGAAATTGGCTGTTGAGAGCTCGAATTTCGGCATCATTGGTTAGGTGTAGGCTGATCTCAGCGGCGGCATTGATTGCGAGCTGCTGCCACCAGAGCTGAAACCAATGCTGCCAGGTTGTTTCATCAACCGGGCAGGCCACACCATCGTGAATCGAGACATCGAGAATTAGCTCAGAATTCGCCGCACTCTGCACGTTTCACCTCTGCTTAGGATGTCGGTAGCGCCCAGTCCTCTAGCATCGCCTGCCGCCGAGGATGGCGCAACTTACGCATCGCTTTGGCCTGAATTTGGCGGACTCGCTCGCGGGAGAGGCTGAAGAGGGCACCAATTTCGGAGAGGGTATAGCTGCGGCCATCGGCGAGGCCAAAGCGCAGGCGAATCACTTCCCGTTCGCGCTCGCTCAGTTGATCGAGCAGCGAGTCAATGCGATCACCCAGCAAATTCAGATCGAGGCGGGCATCGGGGGCCAGCTCATCGGTATCTTCAATCAGTTGCAGCAACTCGGTATCTTCATCTTTGCCCACCCGCGCATGGAGCGAGAGGGTACGCCGCCCGGCTTCGAGGATGGCATCGAGTTTGTCGGGTGTTAGATCGAGGGCTTCGGCCAGTTCGGCTTTGTTAGGACGACGACCGAGGCTTTGGGAGAGTTCGCGGCGCAGCTTTTTCACTTGGTTGAGCTTTTCGACCATGTGTACCGGCAGGCGGACAATGCGGCTCTGGCTCGCGATCGCCCGCGTAATGCCCTGACGAATCCACCAGTAGGCATAGGTTGAAAATTTATAGCCCCGCTCGTAGTCGAATTTCTCGGCGGCGCGGATCAGACCAATCGAGCCTTCTTGAATCAAGTCGAGGAAGGGCACGCCCCGATTGAGGTATTTTTTGGCGATTGATACCACGAGGCGTAGGTTAGCCCGCACCAGTTTTTGCTTCGCCAGTTCGGCCTTAGGGCCACCTCTCGCGATCGTGCGGGCCAGCTCAACCTCCTGGCTCGCTGTGAGCAGGGGATAGCGGGCCATCTCCTTGAGGAATTGCCCCACCGAGTCTTGGTCGGTGCGCGGGCGACTGGTACTGGTCGGGGCCGGGGTCTCCTCTGCGGCTAGGAGCTCGGCAGGAAGTTCAAACGTGTCGTCAAAGGTCATGCCATTGCCTCGTAGGTGGTGCCGCAGCCCTAAAACTGCCAGAATTTTAGAGAGATTGTAGGCAGGCTGACCGGAAAGTGGTTGTAAAGGTCATTACACTTTCTTCACTAAATCTGTGTTTTCTGCCGAATCCTCACCATTCTTAGTGTTTCCTTTGGGTTTTCTGATGCCGCGTCACCGCAAAAAGGGCGAATTGCCCACTAAAGTCTGTCTCGTGTGTCAAAAGCCCTTCGCCTGGCGCAAAAAATGGGCCGATTGTTGGGAAGAGGTGAAATACTGCTCTGAGCGGTGTCGTCGTAGTCACTAGGGAGAAGCAGCATGCGCGTGGGCATTATTGGCGGTGGCCAGTTGGCACGGATGCTCGCGATCGCGAGTCATCCTCTGGGCATCACGCCCGTTGTCCTCCATCCCGAAGCGGATTGTGCTGCCGCCCCCGTTGCCCAGGTCGTGGTGGGTGATTGGCGAGATCGGCGCTCCTTATTGCGGCTAGCCGAGCGGGTCGATCTCGTCACCTGCGAGCATGAATTTACCGCTGCCGCCGACCTACTCTGGTTGACTGAGCAGGGCGTAACTGTCCGCCCAGGTGGTCATACTCTCGCCCTCATTCAAGATAAATTTCGCCAGCGTCAGCACCTCGCCGAAGCCGGTCTGCCCGTGCCAGAGCACACCGAGTCTGCACCCCAGAACCTTGGCTTCCCGTTGGTGCTTAAAACCCGCGAGCAGGGTTACGACGGTCATGGCACCGCCGTCATTCCGAACGCCGCCGTTCTCGAAACCCAACGACAGCAATGGCAAGGCCAACCCCACTACTTCGAAGCCTATATTCCCTTCACCCAAGAGCTGGCCGTGATCGTGGCGCGCCGGGCAAATGGCGATATTGCCAGCTATCCCGTCACCACAACCGTGCAGCAAAATTATGTCTGTGACCACACCCTAACTCCCGCCGCGATCGCGACTGAGTCGGCAGAACGGGCCACAACAATCGCGATCCAAGCCGTAGAAGCGGTGGGGGCCGTCGGTATTGTCGGTGTCGAGCTCTTCCTCGCCGCCACGGGTGAAGTCCTCATCAACGAGCTGGCACCACGCCCCCATAATTCAGGCCACTACACCATCGAAGGCTGTGCCACCAGCCAGTTCGAGCAGCACCTGCGTGCCATCTGTGACTGGCCCCTCGGGAGCGTCGCCCTCCGGGGTGCGGTGGCCATGGTCAATCTTTTGGGTGCCGAGAAAGCACCCCGCCAAACCTCACAGACCCTCGATGGCAGTGATACCCACCTCCATTGGTATGGCAAAGGCCATCGCCCCCAGCGCAAGCTCGGCCACATCACCGCGATCGCGATCGACCTAGAGACAGCCCAAGCCCAAGCCTTTGCCGCCCGCCAGCGCTGGCTATCGAGCTAGTCACGCCCTCGCAGAGCGCAAGCAATTATGGCCTCAACCCAGCCCATCGACTCGGAGTATAGTAACGGAAGTAAATGGAAGTTACGCAATGAACCTCTTCAGCTTTCGGGGAGGCCTGGTTTTTGGTCTCTTAGCAAGCCTGTTACTCAACACCTCAGCAGTCAACGCCTGCACCCGCGCCGTCTACCAAGGCCCCAATGGCCGCACCCTCACCGGTCGCAACATGGACTGGAAGCTGGAATGGGACGGCAATATGTGGATTCTGCCCCAGGGCGTCGAGCGCAATGGCCTTGCCGGTGAGCGCTCAGTCGAGTGGACCGCCAAGTATGGCAGTGTCATCGTCTCGGGCTATGAGGTTGCTACCACCGATGGCCTCAACGAAGCCGGACTGATGGCCAATGCCCAGTGGCTGACCACAGCCGTTTATCCCGAAGATGATGGCGAAACACCCCGCCTCTCCATTTCCCTGTGGGCTCAATATTTTCTTGATAACTTTGCCACCGTCGAAGAAGCCGTCGCTTCGGTTCGCGCTAATCCCTTTGATGTTGTTACCGGCGAAGTACCCGGCCAACCCGGTCGCCTTACCACCATGCACCTCTCAATTTCGGATGCTTCAGGTGACAGTGCCATTTTTGAGTATGTCGATGGTGAGCTGGAAATTCATCATGATCGCACCTATCAGGTAATGACCAACGAACCTGTCTTTACCGATCAACTGGCCATCAGTCGCTACTGGTCGCGGGTAGACAACCTCGTGTTTTTGCCGGGCACAAGCCGCGCTGAAGATCGCTTTACCCGTGCCAGCTTCTTAATTAATGCTGTCGATCAAGTAGATGATACACGCCTGGCGGCAGCGGCGGTCTTTAGCGTCATGCGCAACGCTTCAGCCCCCTTTGGCGTCAGTATCGACGACCAGCCCAATCTCTCGACAACGCGCTGGCGGGTTGTGGCCGACCACAAAGCAATGCTCTACTACTTCGAGTCCGTCGTCTCGCCCAATATCTTTTGGGTCGATCTCAATAATGTCGATTTCTCGGCAGCAGCCGGTATCCGCACACTCGATCTGGGGCCACAGCAGCAAAATCTCTTCAGCGGTGATGCCTCGGGTGAGTTTGTCACCGCCGAACCCTTCGCCTTCGAAGCCGCAGAGTAGTTCAAACCCTAGCGTTGGGCCAGGGTCAGTCATGGTGCCCTGGCTCAATCCTTGTTGTCGGTGTCGTCACGGAAGGCTCTCGGAAGAGGATTGAATGCTAACCAACCTTGATCACAACCTATGGGTCGCAGAGCAGCCCCTGCGCTACTTTGGCCTCAGCATCGGCACTCGCATGACTGTCATTCGTCTTGCCAATAATGAGCTGGCAAACAATGAGCTGGTTGTGATTTCACCCATTCAGTTGACCCCCGCCCTCACAGAGGCCCTGCAAGCGCTGGGCAATGTCGCGCAGATCATCGCGCCTAATCTCTACCATTATTTATTTGCCGCTGAATTCAAAGCTGCCTACCCAGCCGCAACGTTTTGGGCCACCGCAGGACTGGAAGCTAAACAGCCAGCGTTGGCTATTGACCAAGTCCTAACTGATAATGTGCCCAGTCCCTGGCCTGGCCTAGAGCTTCTGTTTTTTGATGGCTTCAAAACCCTGAGTCCGCGTGGGCCAGACCCCTTAGCTGAGTGGGTCTTTTTTCACAGCTCCAGCCGCACCCTAATTTTGACAGATACAGCCTTTTACTTTGACAACAGCTTTCCCTGGCTGACTCAAGCCATTACGGCCATGGGCGGCAGCTATAAATGTCTGCGGCCATCCCTGCTTGAGCGCCTAGCGATAACAGATACAGCCCAGGTCAAAGCCTCGATCGAGCAGGTTCTACATTGGGACTTTGAGCGAGTGATTATGGCTCACGGCAGTGTTGTTAACCAGGCGGGTAAAGAGCAATTGAAGCGCGGATATGAGGCTTTTCTTGGCTGCTCTCTCTAGCTCGTTGTTTTTCTAGTCAGCTGTTCTTTTACAATTTGCTCTTTTATATAGTTGTTCCCACTAAGGGTGAGACAGTTTTAGTCCCCCATACCTCAGAGGAGCTTGAGTACAGAGCAATTTATGTACCCTGAGGAATGTCTCACGCTTATTCTGAATGACTATAATTTATCGCTCTCTTGAAGCCCATACAGGACAGTCAGCACAGACCCACCCCGGCGGGGCGGCGATCTTAACGTTTTG
>CAZAGN010000066.1:0-13807 GCA_964484905.1 uncultured bacterium | reverse complement strand
TGTGTGGCTGACACCCTCGTCTCCGTCCCCTTACGGGGAAATGGTCGGGGTCGACCTAAACTGCTTTGTACGTACCAATAAGGAGAGAGAAGCATGTTTGGTCTCCGTCCCCTTACGGGGAAATGGTCGGGGTCGACGAGAGTAGACATTTTTATTGAAGCAGTTGAATACTGGTCTCCGTCCCCTTACGGGGAAATGGTCGGGGTCGACTTTAGAGCTAACAGCCAGTGATAACATCATCTTCACTCACTAGTCTCCGTCCCCTTACGGGGAAATGGTCGGGGTCGACCCTTAGAGCTTCTGCACCACAGCGTAATCGGAAACGATGTCTCCGTCCCCTTACGGGGAAATGGTCGGGGTCGACACCTCTTCTAGGTCCCGCATGCAAACTCCTTGTTAAGTCTCCGTCCCCTTACGGGGAAATGGTCGGGGTCGACCGATAGGAGGATATTAAGGGCTGCCTGGCTTGCTTCTGGTGTCTCCGTCCCCTTACGGGGAAATGGTCGGGGTCGACCCCGGACGCATTGGGGCTATGCGTAGACTGGTTTTCAAGGTGCGTTAGCGAATAACTACTGATACTTACGCGGTTACTGAGTAACTTTTGTACTGAGTTTGCGTTGCTATCACTTGCTATAGGTCGCTACGGTCAGAATAACGTGAAACTCGCGTGAATTAGCTTAAGAAACTCTTAAAACTCAGCCTAGCAACATCAGGGTCTGTGTTTACACAGATTTGCTTGAGGCGATGCACGACGCACAAAACTTTACAATTTCAGGCCAGCACTTTTGCGTTATACCAAAGCCTCAAAGTCTTTCGCTGTCTGGCTTTGGGGGCTCGTGCCTCCGTTTGGTGCTAGCCAACAGCCTCGCCCCCAACCCCAGCCTTCTCAGTTAGCTACGCGGAAACTGAGGCGGATCTTTGCGCTCATCCAGGGTCTTAGTCTCATCGGTCAAAATCGCTGTCAGGCTGCTCCAAACACTCACCGTCTTGTCAGAAGATGTGCTCAGGCTTGCGATCTCACTCTGTGCTGCCAAAACGCGCAGAAGCGCTGTATCGGCAACCTGCCCTAACACCAAGCTGCTAAAGAATACCCCTGCTGTACAGACAATCACAGCAAACAGGCCCAGCGGCGCAATGATTAAGATGATCCAGGTGATTACAGCATTGGCGGTAGCTAATGCTACCGTTCGGTAACGCAGAAATTGTTTTGTCAGTCGCATTAGAGTCATGACTTGTTTTAAGTAAGGTTGATCATGTCAAGACTCTCACCGTAAACTAAATAAGCCAATAGCGAATCCTACCTAACGTGACAGCCCCAAAGTGACAGCGTTATATCTCACCGAGCCTGGCACCGTTGTCTCGCTCTCGAACCAAACCCTAGTTGTTAAAACACCTCGCTATGGTGAACGGAATCTTCGCTTGGCTGAGTTGAGTTTGCTGGTTGTTTTTCCGGGTGTGCAGCTCACAGCCCCTGTCCTGGCTAGCCTCATGGATAATGCGCTCGAAACCCTCTTCCTCAAGCAATCGGGCAGTTTTCGGGGTCGTCTGCAAAGCCATGCCCCCAGTCAGCCCCTGCTGCGTCTAGCCCAGTACCGCCTTCTCGAATCGCAGTGGGGTCTGGAGGTGGCGCGGCGCTTTGTGCTCGGCAAACTCCGTAACCAGCGGACGCTACTACAGCAACGCCAGCGCCAAGGATGTGATGTCAGCGAAGCCGTTGATGCGATCTGGGCCACCATCAAGCAGCTCGAGACGGCTACAAGTCGCGATCGGGATGTGATCATGGGTCACGAGGGTATGGGCGCACGGCTCTACTTTGGTGCCTTTGGTCGGTGTCTGCCAGTAGGCTGGTTTTTTAGCAAACGCACCCGTCAGCCACCCCAAGACCCCGTTAATGCCCTGCTGAGTTGGGGGTACGGCGTCCTGCTTGCCCGCTGCTTTTCAGCCTGTATGCAAGCCCAGCTTGATCCCTACTTGGGTTTTCTGCACGCTCTTGATCCTTCACGCCCTAACCTTGTCCTAGATCTGATGGAAGAATTTCGGCCCGTGGTTGTCGACCGCGCCGTCTTGGCCGTGCTAGCCCAGGGCATCTTGGAGCAAAACGACTTTGAACCATCGCCCGACGGTGATGGCATTTGGCTGGGCGATCTCAGCAAGCGCCTTTTCTTGGGTGAGCTGCACCGTACTTTCAAAGCACCCTTACTCTACGAACCCCAAAATCGCCGCCTGACACTAGAAGCCATCCTGCTCGAGCAAGCCCGCTGGCTCGCCCGCTGTTTGCTATCCAGCTCGCTTGAGTATCAGCCGTTTTTACTGCGCTAGTCCTACAGGGGTGGCCACAGCTGAAGGATGCTGCACCGTAGTTATGGCAGCGTGTTCGTTGCACAGGATAGGGAATGGGCTTGGATCTGTGGGTGGTTTGCTATGACGTGCGTGACGACAAACGCCGTCGTCGCCTCGTCAAGCGCCTCGAGCAATGCTGTCAGCGGGTGCAGTTCTCTGTCTTTGAGTGTCCCTTAACCGAGTCGGCCCTCAAGCGCTTTATTAACCTCGAGCTGCTACCCGTCCTCAAGCTCGATGAGGACAATCTACGTGCCTACCCCCTCGAAACACATACCAAGCTGAAGACTCTCACCTTTGGCAGCAATGACCCCTACGAGCCACCCGACTATCTAATCTTTTGACATCCTCATCGGTGATGGTGGTATTCCTGACCGCGCCAAAGCGTTTGGTCCGCTGCCTGGCCTCATCCTGGGTTAATGATGGCGCTACGACCTAACTTCATTAATGCGTAGGGCGGACGTTATTGTAATAGCGTTGGTCCACAGGATCGTAGACAAGTGCGTAGTGGGCGGAAGAGCCCTGAGTGGGCGCACCTGCACGCTGATTATCTTTCCCAGTCCAAATAGTCATCACCTCCCGATCCGTCAAGTCATTGTCATAGTGAGTCTCGTGCTGCCAGATCAGCTCAAAAAGCCCGCGCTCGTTCCCAAGAGAGCAAAAGCAGAAGTACTCACACCACTGACGAGCAGCATCAATATTCCAGAAGCCTGCCACGGGTAGGCTGCCATCAGGAGCCATGGCTAATGACGAAAAGCCTCCAGTCACCATGGGTATTAGCTTCCCTTTTGGCCCCACCGTGGCCAGCTCGCAAGCATAAGCGCGGATGTTAGGTCCTGGATAGCCTTCAGGCGTGACGTAGACAGCATGTGTAAGCTGAAGCACCGAGCTAGCAAAAGCAGACTTTTTCTCAGCACTATCCTTTGGGCGACGGCCCTCAATGTAGTCGTAGTTGGCTTGCCAGAGGGGCAGATACGGTGCAACAGAGAGCCGAGCGCGAGCAATGGCATCCTTGAATGTATCCATAATCGTGCTGTGTGGTACATCGCCAAACTACCAAGCCAACAGCACAGACGAAGTCAGCAGAATGCGACGGACAGTAGATATAAGTACTAAGCTTTCTGATTGTCAAAATACTGCTGGATGGCGGTACCCGATGAGAGCAAGCCTACTGGCTCGCCTGCTGTTTGCTATCAAGCTCGCTTGAGTATCAGCCATCTTTGCTGCGCTAGCCGTACAGACCTGGCTATGGCTTGAGAATGCTGCACTGTATTCCTTGCACAAGATAGGTAGCGGACTTGGATCTGTGGGGGGTAGCTCGATGAAGACGACTTACGTGCCTACCCTCAACACATACTAAGCTGCAAACCCTCACCTTTGGCAGCAACCTGCGAGCTTACCTCATCTTCATGAGGTACCTGCCAGCGCCGCCCAATCAAACCCCAGACATCTTGAGCAGCCAGGAGCTTGCTCGCGATCAAAGGCTGCTTCAGATCCTACGAGAGCAGTCCCACCAATGCGCGCTTTTTGAACTAATCTGCCTTCCTCAATGGGGGAGTACTCCTATTGTCCTGAGTTAGTCTTGCCTTCGCTAAAACTGCCAATCCATACCCTGTACCACCACTCAGTTGATACCCTCATTTGGGCTTCGCTGCGTGCCAAGGATCCTCAGGGTTCAGGCAAGGTAGCCATGCGGCAGACTGACCTTGCTCAGCTTGCCCGTGTCAAGCCTGTCAGTGTCGCCTCTGTTTTACGCAGAATGCGCCAGATTGGCCTCATTCGTGGCTATCGATGGAAGAAAGTACGCGGCCACCTAACCTACACGATCTACTTCGCCAGTCTGCAAAAGCAGCATGTGTCCTGTGGTGGGCTAGTCGTTACTAAGGGTGAACTGAAACGGATGCAAAAGCTCTCTCTGAAAGAGCTGAGGATTCGGGCTGTTCACGCCGCGACCGACTTCTTCCAGAGAGCTGCGGAAATGGTTTGGTTCAAGCGTCAGCAAGCTGTGCAGGCTATCCAAATGGGAAATAGGCAGTGTAAGCGTTATCGTCAGGCTGTGATGCCCGAGGTTATCAGCGCTGCCACACTCTTCGACCTGTCAAGGAAGAACCCTACTCGGTTATGCCCGTGGGTAAAGCTCGACCTTGATGAACAGGAAGAGATGTGGTCTGAGCGAGAGTGCCAAGGACGCCGCAGCCTGCGTGCCGCCGCCACCGACAAAAAGTCACGCAGTAGTGCCCTCTGTAAAGGTAGTTTGGTCTACGAGGAAAGATTCTTTGTGAACAAACACAGTGTGATCATCAGTAAGCGACAACGAGTTGCGGCTGTTGGTCAGCAGTTCCTTGCTGATAAGTTGGGTGTCACGCGTGAGTATGTGAACCGGTGCCTGCAAAACAAGCCTCGCTTCCATGTCTTTCAAGACTGGGGTACTTTGAGCGCGCAACAAGTTAAGGACAACACTTACGATCCCCAATTCTACGGGCCGCAGTTTTTTGTGCAGCTTGATCCGTTGACGGGCATGGGGCGTCTTTATCGGCGGCTGCCTTGCCTTTACCAATCGATTGAGCATGTGCGGTCTTTTTGGCGTTCTAAGAAACGCAAGCAGTCGGTCTCGTCTGGTGCTGCTGCTGCTCTGCCTGAATCTTCTGGGGGCGCGCCAGGTGGCGGCGGTGAGCCGCAGCCGCTGGAGTGAGGCAAACCTGCTTAGTGATCACAGACCCCTTTTTTTCCTGACTCATCAGAAGCTTCTGACGAGCCTCAGACACTATTGAGTCCTTGTACATCGAGTCTCGAAGAGCTTACGCTCCTCAAGATTGAAGCACGGGCTGCCGGCCTTCACAGGCCAGGAATACGGCGCAGGCGATTACAGCTAGGGCGTGTAATCAAATAAGCCAGGTGATGGAAGCAGCCATGTAGACAGAGGCAAGAAACGTCTGAGCGAGCTTGTCATAGCGAGTGGCAATCGCGCGATAGTGCTTGAGCTTGGCAAAGAAGTTCTCAACCAAATGGCGTGCCTTGTAGAGCTCCTTGTCATAATCACACGGCTCTTTGCGGTTGCCTCTGGACGGAATCACAACTGTTATCCCTCTGGCGTGCAAAGGCTCAATCACCCTTGCTGCCGCGTCATAGCCCTTATCAGCAATGACTACCTCCGCCTCAACCGCTGTCAAAAGGGCATCGGCACCATCCAAATCAGAGGCTTGCCCCTCACTCAGATGCAAGCTGATGGGGTTGCCTAAGGCATCGACTACGGCATGAATCTTGGTGCTTAACCCACCGCGACTCCGACCAATGGCTTCATCGCCCCCCCTTGGGCACCCGCACTGTGCTGATGCGCTCGCACAATCGTGCTGTCAATCATGACGTACTCGTTATCAGCTTCACTCGCTAAAAGTTCAAAGACTCGCTTCCACACGCCCGTCTTCGCCCAACGGCGGTGGCGGGTATGAATTTTCCGAGAGGGGCCAAAACGCTCAGGTATGTCTCGCCAGGGAATACCCGCGCGGTATCGATACAGTACGGCTTCAACAAATAAACGGTTATCTTTGGCCGTGACGCCGACCCACCCTTTTGACCCGGGCAGCAGTGCCTGGATTCGCTCCCACTGGTCGTCTCTTAAGGCATAACGTCGACTCGTCGTCTGCTTTGCTTTATCCTCAACCTCACACTAGATCCTAATTGCTCACACGCCCTAGCAAAAGACTCTGAACAGCCTTGGATGAGTTTGCTTAACTCTCAAGCTCGACAAGCCGCTGCTGAAAGAGCCTGGCAATCAGTTCAATCGTTCTACCGCCGCTGCAAGGAGGGTGCAAAGGAAAAAGGCTATCCTCAGTTCAAGAAGCACTCTCGCTCGGTTGAATACTAGACCTCTGGTTGGAGCCTCTCAGGTGATGGCATGCTTATCACATTCACCGATGGCTTCAAGGCTGGCCAGTTTGAGCTCTGGATGAACACGCCAGCAAGGCAGTTGGTGTTGAGTAGCAAAATCAACCGTGTTCGAGTCCTTCGCCGCGCCGATGGCTACTATGCTCAGTTCTGCCTGGATGTTGAGCGTCACGAATCCAGTGTCTACAGCGGCAATGTAGTGGGCTTGGACTTGGGACTGAAGTATTTCACTAAAGACTCCAATGGTGTTGAGGTGGAATGTCCGCAGTTCTTTCGCAAGGGCGAAAAACGGATCAAACGAGCCCAGAGTCGCCTCTCAAAACGATTTAGAAAAGGAGCAAAGCCTCAAAGTAAGAACTACCACAAGCAACGACAGAAGGTGGGCAAGGTTCACCTTCAGATTCAAAGGCAACGTAAAGACTGGGCAATGAAACAAGCTCGGTGCGTAGTGATGTCTAACGACATTGTCGCTTATGAAGATTTGCGAGTAGCTAACCTTGTTCGTAATCGGTATCTGGCTAAATCAATTCACGATGCAGGCTGGACGCAGTTCACTAACTGGCTAGACTACTACGGTAAGCTGTGGGGCAAAGTCATGGTCGCAGTAAGCCCAGCCTATACAAGTCAAGACTGCTCACGCTGCGGGCATCGAGTAAAAAAGTCACTCTCAACAAGAACTCATGGCTGCCAGCACTGTCAACTTGTGATCTGTCGCGATCAAAATGCCGCTCGCAACATACTCAGTCGAGGACTAGAGTTTGTGGGCAATGAATGGAACAACAGTACCGTAGGTCATACGGAAACTGCCTCTTCTGAGGAAACAACTGGGGAGATGAGCACCGCTGCTGGAGTAGAGAAATCTGCTTCTGTAAGTACTGTCGCTGAGCCAGTAAGAGCAGGCCGTGAGGCTGTTTGAATCCCCGTGCCTTCAGGCCGGGGAGCATGTCAAGGAGTTAGCCACCGGCCGGACTGAGTCCGCCTTAGTGGCGCGTATGCACGCAGTCATCAACGAGACCCGCGGCCAGACCCTCGACGATGCCCTGGAGGCCGTCGCAAACGCTCTGCGCCGCACCGCTAAAGAAGCGGCAAACGCCCATCAGAACGTCATCCAGCTCCGCCCCGGTAAACCCGCCCTGAGGCTTGTCGTTTGATTCTGAACCTTGTCATTGGTCTAGCGGCCGCCACCTACCTTATCGTGAGCTTTGCGAGGCTCTGCATTCAGTTCGGCTCGGTGCGCAAGGCGGTCGCCTATCAAATAAACAGCCATACCCTCGAGACGGATCTGCTGGAACTCTTGTCCTACGACGTGGTTCTATTCAACCAGATTGATGTCGTTGTGCCTGAGTACCGCGATGTCACGGGCCTCGAGACCTGGTGCTTCCGGAGACACGGCGGTAGAGAAAAAAGGCAAACGCCATTTGCGTACTTAGCGCTAATTAATCAACTGCTTAAGCAATGGGACGGTTATCAATACGGTCTAAGATGGCGCTTTAGCCTGGACCTGGATAACCTGACTTACACTCTAAGCTGCGCAGACGGCAGCGCGGCAAAAACAGACTCTCTGCCCCTAACCGACCATGAGCTTATGCTCCTGGCCGAACTTAATCCAAATTAAACCCTTAATTTCAACATGGACAGTAACGTTCTCGAGGTCAGCCCCCGTCAAGCGCTTGAAGTCATGCGCCGCTGCTACGAAGTTGACCAACCCGTCTACATCGAAGGTCCGCGTGGTTGCGGCAAGACCGAACTGAGCTTTCAATTCGGGGCTATGGTCGGCGCTAAAGTCAACCCGCCTCTGGTGCTGACTAACATGGAGCCCATGGACCTCCGTGGTCTACCCATGGTCGATAAGATGCCGCAGTGGGTGAGCTTCATCGCCCAGTCCCTAGGCAGCGCAAACAGCGATTTAATCGATGAGCTGGTGCGCCGGGAGAATAAGCTTGGCATCACGACCTGGGCCAAGCCCACCTTCATTCCTGAAGAAGACGGCGGTCGCCACATCTTCGTCGTCGACGAGATTCCCTCGGCCGACCACCGCATGCAAGTGCCCCTGTACCAACTGTTCCACGACAAGCGCGTCGGCGAGCACCGCCTACCTAGACTGAGCTGGCTCTACGGCGCCGGTAACATCGACGGCGACAACGCGACCCTCTACGACATGCAAGGCCCCTTGCTCAGCCGCATGGTCGTAATGCGTCTGCGCCCCAATGCCGCTGATTGGGATCTCTGGGCCGAGGAGAATGGCGTCGCGCCGGAAGTGCGCGCCTTCATCCGCATCTACCCCGAGTTCCTCGACGCCTCACTGATGGAGTTCAAGGATCGCGACCAGCGCATCTCGCCCAACCCCCGCGCTTGGGGCCAGGCGATCTCCAACTACATCAAGACCTTCGGCTTCCAGGATGACGTGATCAGCAAGGCATTTATCGCCGGCAAGGTTGGTATCGCCACGGCCGAGAACTTCATCACGACAATGAAGGAGATGCTCGAGATTCCCAGCCCGCAGCAGATGTTCGCCTACTACAAGCGCGCTAAGGAGACCAAGCGGCCGGAGGAGTTCACCCGGCACATCCCCGCTAAGTTGTCCGCCCTCTACGGCGTTGCCTCGGCCCTCAGCCGGACGTGCAGTAACAGCCAAGAGTTCAGCGACGCCATTGGCATGCTGACTATGCTGTGCGCGGTCAAGGACAATCTGCCCCGGGCCGATGTCCGTGTCATGGGCGTGTCGATGCTGCTGAGAGAAATCAGCAAGCAGAAGCTGCGGCCTGAGGTGGCCCGCAGCGCCGAGTGGAAGCAGTACTCTAAGGAGCAGAACGTCGAAGAGCTAGTCACCTTCCACGAAGGCTAGGTAGCAATTTAATCCGAAGTCCGGACTACTCAATGTCTAAGCAAGACGGCGCCGCCTTCATGAAGAAAGTCACGGCCCTACCACCCCTAACACCAAGGGAAACAAAAGCGTTTCAAGAGCACAGCAGCAAGGTTGTGCAGTACATCGGTCAGGTTCTGCCGGAGTTTGGCCGCATCCTCATTCACATCCGCTACGCAGTCAGCGACGAGCGCGCGACCGTGGCCTACACCGACGGCCGGACAATTACGCTCTGCCGGGGCTTCTTCCTGCTCAGCAACCGCGAGCAGATTGGCCTGTTTATCCACGAGTTGATGCACATCGTCCTGCAGCACTGCCTGCGACGCGGCAGCCGCGTGCCCATGGTGCATAACATCGCCGCGGACTTAATCATCAACCAGATGATCACAGACCACGGCCACAGCGCCATCAAGCTGCCGGAGTTCGGCATCTTTTTCCGCGACCCGCCCTTTAACAAAGCACTGGACGACAAGCACGTAAGCCAGTGGACAGTCGAGTCCCTCTACACCTGGCTCCTGCTTAATCTGCCGCGCACCAACGACCCCTCTAAAGGCATTCCCGTCCCGGCGGGTAAAATGCCCCACGGCGCTAAGGAAGGGCTGATCGAGCGGCCGGACGGCGAGATGGATGACCTACGCGAGAACAAAGAACTCACGGAGGACCCAACTGAGAGCGAGAAGTGGAGCCGCATCGCCCGCCAGGCCATGGCCGGCGCGGGCAGCAATTCTCTGCTACTTAAGCTGGGTGCCCTACTGCCTAACTCCCAGGTGCCCTGGAATCAGAAGCTGCGTCGAATTGCCGCGCGCGCCCTGAGCAACAATCTCGAGCAGAACCTCTTCCCGAGCCGTCGTTACCTCAGCGGCGCCGCGCCTTACGAGCCATCGTTCAAGCCAAAGCCCGGCATCCGCCGCATTGGTGTTGTTCTCGACGTCTCAGGCTCGGTGTTCAACGAAGAGGACCAGCTGCTTTTCTCCGCTGAGATGAAAACGCTCCAGAGCCGCTACGCCGCCGAGACAGTCGTGCTCACCGTTGACACGCAGATCACCGGCGAGTTTGTTCTCAAGCAGCAGGATTCGTTTGAGGACATCATTCCGCAGTTCCGGGGCGGCGGCGGCACTGACCTCGTGCCGGGTGTCGAGCGCCTTGTTGCGCTCAATGCCGATGTGATTATCGTCCTCACGGACCTGTACCTCAGCCGCTGGCCGAAGGAGCCGCGCTGTCCCCTAATCTGGGTCAGCAACCAGCCGCTTCAGGCACCCGTCGGCGAGACCATCCAAATCAACTAGTGAGCACTTTACGATGCACCCCTGGCTGTTTGCTGATTACGCTGCGTTGAGAACCGCCATGACCATCACCGCTCCGACCACGCCGTCCTGGATCTTCCAATGGCCCAATGGCCAGGCCATTCTCTGCAACGCCGAGACTGAAGCGGAGGTCTGGGCCGTTTTCCTCAGCAACCCGGCACCGGAGGAGGTGACGAAAGCGAAGCGAGAGGGCTGTGAGGTGTTCCGCCTGGACGCAGACTAATCCAAAGCAATGCGGAATTAATGCAAGACAACAACTTAGACAGAGTTCTTAAAGACAAGACAGCTGCTAGAGTTACGGTGAGGGAGTTGACAGCACAGGACCTAGTAGAGACGCTGCCCTACCCCGCCTCTGACTACTGCAGAGTGCCATCATCCTTGGTAGTGGACTCCTTGCCGGATACGTACGCAAATAGCAAAAGGCGAGAGCCTTACTGCGACATCTGGCGCTACTACAAGGATAGGCACCCAGACTTACATCGTCTTGTCATTGACCCTTGGGACTGGGATACAAGCCTCCCCCTTTAGGGAGACTTTTGGTATGATAGAAGCGTCCGCTACACAGGCAGAGTCTCGCTCAATAGAGGAGGAACCTGTCTCGCAAGGGGCGGCAAGGGGAAATTTCCCAAACATCGGTGGGACACACCGAAATGAAGCTCGCAGAGGGTAAAGGCGTTAGCCTCCCAGTGAAGCGAGAACCTCCGCCCTTTAGGGCGGGAAGATGTCAGCTAGAGCTACTGCAAGTTGAAATTAATCAATACAACGGCGCCTCAATTACAGAGCCTTTGTTTATTCCACCCGAGCGCCAAGAGCGCTTCAAGTGGGCGGAGCCTAAGCCGCGTTCTTGGCTAGACAGGTTGATGGGCCTATAATCTGAAGCAACACTACGCTCATGGAAAACCTTGAATTTGAGTCCATGCTGGTTCTCAGCACGTCTCACATCACTCATCCAGATACCGCGCTACTAGACAAAATTCCTAAGCAACTACCGCCTGAGAGACTTGAGATACCCTTTGATATTTTCGTTGGGGAAACGTACTTCGTCATCAATCTCTACGGCTGGCAGGGCAACGACATCAATGATGTCTACATATTCAAGCAGATGGCCCTTGACTATGGCCTGAGCTTGGCCTTCGTTAATCTATGCGACTTCGCCATAAGCCACAAGGCCAAATGGCTATGCCTTGACGCGGATGGGCATGTCGTTGAGACGCTACCGACGTTTGAGTGGGAATGATGGATTTTCACCTCTGGCTCAGCCAGGTTTACATCGACTTTTATTGGTCGGTCGGCTCACCTGGTGAAAGAGAATCAGCCGATCTTCTTGGCCTAGTCGATAAACGCCGCTACCTCTTCTGGGGCGCTTTGCCGTTCCAGGACTTCCAGCTAGCTCTGCGTGAAGCGGCCATCAAAGCCAACCCAAACTTTCCCAAAGAAGGGGCCTACACCGTCAACGGGCGCTCTGCTGATTGGCACTGCGCTTGGGTCTACGCCACGTCAGGCAGAGACAAAGTTCACGCTGCTGCGTGAGAAACTTCAGCTCGAAGAGATTGTCCGTCTACCCATCCAAAGTTATTGACACCATCATGGAAAGAGATGACCTGCACAGTTCCCAGCTTGCCTACAAGTGCCTGGTTACATCCGGTGAGCTATCCACTGGCGGCCTGGACAGTCTAAATCGTCTCGTTGTCTGGAGCTGGATCAAAGGCGCAGACGCGCGGACTTATGAGGGCGAGCCTGCCCCTAAGCCCGAACGCCAGTGGGTGCTGCAGAAGAAGGTTGTTCGGCCGGACCCAGCTCCCCGTTATAACCGAGCATGTTTTGATGCAGGTTGAAGCTTGGCTGCCAGGCATTGAAGAACTGAATTACTGGCAGCAGAACTTTTGCCGCGTTTAACATCCATCACCATCCAAAGCTCTGACTCCCAACTTGAAATTCGTTAGAACCCTTGTTGCTACGCAGCATTTCGACATCAGCAAACACCATCTCTACCGCCTTGTGCAGCGGGGCAAGCTGAAGCTCAAGCAGCACTACATCGTCGTCAGTGACGCAGAATCAGAGACAACTTCTTATCGCTGGAATCTCCAAGCTCTTGAAGACTACTGGAGCACCAGTCCAGGGCGTCGTCGTTAGTCCTCAAAGGCATCCGCGACATCCTGCTCCTCCAGCCAGCGCGTGTAGTGCTGCACGCCAATGGCGGGCGAGTGGCCTAGAGAGCGGCTGATGATCACGGGGTCCACGCCCTTTTTTAAACCTCTAAGACGATAGGCGTGGCGCAGTGAGTAGCTAGGGGGTAGCCCCAGCCGTTTGAACATCACGCTGATCCGATTGCCAAGATCCTTATTGCGCTTAGTGCCATCAGCACGGTGATCCCAGGGCTGGCGGAGGTTGAACAGATCAACCCAGCGCTGAGGCAGGGCATAGGCGCGTCTTTCTTTCTTCGTCTTTGCGCTGTCGTCAACGCAGACAAAAAACTGCCCCTCCAGGAGGGGTGTGACATCAATGTGAAATAACTCCGACGTCCGCAGACCGAAGGTGGCCAGCAGACCCACAACGTGACGGGCTTCATCTGAGTTCAGACCCGCCCACAGTACTTCAATCTCCGCGTCGCTGGGAATGCTGCGCTTAGCCGGCCCTTTACTGGCATACGTCCCCCGGTACGTGGCCCAGAGGTCCCGGTCGTAGGGCACCTTATGAAAACGCATGAAGGCGCAGACAACTGTATGCGCTAGCTGACGAATCCGCCGCTCCGGCGCGTAGCTAAGCACAAGCCTGCGGCAGGCCTCCTCGCTCGGCCGGCCGGCTGGCAGTTTATTCAACACACAGGCATAGGAGTCATCCCAGGTCGTGCGCGTCTGCAAAGTGTCCGGCCGGGTTGAGAAGTAGTAGGCCTTAAACGCCTCGACAGGATTAAGAATCACCGCCTGCTTCTCGCTGAGGTAATTGCCCCAGTCGAATTGACCGGCCTGCAACTCCGCGTTAACCCGCAGCGCCAGACTGATCGCCTCCTTTAGGCCAGCGGGCGTTGCGCTTAGGCCAGTGCTCATTCGCTGTTGCTTAAGACCCGCACCCGTGGCCTTGTCGGGGAGGTAGCCACGCAGGTAAAGCACCTCGCCCCGCTGGGCAATCACCAAGCGGCATTCCGCCAGCCTAAGGTAGTTGTTGGCCTTTTTCAGAGCATCACTCACGACTGAATCCCGACAAGACAAAGGTTTAGGCCACTGACCACTGGCCTAAATGACTGGCCTAAATGCCGTAACTGTAGCACCCACAGAGACCACAGAGACCAGCCAACCGGCCGAGAAAGCCCAAAGTAAAAGGCAGCTCAATCCCTTGCGCTGCCTAGAAATCCTTGCGGTGTCTGGACGGAGAGGGGGAGATTCGAACTCCCGATGACGTTGCCGCCACTCCTGATTTC
>CAZAGN010000065.1:12203-14237 GCA_964484905.1 uncultured bacterium | reverse complement strand
CTCGCCCCGGCAGAGCTTGAGGGTGATCACCAAGTAGCCCAGGGTTGTCAGTGAGATGATGCCATAACTCGCGATCGCGAGCCCAAATGGTACAGCATCACGCAGCAGAGGCGAAAGCAAACCTAACTGCTGCACAAACGTCACCGCCCCTAAAACTAAATTAGGGAGCAAATTCAATCCGACCGCCAGCAACAGTGCTCCCACTAAAACCGTAGGCTGCAACTGAAACAACCACCATCCCTTGGCCAATGCTTCCCTAATTCTGACCATGTACCGCTCGCCTTGCCGCTCGCACCCTAGCGTACCGAGGAAATTCAGCTTTGACCGTGATCTGGGGCTTTTTTCTGATGCGTGGTCAGTAGTGGACATGCCCCATCACTATAGTTGTTTGCACTAAGGATGAGACAGTTTTAGCCTCCCATACCTCTGAGAAGCTTGAGTACGGAGAAATTTAAGTACCCCGAGGAATATCTCACGCTCATTCTGAATGACTATGTGCCCCAACGCTTACCTGCTGACGGGCAAAATTCTCAGAAGGCAACTTTTTTCACGGAACCTTCGTCTAGGGATACAGAACATTTGAAGTTACGGTAAAGCCTGATTGGCTTTACGGACTACCGCACCGAGGATAATTATGCGTTGGAATCTGCTCACAGCCATCCCGACAGCGGCACTGGTCATCACCTTACCAGCTGCTGCTCAATTAAACGATATTGCCACCTACTGGGGTGAAGCCTACATCTCGGCTCTGGCACAGCAGGATGTGCTTGGGGGGTTTCCGGATGGTAGCTTCCGTCCTAACGAAACTGTAACCCGGGCGCAGTTTGCGGCGATCGCGACCAAAGCCTTTGGCCTCAATACCAACGTCCCCGTCGCTCGCTTTAGCGATCCCATTCCGACTTGGGCTGCACCCGCCATTGGTGCTGCCGCTGCGGCTGGCTTTGTCTCGGGTTTTCCCGATGGTACTTTCCGCCCCGGCGAAACCCTCACCCGCGTCCAAGCGATTGCCGTTCTCACCCGGGCGGCGGGTATTGAACCCCTTACCGACACAGCCGAAATTGATACTGTTTTAAGCTACTTCAGCGATGATGCTCAAATCCCGAACTGGGCCCGACCCATTGTTGCTGCCGCCACTCAAGCGGGTTTGTTGGTGCTTTATCCCAACGCTACTGTGCTGAATCCGGGCGCTGGTGCCAGCCGTGGTGAAGTCGCCGCCTTTACCTACCAAGCCATGAGCCGTGTCGGGCGCGTACCCCAAATAAGCCCACCCCTCGGCGCAACCGTACCGGGTTCGCTCGTAATTGCCGAAAACCAACCAGAGATTCCCGTCGAAACCCTGGTTAGCGAACCCGATCTCGAAGTGTTAGCCGGCGCCCCCGAAGTCCAAGAAATTTTGGTACGCGGCAACGTTGACAACCTCCAGGCCGGCGAAACCCTCCGAGTGGTTGTGCGCGCTACCCCCGGAGTACAGGCCGCCTTCCGCATTCCCGGTGTTACCAACGAAGTCCCCCTCACAGAAACCCGTGAGGGGCAATACGAAGGCAGCTATACCGTCCGCACCCAAGATCGAGCCAATGGCGCACCGCTGCTGGTCATCCTTGATAACAGCGTCACCAGCACTACCACCGAATGGGGCGGTCGCCGTCTGGTAATGAACCTGCCCGTAACCACGGCTCTTTTCCCGCCGATCCTGATCCTTAATCCGGCAAACGCCACAGTGGTCAGCAGTCTGCGTCCCGAGATTAGTGCCCGCCTTGACGATCTAGCTAATGTTGCGAGTCTTATCGTTCGCGTTAATGGCCAAGATGTAACCCCCAGCATCACCCGTACCGCTGAAGGCTTTACCTTTACCCCCGATGCTGATTTGCCGGTTGATCAAGCGATTGCTGTCGAAGTCGAAGTGGCTGACGCTGCCGGTACAGTCACCCGCGAAGAATGGGCCTTTGAGGTTGATCCAGAAACTGTAGAGCCAGAAACTTCAACCCCCACAGAACCCGAGCTCCCAGACGCCATACCAGAGCCTGAAGCGACGGC